>CAIWNX010000045.1 GCA_903914175.1 uncultured beta proteobacterium | reverse complement strand
GAAGGCACTGGATTGCGGGTCGGAGCCCGCAATGACAACTTCCGCTCTTGTCATGCCGGACTCCGATCCGGCATCCAGGGAGTCTGAAGGCACTGGATTGCGGGTCGGAGCCCGCAATGACAACTTCCGCTCTTGTCATGCCGGACTCCGATCCGGCATCCAGGGAGTCTGAAGGCACTGGATTGCGGGTCGGGGCCCGCAATGACACCTTCCTCGCGCAATGACACCTTCCTCGTGCAATGACACCTTCCTCGCGCAGTGGCAACTTGGGCCCGCAATGACAGCACTGGCGGCAATGACAACATCGGTTTCATTCCTCGATGCTCAGCACACGGCCGATCTCGTCGGTCTTGAAGCCTAGCGCCATCGGGCAGCGCACGCCGGGCAGCGTGATGACGTCGTAGAGTTCATCGACCACGCCTTCGATCGCAAGCCAGTGCACCGCATCGCCGCTGCGCAAATCGACAATCTGCACACCGCAGCGGGCCTCGGCCTTGCGCGACTTCATGGCGTCGTCGAGCGCCAAACCGCTGAAGGTGCGGTTCTTGCGTGACTTGGAAGTTCCAATCAGCGCGTAGTCGCCATGAAAGTACAGGCCGCGCATGTAGCCGGCGCAAAAGGTTACCGGCACAAAACGCCCGGTATCAAGTTCGATATGCCCAAACTCGCCGGTCCCCGAATTGAGCAGCCACAGCTTGCCCTGGTGCCAACGCGGCGAGTGCGGCATCGACAGGCCGCGCGCCACCACTTCATTGCTGTTCACGTCCATCACGATGCCACCACCCGCGCGGTGCTGGCGCCAGCCATCCACCACATCGCTTTCGCCCACCAGCGTGACATAGGCGGCGCGGCCATCCTTCATCGCCAGGCCGTTCAAGTGGCAGCGGTCTTCGGCGGCGAGTTTGCTCAAAAACGGCGGGCGCCACAAAGGCTTGAAACTGTGCGTCTCGCTCAAGGTGGCCAAACAGCCAAACAGCGTGTTGACAAAAATCAGCCGGCCATCGGCATCGACCGCCATATCGTGAATATCGAGGTCGCCGGTGGTGTTGCCAAGCTGCGGCACATAGAGCCGGTCGTAGTCATCCTGCAACTCACCCTTGCGAAAAATATTCTCAAAGCGCCAGACCTGGTGCAAGCTGCTCATGTAAAAGCCATTGGGCGTCGGGCACAGGCCCATGCAGCGGTTGAAGGTGCGCTCAAAAATCGACAATTCGCCATTGCCCTTGAGTCCCAGCAGAAACAGCTTGCCGATCTGGTAGGTGGTCAAGGCCATTGACAGCTTCTGCTGCGCCAGCCAGGCCGTGAAATGGCGCGAAGTCGTGATTTCGAAGATCGGCATATCGCTGCCGGCAACCGGACTCGCAGGTGTTTCATTGTTTTGCATGTTTGATTCCCTTCTGTTCTTTGTTTTCCACTGTGGCCGGCAATGCAAGCAAACGCCTCCCGTCACCAGCACAGTGCGCTGCCCACATGGCTTGCAGCAATGCCTCAAAGTTCTTCACGTAGGTCTTGATGTCACACAGCGCCGAAGCCGCCATTTGCTCGCGCAACGCGCCGCGCTGGCCGCGCAGACCCGGCACATCGGCCGCCAGCGCCACAGCGGCTGCCACATACGCGTCTTCGTCGTCAGCGACCCACTCGTCGCGGCCTAGCGTGTGCATGAAGCTCGCGCCCATGCGACTGACAAAATTGCCGCCGGCCAGCGCCAGCACCGGCACCCCCATCCACAGTGCCTGCAGCGTGGTGGTGCCGCCGTTGTAGGGCGTGGGGTCCAGGGCGATGTCGATGTCGCCATACTCCTGCATCATGTCGGCCAAGCCGGTCGGCCCGCGAAACTGCAAGCGCTCCGCTTCGATGCCCTGCGCCGCAAACAGCGCAGCAAAGCGCGCCTGCACCGCTGCATCGCGCAGCGAGGGCGCCTTGAGCAGCAGGTGTGATCCGGGCAGCGCCTGCAGCACACGCGCCCACAACGCAATCGTTTGGGGCGAGAGCTTCATCGCGTTGTTGAAAGAGCCCAGCACCAGCGGCGCATCTGCCGCGCGCGCTCTCGGCAGCGGATACGCGTCCACCGGCGCCCAGCAGAACACGCTGCCGGGCAACTGCGCGATGCCCTCGCTGAATAAGTGTGCGTGCAGCGCCGGGCTGACCGTCGCGTCGCCAATCAACCAGTCGATGGCGCCCAGGCCGGTCGAATGCGGGTATCCCAGAAACGTCGCCTGCACCGGCGCGGCGCGCAACGCAAACACGCCCAGCCGGTGCGTTGCAGTGTGACCGGCCAGGTCAATCAGGATGTCGATGCGGTCGGCGACGATGGCTTGCTGCAGCGCCGCGTCGTCGAGCTTGACGGCTTCAAACCAGTGTTCGGCGCTGTCTTTGGCCTGGCGCGTGTACTCGTCGTGCATGGTACCGGTGTGGTAAACGAACACCTCCACACTGGCGCGGTCGTGGCGCAGCAGAACCGGCAGCATGAAGATATTGACCGGATGCTGGCGGTGAAAATCGCCCGACACGTAGCCAATGCGCAGTCGCCGCGCCAGGCTTCGTTCGTTGGCAAAGTCGGTCTCTTGCGGCACGGCGGCTTCAATCGGCGCGCACAGGCGCCGGTGCCAGTCGGCCACCGCCTCGGGCGTCAACGTGTCCTGGTACAGCAACGTCATGGCCACGGCAGAAGCCAGGCGCGAGAGCGGGTCTCCCGTCGATTCGTAGGCGGCCTGCAAAATCGACAAGTGCCTCTGCGCATCACCCATGCGGCCCAGCAAGCCGGCCTGGAGCAGACGCGCCTCCTCGTTGACAGGATCGATTGCCAACAACCGGCGCAGACTTTCGCGGCAGTCGGCCAACTCATACACCTCCGACTCAATCCGCGCCAGCGCCAGCAAAATCGCCGCGCTGTCAGGTTTGAGCGCCAGTGCCTTCTTCAACACCGCGATCGCTTCCTGCCAGTAATTGTGGGCATAGACGCGGCTTGCCAGCGTTTGCAAAAAGTCCGGATTCGGCGACAGCGAGGCCCGCGCAAACGCCTTCTCGGCCGCCGCCGTCTTGCCCACGCGCAGCAAGGCTTCGCCCAGGTACATCATCGAACCAAAACGGATTGGGCGAATGTCCAGCAGACCCGAGAGCCGCGCCACCGCGCCCTCGGCATCCCCGGCGTTCAGACGCCAGACACCGAGCCAGTGCAGCGACTCGCCGGCGATTGGCTCCAGGCTCTGCGCCTGCTCACGCGCAGCGGCCGCCCTGTCAGGCGCGCTGCCCACGTCGGTCAGTTCCTGCAAACGCGCCAGATAAAGCCAGCTCAGCCAGTCGCCGGCACAGTGCCGCAGTTGCGTGGCAAAACGCTCGGCCAGTGCACCGGCATTGGCCAGTGTGGCACGCCCCAGCAAAGCGTCACCGCCATTGGGGTCTTGCCACGCATCAATAGCCAAGGCCTGCAACGCGGGCAACAGGCTGGCGTCCAGCCGCAGCGCCTGACGCGCCGCATAAGCCGCCTGCCACGGCAGATCGTCAGCCGCGTAAGCGCGCGCCAGCGCCAGCCACAACGCTGGCTGCGCGGCCGATTGGCGCAGGCGCTGCCACAACGCGTTGACAGGATGAAGATGCGTGCTCAAAGCCGCGTCCAGCACTTTTCGGCTGTTCATGATCGCTCCCATGGTGCAGCAATTATGCCGCTTCAAACGGTTGAGTTGGGGTGATAAACGGGCGCAGTTTGGGACGCTAACGGCAGCAGGCACTGGATTGCGGGTCGGGGCCCGCAATAACAGCCCCCCTTCTTGTCATGCCGTCCCGCCCGCGGTTGTCATGCCGGACTCCGATCCGGCATCCAGGGAATACCGAAGGCACTGGATTGCGGGTCGAGCCCGCAATGACAATTTCTGTGTTGTCATGCCGGACCCCCTTCTTGTCATGCCGGACCTGATCCGGCATCCAGGAAGTCCGAAGGCACTGGATTGCGGGTCGGAGCCCGCAATGACAGGCAAGGGGTCCGCAATGACGTCCAAGGGGCCATGCGGGATCAGAGCCCGGTTGGTGATTCGCCCCGTATTGCGCTGCGCTGCATTCGGGCTACAGGCTCACAACACAGTCAAATTGCCGTTGACGTGCAAAAGCGGATCTGACGTCGCTGCGTTCCAGGCTGCGTCTCTGGCGAAGCCGGCGGTGACGGCCAGGGTGTCGGCTACTGCAGTGCCAGCGGCGCCAAAGTTGGTATTGCCTTCCAGTGTGCTGGCTGCACCACCGTTCAGCACAATCGTCAGGTGGGTGCCGTCACTGGCCTTGGCTGAACTGATGTCGCTTTGCGTAAAGCTGATAGCGGTAGTGTCATCGATGTACCACTTCAGCTTGCTCCAGTCGAGGTGGGCCTTGATGTCGGTGGTCGAGTCCTCGCCACTTGATAGCAGCGTGTCGTAGTTCGTACCCGTGAGCACCAGGGTATCGGTGACGCGGGTATAGGCAGCGCCGCTGTTGGTGACCGTGGGCGCCAGCGTATCCACCGCCTGCACCGACTGGGTGGTAACGGTACTGGTATTGCCGGCGCCATCGTGGGCCGCGCCGGTAGCAACATCAACGGTCAAATTGCCGGTGAAACTGCTCGTCGGCGCGATGGCCACGGTGTAAAGGTAGTTGCTGACTGCCGTGAAGGTGTTGGAGACTATGCTGCCGTTTCCCACCGTGATGTCATCCACCGCGAAGCCGGAAACGCCTTCGCTGAAACTAAAGGTGTAGGTGATGTCACCACTGGCACTGTTGCAAACCCCGGGCACGTTGTCGGTGATAGCCAGCAGCACCGGCGCGACAGTGTCAGCAACCAATTGCAAGGCCAGGTGGTACGGACTGACCGAGTCGGTGCTGACATCGGAGACCACACCATTACCAAGGTCCACGACGGCATACCCGATCGGGCTCGGCGTGGCCGACCAGTAAGCCGTGCTGGCCCAACCCGGCGGCGTGCCGCTGCTGCCGGTATTAGTACCGGTGCCGTTGTACGCATCCCAGATCGCCAACAGATCGTTATAGGTATTGGGCGCCGTGCTGCCGTCGCTGGAAATAGCAGCACCCACCGCGGTGCCGGCTTGCGGACCAAAGCCACCCGACGGCGGCACTGCGTAGCCGCTACCGTCGATCCCTGCGCCGTAAGTGGGCAAAGCCACTTGCACGCTGTTGCTGCTGCTGGTGTAGAAGGTGGCATAGCGGTAAACAGCGTTGGTGGAGTCACCGAGGGGGTTTTCTGTTCCACTGGCATCGAACTTGAAACCAACGTCCAGCCCGGCATTGCGCACCATGCCGTCTGGACCCCCGCTGCTGCCATCACCCGACTTGTCAAAGTAGTAATAAGGGCTGCTGCTGCCATCGACCAGCACCGGAGCGATCAGATTGCCATACAAAGTGAGATGGCCGACATCCGAATAGACCGCAATGGAATCAGGCGTCAGGGTAATCGCCAGCGCCTTGCTGCTGCTATTGTCCGCCGCATCGGTGGCAATGACGGTGATGTTGTAAATGTGATCAGCGCCGAAATCATGCGCAGTGGCATAGGTTTCCGTTTCGTTGAACTGGACAACCCCCGTTGCAGCGTCAATCGTGAACAGCCCCTCATCGGACCTGTCGGCAGCGGCCAGGCTGTAAGTGATGGCGGCATTGTCCGTGGCGTTAACGTCATAGACGGTGACGCTGCTGGCAACGCCAGCACCGGCCGTATCCAACACCAGCGCCGTGGCCTGGCCACCGATGACGGGTGCCGTGAAGTCCACATGCACCGTATCTTTGCCACTCACACCCAGGTTGCCTGCGAGGTCGGTGTAAGTCTCCTTTTTCACCTTGACCTCGGGAGCGTCTACGGTGCCATCTGCGGTAAAGGTCGCCGTATAAATCAGGCCACTGGCGCCGTCCTGCTGGGCCACATCGGTCAGCGTGCCGCCCGTCAGAGCCAGATCGGCGTTCGTGAAGCTCCCGGGCGTGAGCCCTTCGCTGAAGGTAAATGTCACCAGCGAACTGTGGTTCGCCTGATTCAGCGTGCTTGCACTCAAATCCACCAAGACCGTCGGGTTCTCGGTATCGATCAACACTGATGCCAGCTCGGCCGCGTCGTTGGCATTGAGCGCAGCGTCTGTGAACATGCCCGCATTCACCGTAACCGACCCGCTGCCATCAAAACCGTCGGCGGCCGTGAAGGTCGCCGAGTATGAGATGGCATCATCCTGCACCAGGTTGCTCATCGCGCCGTTGCTGGCGCTGATGTCACCAATTGCAAAGTCCGTCGGAGCTTCGCTGAACGTGAAGTACACTGCGGCGCTGTTGCTGATATCACTCAATGGGGCGTTTGATTCGAACGCAATCGTCACCGTCGGATTGAGCGTATTCACCGCCACCGTGCCAGAGCCGCCGGCACCCCAATTGCCTGCGAGATCGGTATAGCACTGGTTGTTCACTGTCACCGATGCATCGCCGCTGTAGTTGTCGCTGGCGGTGAAGGTTGCGGTGCAGGTGCTGCCCCCATCAAGCGACACATCCGACAGCGTGCCACCAACCAGTTGCAGATCGTCGTTGTTGAAACCGTTGACCGTCTCGCTGAAAGTAAACGTGACCAGAGACGTGTTGCTCGAATCGGTTAGCGGCCCCGTCGCACTGAATACCACCCCCACGCTTGGCGCAACCGTGTCCACCGTCACGGTCGCCGTCGATGCACTTGAGACATTGCCAGCGGCATCCATCACAAACACGTGGTAGTCGCCTGCGGTGGTGGGCGCGTTGATCCAGGTGTCCGTGCCGCTGTCAGTCTTGGTTATGTGCGCCGCGTCCACAACAAAGTTGGTCGTGCCCGCTGGCGCCAACCAGACCACGTTGCTGGCATCACCCGAACTGACCAAGTCAGAGACATTGCCCCCGGCTGTCGTGAACCAACTGCCCTTCAATACAGCGTTCTGGTTGTTCGGCGCCGTGGTGTCCACCAGGTAATTGGCGTTGGCGCCAACCGCGCTGTGGGTCAGGATGGCCGCGTTGCCAGCGGCGTCGGTCAGTGTGCCGCCCGCCGGCGCCAAACTGTCGAGAGCGATGCTGATGCCGTTTGTGTCTTCCTGCCCGGCCAGGATGGTGTAGTGGAACACCAGGTTGGTTGCCGTGCCAGAGCCCGAGTCGTAGCTCGCCGTGTAATCGGTATCGCCGATGTGCAGCGCCAGCGTCGGCGTGCCGCTGACGGTGGTGGCCTCGCTCATGGTCACGGTGGCGCTGAGCACATCGCCGGCGTTGAGCGTGTTGTTCTGAATGCCGCTGAAGCTGGTGAGTTCGATGCTGCTGACAGTCGGCGCCGTGGTGTCCAGAACATAAGCCTGGCTGACGCTGTAAGCCGTATTGCCAGCGGCGTCGGTGACCTTGAAGGTGATGGTGTTGCTGCCCGCCAGCGTGGCGCCGTCCCAGCTGATCGCCGTGCCGCTGACCTTGGTGGCGAGGTCGATCCAGCTTGTGCCATCGTTCACCGAGCCATACAAGTGGTCTGCGCCCAGCACTGCACTCAAGGTGGCCGTGATGG
>CAIWNX010000044.1 GCA_903914175.1 uncultured beta proteobacterium | reverse complement strand
CCTGCGCCCCCGCCAGCACCGACAATTCATGGCCCTCAACGTCGATCTTGATGGCGCCAATCCGTTTCACGGGATGATCCAGAAAGTAACGGTCCAGGGAATGCGTCGGCACATCGATAAAACGGCACGCCTCGCGCGCCGCGACGGCCGCCTCGAAGGAAGCACCGGGCGACGATGTGCCACCACCCGGCACGGCCAAACGCAGTGTGCCGCCGGCGCTGGATACACCCGCGCCTTCGATCGTCACATTGCGCAAGCCGCTGCGCGCGCAGGCTCGGTTCAGGTAGTCCACCAATACCGGCTGCGGCTCAAACGCGATCACCTGCCCCTTGGGTACGGCGTGGCTCAAGGCCCACAAATAACTGCCCTTGTTGCAGCCAACGTCCAGCGCTGTGTCATCTGCCCTCAGAGCCGACAGCATGGAGCGAATTTCATACTTCTGATCGCGGTACTGCGCCCGAAGACCACGGTAGACAAATCGAAAATCAATCATCGAAATCCAGTCAACAAATCCAGCAACGACCGCGCTCTAGTGCGACCCCAGTTGCCGGTAGATCAAAGCCTGCTCGCGCGCCACGCTGGGCCAGGAATGTTGCTGCGCGAACTGGCGTGCACCCTGCGCCAGTTGCTGGCGCAGCGCGGGGTCGGCGAGCAGTCGCTCGATGACATGCGCCAGTTCAGCAGCATCGGTCGGCGAGGCCAGGATCATGGCGTTGCGGCCGCTTGACAGCAAACCGGCGATGCCGCAGTAGCGCGCGTCGCTCACCACCACCGGCAGGCCATGCGCCATGGCCTCCAGAACCACCATCCCAAAAGTGTCTTCCAGGGTCGGATGGGCCAGCATATCTGCCGCTTCATAAAGCGGCGTAACGTCCTTGAGATGACCCAGAAAATGAACGCGAGAACCCAGTCCCATACTCGTGGCCTGGCGCGAAAACCTCTCTATCGGGGCCGGATTGCCGACCACGGCCAATTGCACATCGGCCGGCAACAGACGCAAGGCCTGCAACAGCGTTGGCAAACCTTTTCGCTGGTAATCATTGGCGACAAAGGCCAGCAGTCGCCCCGCGCGCGGCAGGCCCAGGCGATCTCGGGCAGCATGCTGATCGGGCGCCGCCCCCGGCAGATCCACACCGGGCGCCAGCACGCGCAACTGACGGTTGGGATAGGCGTCACGCATCAGGTCGTGCAGCGTGTGCGAGGTCAGCACGATGACTTTATTGCGGCCGGGTGCAAAGCGCTGGCGTTCAAGAAGCAGGTAGGTCAGCAAGCGCGGGCTGGTCGCGACCTTCAGGCAACGCAGCGCCAGGCGCCAGCCGCGCAGGCCATGAAACAGTTTGTATTTGACCGGCAGCACATGCACCGTCTGAACTTGTCCATGCCAGGTGTTTTCGTGCGAATGAACGACATCGAAACCGCGCCGCGTCGCCCACCAACTGGCGCAGTCGTACCAGAGCTGGTTGATCCAGCGCGGCCTTGTCAGCGGTGCGGACAAGCGGTGGTACGTCACGCCCGGCCAGTTGTGCTCGATGCGCTGGGCAAACACATGAATCTCGTGCTCTGCGGCCAGTTGCTCAACCAGCGCCATGGAATAGCGCTCGGCGCCGCCAGCGGTCGGCGTAAAAACGCGGTTCAAAACCGCGATGCGCAAACGCTGGCCTGGCGCGTTCATCCGAGTCGCCGCCTGTCTTCATAAGCACTGGCGACTTTAAGCCACAGCAGCGGCAAACTGGTGGACCGCAGCACCGGCACGCGCGGCAATTGCAGCAGGTCTTCACCGCTCTGACAACGGCTGCGTTGGGTCGTGGTGGCCGACTCGAAACCAGCCGCGCGCACCATCGCAACGTGGGCCGGCGTGAACTCGCCGTACGGGTAGCAAAAATGCTGCACCGGCGCACCCGTGGCCTGCTCCAGTTCAGCCTTGCAAAGGGAAATTTCCTCAGCGCAGGTGGCTTCGCTGGACCGGGTCAGGTTCACATGGTGACGGGTATGCGCGCCGATCTCCTGCCCACCGGCTTGCCATTGCCGCAGTTGGTCCGCATTCATGAGCGGTGACTGCGCCACCCCGGCGGCGCGGTCCCATTCGTTGCTGCGCCCGAGTTGCTGGCTCACGGCGTAACAGGTCGAGGAAAAGCCATGACGATGAAGCACCGGCAGCGCATGGGCCAGGTTATTGAGATAGCCGTCATCAAACGTGATGCCAACCACCTTGCCCGCAGACTCACCCGCAAGATAAGGCTTCAGGTCGGACATGCTGAGTCCGCGGTACCCGAGCAAGCGCAGCAGTGCCATCTGACGCGCGAAGGCGTCTGGCGCGACATACAGGCTTCGAAAAGGTGCACCTCGGCGCGGCGCTGGCGCAATCTGATGGTAGGTCAGAACCGGAATCGGCCTGCGGTTGGAAGTGGTAAAACTTGACATGCAAGCGCCAGTCTTAACGGGCTACAACAGCACAATATCGTACTGTTCCTGCCCCATCGCCGCCTCGCTCTGCAAGGACACCGGCTTGCCGATGAACTCGCTCAGGCCCGCCAGATGCTGGCTTTCCTCGTCGAGGAACAGCTCGATCACCTTGGGCGACGCGACAACGCGGAACTCGCGCGGGTTGAACTGGCGCGCTTCGCGCAGAATTTCACGGAAGATGTCGTAGGTCACGCTGCGCGCGGTTTTGACGATGCCTTTGCCTTCGCAACTCGGACACGGCTCGCACAGCATGTGGGCCAGCGATTCGCGCGTGCGCTTGCGTGTCATCTCGACCAGGCCAAGTTGAGAGAAACCGCCGGCCATGGTCTTGACCCGGTCACGCACGAGTTGCTTGCGAAACTCCGAGAGCACCGCCTCGCGGTGGTCCTCGCGCACCATGTCGATAAAGTCAACGATGATGATGCCGCCCAGATTGCGCAGCCGCAGCTGGCGTGCAATCGCCTGCGCCGCTTCCAGATTGGTCTTGAAGATCGTGTCGTCGAAGTTGCGCGAACCGACAAAGCCGCCGGTGTTGACATCGACCGTCGTCAGCGCTTCGGTCTGGTCCACGATCAGGTAGCCCCCCGATTTGAGTTCAACCCGGCGCCGCAGGGCCTTGGCGATCTCTTCGTCGATCGCGTAGAGGTCAAAGATCGGGCGCTCGCCGGTGTAATGCAGCAATTTCTCGGCGGCAGCCGGCATGAACTCGGAGCCAAACGCTTTGAGCGCATCAAACTGTTCGCGCGAATCGAGCTTGATGCTGTGCGTGTTCTCGCTCACCAGATCGCGCAGCACGCGCTGCAGCAGGTTCAGATCCTGGTGCAGCAAGGACGTCGGCGGCATTGATACCGACGCCGTGCGGATGCGCGCCCAGGCCTTGCGCAGATAGCCGATGTCTTCCGACAGTTCGGCATCCGACGCGTCTTCCCCATTGGTGCGCAGGATGAAGCCGCCACCCTCGCTGCCCACCAGCAACTGCAGGCGCGCGCGCAGCTCGTCGCGCTGCGCCTGGGGAATCTTCTGAGAGACGCCGACATGGTCGTCCTGCGGCAAAAAAACCAACATCCGCCCGGCGAGGCTGATCTGCGTTGACAGGCGCGCACCCTTGGTGCCGATCGGGTCCTTGATCACCTGCACCAGCAGAGCCTGGCCCTCGAATACCTGCTTCTCGATCGGCACTTGTGGCAGCGTGTTGCGCACCATGCTCGGCGGCTCGCCATCGGGTTGACGGTGCCAGACGTCGGCGACGTGCAGAAAGGCGGCACGCTCCAGACCAATATCGATGAAAGCCGACTGCATGCCCGGCAGCACCCGCGACACCTTGCCCAGATAGACATTGCCAACGAGGCCGCGCTCAAGCGTGCGCTCGACGTGCAACTCCTGCAAGGCGCCGGACTCGATGATGGCGACACGCGTCTCCTGCGGCGACCAGTTGATCAATATGTCTTCTTGCATGCGCTTGTCTTTTTATAGCTTGAAACCGAAGGACCGCAGCAACTGCGCGGTTTCAAACATCGGCAACCCCATGATGCCAGAATACGAGCCGCTTAAACGGGAAATGAAGGCGGCGGCACGACCCTGCACCGCATAGGCGCCGGCCTTGCCCATCGGTTCCTCGGATGCGACATAGGCCTTGATCTGAGCCGCGCTGATGGCGCCAAACGTCACCCGTGAATCCGACAAAGCCTGCACTCTTTTGCGCGCACTGCCCAGCGCGACCGCGGTCAACACCCGATGCGTGTGTCCGGCCAGTTCATCCAGCATGCGCCTTGCATCCGCAGCATCAACCGGTTTGCCATAAATAGTGCGCCCCAGCGCCACCGTGGTGTCGGCGCAGAGCACGGGCGCCGGTGGCAAACCGCGGCGCTTCAGGCGCGCCAGCGCGGCGTCGAGCTTGAGCTGCGTGACACGCTGCACGTAGGCTGCTGGCGCCTCGCCCGGCAGCACCACCTCCAGCGCCTCAGCGTCTTCGTCGGCATCGGGCAGCAGCAACGCGTGGCGCACGCCCAGTTGATCGAGCAACTGGCCGCGGCGCGGGCTTTGCGAAGCGAGATAAATGAAATTTGTCATTGCGGGCTCCGACCCGTAATCCAGGGTCCGCGTGGCACTGGATCCCGGATCGGGTCCGGGATGACAGCCGGGGGCCGGATGACAGGACAGATCGTATGCATGAATTGCCGCACTTTACTCGCGATGGTACGGATGATGCGCATTGATTGACCAGGCGCGGTAGAGTTGCTCGATCAGCAGCACGCGCACCACGGCGTGCGGCAGGGTCAGGTCCGAGAGGCGAATGCGCTCGTGCGCTGCCTGCTTGAAGGCCGGGTCGAGTCCATCGGGGCCGCCAATGACCAGCGCCACATCGTCGCTTTCAAGTTGCCAACTCGTGAGCTTTTGCGCCAGCGCCACCGTCGTCAGGGAGGTGCCGCGCTCGTCCAGCGCCACGATGCGGCAGCCCTTGGGCAACACGGCCTCGATGCGGGCACGCTCGGCAGCGTACAGGGTTTCAATCGACTTGGAGGCGCGCGGCTCGGTCTTGACGGCGCGCAGTTCGACCTTGAGTTCGTACGGAAAGCGCTTGGCGTAGTCATCCCAGGCGGTCTGTGCCCAATCCGGCACGCGCTGGCCGACGGCAACAATGACCAACCGCACGGGAAAAATCCGTTCCGGTCTAGCGAGCGACCGGTTTGCGAGCGCCGGCCTTCTTCGTCGCAACCTTGCGTGCCGGGGCCTTGACCACGGGTGCCTTGGCTGGTGCGTTGACCGTAACCTTCTTCAGGACCGCGTTGGCTGTCGGCGCTTTAGGCGTGGTCTTCTTGGCAGCGACTTTCTTCGCAGGCGCCTTCTTGGTGGCAGCCGACTTGGCGTCCTGCACCCGTTTGAGTTGCGCCTTGGACGGGAAGGCTTCCTGCACGCCCTTCTTGGCGGCGTTGGAGCGCTTGAGGTTGGCTTCGGGCTTGAGTGCTGCCTTCACCGGTTTCACCGGCGCAGCGATGACCTTCACCACTGGCTTGGCCGCGCCGAATTTCAGACGCACCGGCTTTTCACCCCAGAGCTCTTCAAGGTTGTAGTACTGACGGAAATTGGGCTGCATGATGTGCACCACGGCCTGGCCGCAATCAACAATGATCCATTCGCCGTTGGTTTCGCCTTCAATGCGCGGCTTCATGAAACCCGCATCACGAACGGCGTCGCGCACACTGGCCGCCAGCGCCCGCGTCTGACGGTTCGAGGTGCCTGAGGCAATGATGACCCGCTCGAACAGCGACGAGAGATGCTCGGTATCGAACACCACGATCTCGTGCGCCTTGACGTCTTCCAGACCATCGACGATGGCGCGCTGCAGTTTTTGAATGTCTTTTTTGGCGAGGGTGGTGGTAGTCATCAAGCGGTCTGGTAAAGGTGATGGTGTTCAATATAACGCGCAACCGGCTCCAAGACCAGAGGCCCGAGGGCCTGACGCGTTGCAATTTGGTTTCGAATCTCGGTTGCACTGACCGGCAAAGCGGGCATAGGCAGTTGCCGAAAACGCGATTCAAGAAGCTTTGGAGCGGAAAATCGAGGCTGCTTATCCGCCCCGTCACCCCGATCAGCTACACAAATTATAGCGGTTTGCACAATCTCCTGCCAGGCGTGCCAGCTTGGCAAGGCGCGCGCCTGGTCTGCGCCGAGCAAAAGAAACAGTTCAGCACCGGGCTGCTCGCGCTGCAATTCACGCAGGGTATCGACCGTGTAGCTCGGTCCTGCGCGCTCGGTTTCGCGCGCATCAATCATCACTTTGGGCAGATCGGCAAAGGCCAGCCGCGCCATTGCCAGGCGATGCAGCGCCGGGCTCAGGGGCCGCGTTTTGTGCCAGGCCTGACCGGTGGGGATGACACGCAGTTGATCGAGTTGCAGTTCAGCCAGCGCTGCTTGCGCCAGCGCCACATGCGCTGCGTGCGGCGGATCAAAAGCGCCGCCAAACACGGCAATGCGCCGGGGTCGGTTCGCGCTCGATCTGACCGTCACCTCAGACCCAGTCCCGACGCACCAGGTACTTGCTGTACAACCCGGCTTCCGGAGAACCTTCTGCCGGCACGTTCTGGTACGACCAACTCACCAGCGGCGGCATCGACAGCAGGATTGATTCCGTGCGCCCGCCCGACTGCAAGCCAAAGTGCGTGCCCCGGTCCCAGACCAAATTGAACTCGACGTAACGACCGCGCCGATAAAGTTGGAACGCACGCTCGCGCTCGCCATAGGGCAGGCCCATGCGACGCTGCACGATCGGCAGGTAGGCGCCCAGGAAGGAATCGCCCACCGACTGCATCATGGCCAGGCTCTCATCAAAACCGAGCTCGGAAAAGTCATCGAAAAAGATGCCACCGACGCCACGCTGCTCGTCGCGATGCTTGAGATAAAAGTACTCGTCGCACCATTTCTTGAAGCGCGGATGCTTGTCGCTGCCAAAGGGCGCGAGCGCCGCCTTGCAACTGGTGTGGAAATGCACCACGTCTTCGTCGAAACCGTAGTACGGCGTCAGGTCCATGCCACCGCCAAACCAGCACACCAGTTTGCCGTCGACACCGGTGGCGGCAATCATGCGCACATTCATATGGACCGTCGGCACATAGGGGTTGCGTGGGTGAAAGACCAGGGAGACGCCCATCGCCTCGAACGAAGCGCCGGCCAGTTCCGGGCGACTCTGCGTTGCCGAGGGCGGCAGTGCCGGCCCGCGCACGTGCGAAAAACCGCAGCCAGCGCGCTCGAACACCGGGCCACCTTCAAGAATCTGCGTCACGCCCTGCCCTTGCAACTTCTCCTCCGGCGGCTTTTGCCAGGCATCAACCAGAAAAGCCGTTCCATCCAATGCCGTGATCGCTGCCGTGATGCGGGCCTGCAGCCCCGTCAGATAAGCACGCACGGCGCCGGTCTGGCTGGCACTCAAGTCCTGCATGCTCATGATGTTGCACCCTTGATCGCACGGTGGCCGATGTCGGTGCGGTACTGCATGCCGTCGAAATGCAAGCCAGCAATCAGTTCGTAGGCACGCTGTTGTGCCTGCTTCACGTTGTCGGCCAGCACGGTGGCACACAGCACGCGCCCCCCGGAGCTCACCACGTCGCCACCCTGCATGGTGGTACCGGCATGGAACACGACCGCGTCCTCAGCCTCTTTCGGCAAACCGGTGATCACGTCACCCTTGCGCGGCTGCGCCGGATAACCGTGCGCAGCCAGTACCACACCGAGTGCCGTGCGCCGGTCCCACTGCAAGTCGACCTGATCGAGACGTCCGTGCGGGCCTGGTTCGGTCGCGGCCAGCATCACTTCCAGCAGATCGGTCTTCAGGCGCAGCATGATGGGCTGCGTTTCCGGATCTCCCATGCGGCAGTTGAATTCGAGCGTCTTTGGATGCCCGTTGGCACCGATCATCAGGCCGGCATAGAGGAAACCGCTGTAGGGAATGCCATCTTTCTCCATGCCGCGAATCGTCGGCAAAATAATCTCGCGCATGGCACGCGCATGCACATCGGGCGTCACCACCGGCGCCGGCGAATAAGCGCCCATGCCACCGGTGTTGGGGCCCTGGTCGTCGTTCAACAAACGCTTGTGGTCCTGACTGGTGGCCAGCGGCAACACATTTTTGCCGTCGCACATGACGATGAAGCTGGCCTCCTCGCCCTGCAAAAACTCCTCAATCACGACGCGCGCGCCACCCTCGTTGTGCGTCACGCCGGACCCGTTGCCTTGCAGCATGAAATCAACCGCCTGGTGCGCTTCGTCCCGGGTCATGGCCACGACCACGCCCTTGCCTGCCGCCAGGCCGTCGGCCTTGACCACAATCGGCGCGCCCTGCTGCGCGATATAGGCATGTGCCGCAACCGGATCGGAAAACGTTTCATAGGCCGCGGTCGGAATGCCGTGGCGCTTCATGAAGGCCTTGGAGAAAGCCTTGGAACTCTCAAGTTGCGCGGCGGCTTGCGTTGGCCCGAAAACGCGCAGGCCGTGCTTGCGGAATTCATCAACCACGCCAGCGGCCAACGGGCCTTCCGGGCCCACCACTGTCAGCCCGATGTCATTAGCCAGGGCCCAGGCGCGCAATTCCGGCACGCCCGTGATGTCCACATTTTCCAGTTGGGGGTCGAGCGAGGTACCGCCGTTACCCGGCGCGACAAAGACCGCTTCCACCTTGGGAGACTGGCGCAGTTTCCAGGCCAGCGCGTGCTCACGGCCACCGCCGCCAATAACCAGAACCTTCATTCGCTGTCCATTTCGGCGTTATGGTAAATCGCCTGAACATCGTCGAGGTCTTCCAGCACATCGAGCAGTCGCTGCATTTTTGCCGCATCCTCGCCGCTCATCGCAATCGGGTTTTCGGCTCGCATCGTGACTTCAGCCACTTCGGGTTTCAGACCGGCCGCTTCCAGCGCGTTTTTCACCGCCTCAAAGTCGGCGTAGCTGGTCAGCACCTCGATCGCGCCCTCGTCGTCGGTGATCACATCTTCGGCGCCGGCTTCCAACGCCACTTCCATCACCTTGTCTTCATTCGTGCCGGGCGCAAAAATCAGCTGGCCGCAATGCTTGAACTGAAACGCCACCGAACCCGCGGTGCCCATGTTGCCGCCGTGCTTGCTAAAAGCGTGGCGCACTTCGGCCACGGTGCGCACCTTGTTGTCGGTCATGGTGTCGACCAGAATGGCTGCGCCGCCGATGCCGTAGCCTTCGTAGCGGATTTCTTCGTAAGTCACGCCTTCCTGGTTGCCAGTGGCCTTGTCGATGTTGTACTTGACCCGATCGGCTGGCATATTGGCCGCCTTGGCCCGGTCCACCGCCAGACGCAGGCGCGGATTGGTGCCCAGATCGCCGCCACCGGCACGGGCTGCCACCGTGATTTCACGGATGATACGCGTCCAAATTTTGCCCCGCTTTTCGTCTTGGCGACCCTTGCGGTGCTGAATATTGGCCCATTTACTGTGTCCTGCCACTGGAAATCCTTCAAAAATTCGTTACGCTATCGCATCGATTGTACTTTTTGAGAAAGAACGAGCATGAACGCAGAAACAAGCAAGGACCCCATGGTTCACGTCATTGACCACCCGCTGGTGCAGCACAAGCTGACCCTGATGCGCCAGAAGGACGCCAGCACCAACAGCTTTCGCACCCTGCTCAACGAACTCGCCATGCTGATGGCCTACGAGGTCACGCGCGACATGCCAACGCACCAGGTCGAGATCGAGACACCGCTGGAAATCATGTCGGCCCCGATGATCGACGGCAAGAAACTGGTGCTGGTGTCGATCCTGCGCGCCGGCACCGGCATTCTGGACGGCATGCTGACCGTGGTGCCGGGCGCGCGCGTCGGCCATATCGGCTTGTACCGGGACCCAAAAACCCTCAAGGCCGTCGAGTATTACTTCAAGATGCCCAAGGACACGCAGGAGCGCGATGTCATCGTCGTGGATCCGATGCTGGCCACCGGCAACTCAGCCGTTGCCGCCATCGAGCGCGTCAAGGCGCTCAAGCCCAAGTCAATCAAGTTCGTCTGCCTGCTGACCTGCCCGGAAGGCATCGCCACGCTGCGCAAGGCGCACCCGGACGTGACCATCTACACCGCCGCAGTAGACCGCCAACTCAACGACCACGGCTACATCCTGCCGGGACTCGGCGACGCCGGCGACCGGATTTTTGGGACGCAGTAAACCCCTGACCGGTCATTGCGGGCCCCGACCCGCAATCCATGCTTTTGGCTGTCATTGCGGGCCTCGACCCGCAATCCATGGCACGCGTGGCACTGGATCCCGGGTCAAGCCCGGGATGACAACCGGGGCCGGGACGACAACCAGGGGCCCGGGATGACAACCGGGGCCCGGGATGACAACCAAGGGCCGGGATGACAAAACTATTCACACTACGGGGCAATCGACTCGGCGTAGTCGTAGAGCGCGCCCAGAATCGCTTCACCGCGCTCGTCAGCGGATTCGGCCAACTTGTCGATCTCGGCTGCCAGTGCGTCCATGGTGCGGGCACCGGCCTCGCCTTCAAAAAGCCGCGCTGCGCGGTGCGCTTCCCAGCGCGCCGCCTCTTCAAGCTTCAGGCTGCCAGGAAAATTGCGCGCCCGGTAACGAAATACCAGTTCTGCCAGTCGGCCATCGTCAAAGGCCTGGCGCATCGTTGCCATCTTTTCCGGTGAACTCACGCGCAGTTCGTTGAGTCGACGCCGGTCGGCATTGCCAACGAAGCCACCGTACAAATCCTCGTCTACATCGGGCGTAGCCTCTTTGGGCCGCTTGAAGACAGCAGGCCAGATGCCGCTCATATCGGGCAAGCCCTGCGCCAATGCTGCGTTGGCCAGTTGCGCTTCCATCTGCAGACCCCAGCGCTGCGCCATCTCAGGCGTCAACGTTTTGAAATTGCCAACCACCATCGGCGACTTGTTGAGGTGAATGGTCTTGACCGGCAGGCGCGTCACACCTTCGGGCAACTCATCGCTGCGGGTGAACATCCGCAGCCGGATTTCTTCGGCATTCATCACAGCCAGCGGACGCGGATCGTGCGCCAAATCCCAGGCAATCAATTCGTTCTTGTTGACCGGGTGCATCGCCAGCGGCCACATCAGGGCCAGACAGCCGCGCTCGGACGGGAACATGCCCGAGATGTGCAAAAAGGGTTTGGCGTACATCGGCGTGGTCGGCAGACCGAGTTCAGCCGCTACCTTGTCTTTCTTGTGCAGCCCAAGACAGAAATCGAACAGCTTTGGCTGCGCCTGTTTGATCAATCGTGCCAGCGCAATCGTGGCGCGCACGTCGCTCAGCGCATCGTGCGCGCTCTCGTGCGCCAGACCGTTGGCCGCAGTGAGGTCGGTCAGCTTGAAGCTGGCCCCACCTTCGGGCTTGGTCGGCCACGTGATGCCCTGCGGCCGCAGCGCATAAGCGGTGCGCACCACGTCGAGCAGGTCCCAGCGCCCGCAGTCGTTCTGCCACTCGCGCGCATAGGGATCGATCAGGTTGCGCCAGAACATGAAGCGCGTGATCTCGTCGTCAAAACGGATCGTGTTGTAGCCGACACCAATGGTGCCGGGCAGGGAAAGCGCCTGCTCGATCTGCGCGGCAAACTGGTACTCGGGGATGCCGCGCTCCAGACACAGTTGCGGCGTAATGCCGGTGATCAGGCAGGACTGCGGATCAGGCAAAAAATCATTGGCGGGACGGCAGTAAAGCATCAAGGGCTCACCGATCTCGTTGAGATCGGCATCGGTGCGAATGGCCGCAAACTGCGCCGGTCGATCCCGCCGCACCTGGATACCAAAGGTCTCGTAGTCGTGCCAGAGAAAAGTGTGGGTGGCGGCAGTTGTCAGCATCTGGTTCCCTATCAACGCCGCCGCGCCGAGCGCACGCCCTTCAGATCCGCCACCACCGAGAGCACCTTCATCAGGCGCCCGGCGTCTGAAACTTCGATGGTGAAGGTCATCCAGGCCGTGCCCTTGATGGATTGCGTCTGCACACCAATCACGTTCATCTTTTCCTTCGTGAAGACTTCGGAAATATCGCGCAGCAGGCCTTGCCGGTCGGTCGCTTCGATTGCGATATCGACCGGGTAAACAGCAGCCTCGGCCGACTTCGCCTGACCCCACTCCACCTCGATCACGCGCTCGCCGTTCTTGGCCACCATCTCGCGCAGATTGGAACAATCGCTGCGGTGCACGCTGACGCCCTTGCCGCGCGTGACAAAGCCACAGATCGCATCGGGCGGCGCTGGTTTGCAGCACCTGGCCAGCTGCGTCATGAGCGAATCGACGCCGACCACCAGCAGACCACCCTTGGCCGGATTCGCCTGGCTGCGCGGCTTCCTGAGCAAAGGCTGGTCGTCTTCCGTTGCCACCGGTTCCGGTGGCCGCAGCACGGTCTCGATGTTGCGCAGCGAGAACTCGTCCTTGCCGACCACCTCAAACAAATCATCGGCCGCGTTGAACCCGAGTTGCGCCGCCAGATCGTCGAGCTTGACCGCTGTCTTGCCCAGACGCTGCAGCAAACGCTCGACCGCCTCGCGCCCCTTGGCCACCGTCTCGTCCATTGCCAGCGCGTTGAACCAGGCGCGCACCTTGGAGCGCGCGCGGTGGCTCACCAGGTAACCGAGTTCGGGGTTGAGCCAGTCGCGCGACGGGCCACCCTCGCGCGCCACGGTCACCTCCACCGTCTGACCATTCTTGAGCTGGGTGTTGAGCGGCACCATGACGCCATCAATGCGCGCGCCGCGGCAGCGGTGCCCCAGATTGGTGTGCACGCTGTAGGCAAAATCAACCGCCGTGGCGCCCTGCGGCAACTCGACGATGGCGGCGTCGGGTGTCAGCACATAAATCCGGTCCTCAAAAACGCCCTGCCCCTGCGCGCCCGAAAGCTCGCGCTCCCAGGCCAGCAACTGGCGCAGCACCGCAATCTTGGCGTCGTAACTGCCGCCGGCCGAAACACCGGCGTAGCCCTTGGCGCCGGCCTCCTTGTAGGCCCAGTGCGCAGCAACGCCGAGTTCGGCGTGGTCGTCCATCGCCTTGGTGCGGATCTGGATCTCGATCGGCTGGCCAGACTGATCGCGCACGATGGTGTGCAGCGACTGGTAACCATTGATCTTGGGCCGCGCGATGTAGTCGTCAAACTCCTCGGGCAGCGGCGTGAACTGGCTGTGCACCCAGGACAGCGCGGCGTAGCAATCGGGAATGCTCGGCACCACGATGCGCAAGGCGCGAATGTCATAAACCTGCTCGAAGCCGAGCGACTTGCCGCGCATTTTTTTGACGATGCTGTAGATGTGCTTGGGGCGTCCCAGCACGGTGGCTGCCATGCCCTGCGATTTCAGTTCCGCCTCCAACCGAGCGCGCAGCCGCTCGACATGCGCTTCGCGCTCGGAGCGCTTTTCATCGAGCAACTTCGCTACCTGGCGGTAAACGTCGGGTTCGAGAAAACGAAACGCCAGGTCTTCCATCTCCCACTTGATTTCGCGGATGCCCAGGCGGTTCGCGAGCGGGGCAAAGACGTTCAAGGCTTCGGCCGCCAGCCCCGGCGGCACCGGCAACTTGGTGGCGGCGAAATGGCGCAACGTCTGCAGGCGTGAAGCCAGGCGCAGCATCACCACGCGCAGATCGCGCGAGAACGCCAGCAGCATCTTGCGCACGTTCTCGGTCTGTGCGGCGGCGGTCTGTGCCATCGGGATGGCGGCACGCGCACTGGCGACCTGGGTCTGACGCGCCTGGCGCTGCACGTGCACCAGCTTGGTGGTCTCCAGCGCCAGCGCCGCAAAACTCTCGCCAAAGCCCTTGGCAATCACTTCCTGCGGCTTGTTCAGATGGTCGCAGGCGTAGACCAGGTAGCTGGCGGCCTGCATCGACTCCGAACTGCCGATGCTCGCCAGAATGAGGGCCACGGCATCGGCGTGCGCCAGCGTGTTTTCGCCAGTGTCCAGCGTTTCGTTGGCCAACAGCGGCTCGGCAAAAGCACGTGCCCGACCCAGCGCCGGCGCCGCGCCCGACACATCCTGCGCGGTCGCCTGCAACAGCGGCGCCGCGCCCTTGCTTTCGGCTGAGAGACTTTTCATCGTCAGTTCATCCGATTCTTAATCCAGCAAAAATGAAAGCACGGCCTGCACCTGGTCGTCGACAACAAAGGTCGGGGCGTGGCCGACCCCGGCGAACTCGATCAGGCGCGCGTGCGGGCCGCGCTGCGTCATGGCCTGTGCGGTTGCAACCGACAGCAGGTCCGACTCGGCGCCGCGTATCAACAGGGTGCTGGCCTTGATGTTGTCGTAGAGCTGCCAGAGCATGGCCTCGCCCTGTGCCACCGACTCGGCCGTCACCGTGCGAAACGGCACGGCAATCGCCGGGTCGTAATGCAGTGTCAGCTTGCCGGGCGCACCAGGCAGCGGTTTGACCATGGGGCCGGACAGTGCCAGCCATTGCGCCGGCGTGTGTGGACCGAAGGTGGTGGAGTCGGCCCACAGCGCGTCAGCAGCCTGCTGCAGCGAGTCAAACTGGACGGGCTGGCCCAGGTACACGCCGATGCGCTGCAAGGCCTGCCACTGCATGACGGGGCCGACGTCGTTCAAAACCAGACGTCTAACGGGCGTTGGTAACGGCAAATCCGGCGACCCCGCCAGAATCAGGCCGATCAAGCCGCCCATGCTGGTGCCCAGCCAGTCCAGCGTGCGCGGCTTGAGTTGGGCCAGCAGCGCCAGCATATCGCCGGCGTAAGCCGGGATCTGGTAACCCATCGGGTTCTTCAACCAGTCGCTCTGGCCGCGCCCGACAACATCCGGGCAAACAACGCGAATGGTGTTGCCTGATGCCTCACACACAGCCTGCGCCAGCACGTCGAAATCGCGCCCCTGGCGTGACAGGCCGTGCACGCAGACCAGCACATGGTCACACTCAGACGCTCCCCATTGCCAGTAGGCCATGCGGTGCCCACCGTCGGCATCGGGGCACGTTACGTAATTCAGCGTAGGTTGGGACATGGTGAAATATTTTGCTTCGATAATGTCCTCATCCTAATTCAATCGCAGGCCCGCCTGCCCCCTTCACGGAGAAACCTCATGCTCAAAGGCAAAACTGCCCTCGTCACCGGATCGACCAGCGGCATCGGACTCGGTATCGCAAAAGCGCTGGCCGCACAAGGCGCCAACATCATGCTCAATGGCTTCGGCGATGTCGAAGGCCCAAAGGCCGAGGTCGCAGCCCTGGGCGTACAGGTCGATTACCACGGTGCCGACATGAGCAAGCCAGCCGAAATCGAAGACATGATCAAGCAAACGGCCGCGCGCTTTGGCCGGGTTGACATCCTGGTCAACAACGCTGGCATCCAGCACGTGGCACGGATCGAGAACTTCCCGGTCGAGCGCTGGGACGCCATCATTGCCATCAACATGAGCAGCGCCTTTCACGCCACGCGGTTGGCGCTGCCGGCCATGAAGGCCGCCAACTGGGGCCGCATCATCAACGTGGCATCGGTGCACGGCCTGGTGGCATCGGCTGAAAAGTCGGCCTACGTCACGGCCAAGCACGGCGTGGTCGGACTGACCAAGGTGACGGCGCTGGAGAACGCCACGACGGGCATCACCTGCAATGCCATCTGCCCGGGCTGGGTGCTCACACCCTTGGTGCAAAAACAGGTCGATGCCAAAGCCGCTGCGCTGGGTGTCTCAAACGACGGCGCCATCAAAGTGCTGCTGGGTGAGAAGGAACCCTCCATGCAGTTCACCACGCCGGAAGAACTTGGCGCGCTGGCCGTCTTCTTCTGCTCACCCGCCGGCAACAATGTGCGCGGCGTCGCCTGGAACATGGACGGCGGCTGGACCGCGCAGTAAAGCAAAGCGGCTACGGCACCGCCCGGCGCTGTTCGGGCCGAGGCTCTGAACCCTGATTGCGCAGCAGGTTCCTCAAATCGGTCCGTTCCTTGGGCGAGAGTTGCCGATTCGGGGTGGGGGTGGGGGCGACGGCGTGTTCCTGCTTCGTCACTTCGATGACCGGCGCTGCTTTCAAGGCTTGGCGGAGATCGGCGCGCCGCTGCACTGGTGCCGGCGCTTCGTTCAGGGCGCGCGCATCAGCCCAAGCCTGGCCGCAGGGCGCGGCCGAGGCCAGTCCAATCAGCGATAGCAGAAGGAAATAGCGCATGTGAAGCACGTCAACTCAGGTTCATTAACACGGACGCCATTGTTGAGCCAGCGACCGGCGCGTGGCCACAAGATTTGTAACAGTGTGTCAAAGCGCGCCGCAAAATTCATGATCCAGCACAACTCCCTGCAAAATCATGCTTGTTACAAATTCCTTGGGTAGCCTCATGAGTCAAGTTCCGCAGCGTGCCGACAAAATCCTGATCGTTGATGACGACGTGCGTATCCGCGACCTGTTGCGCCGTTACCTGGTGCAGGAGGGATTCGATGTGCTGCAGGCTGAAGACGGCAAGTCGCTCACGCGCATCCTGCTGCGCGAAGCCGTTGACCTGATCGTGCTCGATCTGATGATGCCGGGCGAAGATGGACTGTCGATCTGCCGGCGCCTGCGCGCTGGAAACGACCGCACGCCCATCATCATGCTCACGGCCAAGGGTGAGGATGTGGACCGCATCGTTGGCCTGGAAGTTGGCGCCGATGACTACCTGGGCAAACCCTTCAACCCGCGCGAACTGTTGGCACGAATTCACGCCGTGCTGCGCCGCCGTCCAACGCAGGAAGCACCAGGTGCACCTTCGGGCGACGCTGAAATCATCAGTTTCGGCCCCTTCAGCTTTGACATGGGCGCGCGCAAACTGCACCGCGACAACGAAGAACTGCCGCTGACGACCGGCGAATTCGCCATGCTCAAAGCCTTGGTGCGCCATCCGCGCCAACCGCTGTCGCGCGAAAAGCTGGCTCAGATGGCGCGCGGACGCGAGTTCGAGCCCTTCGACCGCAGTCTGGATGTGCAGGTCTCACGCCTGCGCAAACTGATCGAGGTGGACGCCACCAACCCGCGCTACATCCAGACCGTCTGGGGCGTAGGCTACGTCTTTGTTCCTGACGGCGCGGGTTCCCCGTCTTGACCGATACACCCAGTTCCGACTCGCTGGCATCTGGCGCCATGCTGCCCGAAGCCGATGACGCGGGGCAGCAGGCCCGATCACGCTGGGGACTGAGCCTGTTCTGGCGCACTTTCTTCCTGCTCGCGCTGCTGCTGATCGGCAGCGTGATGGCCTGGCTGCAGACGCTGCGCTCACTGGAGTTTGAGCCACGCGCAATCCAGACCGCGCAACAGATTGCATCACTCGTGAACCTGAGCCGCGCCGCCCTGATCCATGCTGATTCGATCGCCCGCGTTTCGTTGCTCAAGACCATGACCGAACAGGAAGGCGTGCGCATTGTGCCGCGTGAGCCGACCGATAGCTTTGAGCCTTTCGACAACGACACACTGGGCCGGCGCATCACGCTTGAACTGGTGCAGCGTCTCGGCCCTGGCACACAACTGGCCAACAGCGTCAACCAGATAGAAGGCCTGTGGGTCGGCTTCACCATCGATGACGACAACTACTGGATGCGCACCGACCGTGAGCGCTTCAATCGCACCGCCGGGCGCACCTGGCTGATCTGGCTGCTGACCGCCGCCGCACTGTCGCTGGCCGGCGCGGCCCTGATCGCGCGCCGTATCAACCGCCCGCTCAAACAACTCTCGTTTGCCGCGAGCCGGGTACGCGAAGGAGATTTTGAAGCCAGCACACTCGATGAAACCGTGGCCACCAGCGAGATTCGCGCTGTCAACATCGGTTTTAACCGCATGACCGAAAAACTGGCCAAGATCGAAGAAGACCGCGCCATCATGCTGGCCGGCATCTCGCATGACCTGCGCACGCCGCTGGCGCGCCTGCGCCTAGAAACCGAACTCAGCGTGAGCGATGCGCAGGCGCGCGAAAACATGGCGGCCGACATCACGCAGCTCGATGCCATCATCGGCAAGTTCCTTGACTACGCGCGCCCGGACAAGGTGCCACTGAGTGATGTCACGTTAAAGGAGGTTCTCGATGCCTGCCTGTTTGGCGTGCGCAAACGCAGCGACATGCGCATCGAGATCGATCTGGCCGATGATTTGCACGTGCAGGCCGACGGCGTCGAACTGGGCCGCGTGCTGAGTAACCTGATCGAGAATGCCGGGCGCTACGGCAAGTCGCTCAGCAGCGGCATCGCGGAAATCGACATCACGGCCTACGCACGCGACAAGTGGGTGCTGCTGCACGTGCGCGACCACGGCCTCGGTGTCGCGCCGGAACAGATCCCCAACCTGACCAAACCGTTCTACCGTGGCGAAGCGGCGCGCACCGCCGCCAACGGCGCGGGTCTTGGCCTGGCGATTGTCGAAAAAACCGTCTCGCGCATGGGTGGCAGTTTCAGCCTGAGCAACGCCAACTCCGGTGGCCTGGTAGCCACCATCCGCTTGCGCCGCAGCGCAACGCACTGAATCAACGCGGCTTTTTTACCTTGGCCACAGGCGCGGCAACGGCACGCGGCGGCAATCCGGTGTGCTGAGTCAGGAGCCGGCCCTTGACCGGCGCCACAGCCTTCAGCGGCGCTGGCGCTGCGGTTGAATTCTTGCGCCGTGCGCTGCTGTAATTGCCATCGTTCAGCGGCTGGAAGGTGGGAATCAAGTGGTGCTTGCCGTTGCCAATCAGGTCGGCGCGGCCCATGGTTTTAAGGGCCTCGCGCAGCAGCGGCCAGTTATTGGCGTCGTGGTAGCGCAGAAAAGCCTTGTGCAGGCGGCGCCGGCGCTCGCCGCGCACCACGTCCACGGACTCACTGTCGTGCGTGACCTTGCGCAGCGGGTTGCGGCCACTGTGGTACATCGCCGTGGCCGTGGCCATCGGCGACGGATAAAAGGTCTGCACCTGATCGGCGCGAAAGCCGTTCTTCTTGAGCCACAGCGCGAGGTTCATCATGTCCTCGTCGCTGGTGCCGGGGTGCGCCGCGATGAAGTAGGGAATCAGGTACTGCTTCTTGCCGGCTTCCAGCGAGAACTTCTCGAACAGCGTCTTGAACTTGTCGTAACTGCCGATGCCGGGCTTCATCATCTTCGACAGCGGGCCACTTTCAGTGTGTTCCGGCGCAATCTTGAGGTAACCACCGACGTGGTGCGTCACCAGTTCCTTCACGTACTCCGGGCTTTGCACAGCGAGGTCGTAGCGCAAACCGGAGCCGATCAGAATCTTCTTGATGCCCCGCAGTGCACGGCCACGCCGGTACATGTGGATCAGGGGCTGGTGATCGGTCGTGAGGTTCTGGCAGATGCCGGGGTAGACGCAGCTTGGCTTGCGGCAGGCGGCTTCGATCTCGGGGCTCTTGCAGCCCAGGCGGTACATGTTGGCGGTCGGACCACCCAGGTCTGAAATGGTGCCGGTGAAGCCTTTGACCTTGTCGCGGATGTCCTCGATCTCGCGGATCACCGAGTCTTCGGAGCGGCTCTGGATGATGCGGCCCTCGTGCTCGGTGATCGAGCAGAAAGTGCAGCCGCCAAAGCAGCCGCGCATGATGTTGATCGAAAAGCGGATCATCTCCCAGGCCGGAATCTTGGTCGCGCCATCGTGGCTGCCGGCCTCGTCCGCGTAGGACGGGTGCGGGCTGCGGGCATACGGCAGATCAAAAACAAAATCCATCTCGGCGGTGGTGAGTGGAATCGGCGGCGGGTTGATCCAGACATCGCGTGCCGTGACACCGGTGCCATGCGCTTGCACCAGGGCCCGTGCATTGCCGGGATTGGTTTCCAGGTGCAGCACGCGGTTCGCGTGAGCATACAAAACGGCGTCGGCCTTGACCTGCTCGTAGCTCGGCAAGCGGATGACGCTGCTGCTGCGCGGTGGCACCTTGACGCTGCCCTTGCCGCGCAGCGCCGGATTGGGCATAAAGGTCAGCGGCTGGCTGATCGGGCCGGCCACGGCCGGCGCGGCACCATCTTCCTTGGCGCAGGAGGCGCCCTGCCCCGCTGCCTGCTCGCTGGTGGTCTGGTACGGGTTGATGTGGGTCTCGACATGGCCCGGCTCGTCCACCTGCGTCGAGTCGATCTCGAACCAGTCGTGCGCCGATGCGTCATCCGGTCGGCGCACAAAGGCCGTGCCGCGCACGTCGGTGATGGACGCCACCGGTTCCCGCGCTGCGAGCCGGTG
>CAIWNX010000043.1 GCA_903914175.1 uncultured beta proteobacterium | reverse complement strand
TCACCGTGATCAGCGAAGCCTTGAATTATGACATGTTTTTTGAAGACCTGTCAATTTTTTTGCTTTTTATTTGAAAGAAAGAACCTAAAGGCCACTTCCGTTTCACAGAAAAACCCCGACTGCATTTCTGCAGCGAAGCCTTGTACTATACCACCAATTGTTCGACCCGGACAGCACTTTTTCTGCCCGATGGAGGCGTCGACCTCACACTCGGCGCACCGAGGCCCGGAGGCGCCGTGATACGACTGCTCGCAAGCGCCCCAAGACAACGCTGACACAAGAAATCGGCACGCTTCCACTCGGGGTGCATCAGGGCTAATGTGACCTCAGCCGACCACGGCCCTCAGCGCAGTACCAGCACTATTTGGCACGTGAGATCAACCCACCAGCACCGGGCGGGATAATCCACACCCTATGGCACTTTTAACCTTTCTGAACGCCCAGCTCGCATTTGGCCACGTGGCCCTGCTGGATCACACTGACTTCAGCCTCGAGGCAGGGGAACGCGTCGGCCTCATCGGACGCAATGGCTCGGGCAAATCCTCGCTGCTAAAGATCCTGGCTGGGATCGAGAAGACCGACGACGGAACCCTTCAACTGCAGCAAAATCTTCGCTTGGCTTATGTGGCGCAGGAACCCGTTCTCGACCCGGACGCCACTGTTTTTGTCGCGGCGAGCGCCGGCATCGCCGGCGTCATCGCCCTGATCGACCAATACTGCCAAGGCATTGGCAATCTTGACGCCCTGCAAAGTTCGATTGAAGCGCAGGATGGCTGGAATTGGGAACAGCGCGTGACCGAGACCCTGCATCGCCTGCACCTTGACGAGAATGCAGTGATCCGCACTCTATCGGGCGGAACCCAGAAACGCGTGGCGCTGGCCCAGGCCCTGGTGTCGCAGCCCGACGTCCTGCTGCTGGACGAGCCCACCAACCATCTGGATCTTGATTCCATCGAATGGCTGGAGGCGCTGCTGGTCGCGTTCAAGGGTAGTCTCGTCACCATCAGCCACGATCGGACCTTTCTGGACCGGGTAGCGACCCGAATCGTCGAGCTTGATCGCGGAATCCTGCGCTCCTACCCCGGCAACTTTTCCCAATATGTGACGCTCAAGGAAGAGCAACTGGCCCAGGAGGCCGTGATCAGCGCCAAAGCGGACAAACTGCTGGCCCAAGAGGAAATCTGGATCCGAAAAGGAGTTGAAGCGCGCCGCACCCGCAGCCAAAGTCGAATTGTTCGACTCGAAAAACTGCGCGCCAGCCGGGCCGCTCACCGTGCAGCACTCGGCAACGTGCGGATGGATGTGGCCTCAGGCGCCTTGGGCGGAAAGCTGGTTGCCGAACTGACACTGGCCTGCAAGAGCTTTGGAGACAAGGTGATCATCAAGGACTTCTCGGCAACGGTCATGCGCGGCGACAAGATTGGTCTGCTCGGACCGAACGGCGCCGGCAAGACGACGCTGCTCAAACTCATTCTGGGGGAGTTGCAACCGGACAGCGGCAAGGTCCGCCAAGGCGCGAATCTCCAGGTCGCCTACTTTGACCAGATGCGCAACGCGCTGGATCTGGATGCGACGCTGGAAGACTTCATCAGTCCCGGCAGCGAGTGGATCGAGATCGGCAACCAGCGCAAGCACGTCAAGAGCTATCTGGGTGATTTCCTGTTCTCGCCCGCTCGCGCCAACTCACCGGTGCGATCCCTGTCCGGCGGCGAGCGCAACCGCCTGCTGCTGGCGCGTCTGTTCGCCCGACCGGCCAATGTGCTGGTGCTGGACGAACCCACCAATGACCTCGATATCGAGACCTTGGAACTGCTCGAAGAATTGCTGCAGAGCTATGAAGGCACCGTGTTTCTGGTCAGCCATGATCGGACCTTCCTCGACAACGTCGTAACGAGCACGATTGCCTTTGAGGGCGACGGCTTGTGGCGTGAATACGA
The DNA here is from genome assembly GCA_903914175.1 of uncultured beta proteobacterium. GTDB lineage: Bacteria > Pseudomonadota > Gammaproteobacteria > Burkholderiales > Burkholderiaceae_C > Rhodoferax. The sequence continues at coordinate 43,172 of CAIWNX010000043.1, read as the reverse complement.
AGGCGGCGTGCAGGACTGGCTGATTCAGTCCAAACGCAGCCGCGCCATCCAACTGGCCGCCAACGCTGCGACCACGAGTGCGCGGACTCCAAGCGCCAAGCCGCCAAGCGCCAGCGAGGACACTAGTGCGCAAAAGCCCGTACCCACCCGCAAGCTCAACAACAAGGAGCAGCGTGAGCTCGACGGGCTGCCAGCGAAACTGGCACAACTGGAACAGGAGCAGGTAACACTGCGTGCGGAACTGGGCGACGTCAACCTGTACGCAAAGGATCCCCTCAAGGCTGGCCAGCTCTACCAACGCGACGCAGCCATCGAAGAAGAGCTGTTGAGCCTGCTGACGCGCTGGGAAGCCCTGACCGGCGATTGACCCGAATTCCTCACGTCATGACCACCGTCGAATTCACGGCCCTGATGATGCTCAGCACGGCCACCAGTTTCAGCCCCGGACCCAATACGACGCTCTCGACCGCACTGGCGGCCAACCTTGGCTTAAAGCGCTCCATGCGCTTCGTCCTGGCCGTACCGGCCGGCTGGGGTCTGCTGTTCAGCATTTGCGCCGGCGGCGTTGGCGCCCTGGTGGTGGCAGTGCCGCCCTTGCGTATTGCGATCCAGGCGCTCGGCGTTGGCTACATGCTATGGCTGGCGCTCAAGATCCTGCGCTCCAGCACCTTGACCCAAGCCAGCGCTGCACAGCTGAACATCACATTCTGGCAAGGCGTGATGCTGCAGTTTCTCAACATCAAGGCCTGGATGCTGGCGCTGGCCGTCGTCGCGGGTTGGATCGCCGGCCATGCCGACGCGTGGTCACGCTTTGCCATCATCCTGCCGATGATGCTGGGCTTCGGCCTCGTCAGCAACCTGAGCTACGCGCTGATCGGATCCCTGCTGCGCGGTTGGCTGGAGGACCCCGGGCATGGCGGTCGGCGTCTGCGCTGGTTCAATCGCATCATGGCGTCGGTGCTCGTCCTCACGGCAGCCTGGATGACGACGTTCTAAACCCATACCACTGGACGTTGCCGGATCAAACTCCACACTGAAGCAATCCAAGACATGAACACTGCTACTTCATCAGTCAGCCCCTGGCTGCTGGCCCGGCGCACCGCCCGTATGAACCCCTCGGTCATCCGCGAAATCCTCAAGCTCACCGAGAAGCCCGGTATCGTCAGCTTTGCCGGCGGCCTGCCTTCACCAAAGACCTTCCCGGTCGCGGAGTTCGAGGCCGCCTGCGCCAAGGTCTTGCGCGATGACCCGCACGCCGCCTTGCAATACGCCGCCAGCGAGGGCTTTGGTCCGCTGCGCGAGATGGTCGCTGCCATGCTGCCATGGCCGGTCGACCCGGCTCGCATCCTGATTACGACGGGCTCACAGCAAGGTCTCGATCTGGTGGCAAAGGTGCTGGTGGACGCAGGCAGCAAAGTTCTGGTCGAATCCCCTACCTACCTCGGGGCGGTCATGGCGTTCATGCCGATGGAACCCGACATCGTCAGCGTGATCAGCGACGAACAGGGCGTGGTCATGTCTGACCTCGAGGCCAAAGCCGCTGGCGCGCGTTTTCTCTATGCGCTGCCGAACTTCCAGAACCCGAGCGGTCGCACCATGAGCGAGCAGCGCCGCGCCACCCTGAGCGAAACGTCCGCCCGCCTGGGCTTGCCGATCATTGAAGACAACCCCTACGGCGACCTCTGGTTCGATCAGCCGCCACCAGCGCCCCTGACAGCACGCAACCCGGATGGCTGCATCTACCTGGGTTCATTTTCCAAAGTGCTGGCGCCCGGCTTGAGACTGGGCTTTGTCGTGGCGCCGCAGGCGGTCTACCCAAAACTGCTGCAGGCCAAGCAGGCGGCCGATCTGCACAGCCCGGGCTTCAACCAGCGCCTGATTGCCGAGGTGATGAAGAACGGTTTTCTCGAGCGCCATGTGCCCACCATTCGTGCCTTGTACAAAGCGCAGCGTGACGCCATGCTGGACGCACTGGCGCACGAGATGCCGCAAGGCGATCCCGATTCGACACTGACTTGGAACAAACCGGCCGGTGGCATGTTCCTGTGGGCGCGCCTGCCCAGTGGCATGAGCGCCGTCGACCTGCTGCCGTACGCCGTCGCGCAAGGCGTGGCATTCGTCCCTGGCGCGCCGTTCTATGCCGCCGACGGCGATCTGCGCACACTGCGCCTGTCCTTCGTCACGCCAAGCGTGGATGAAATCCGGCGCGGCGTGGCGGCGTTGGCCGCCGCCATCAAGACCTATGCAGCGACCCTGAAATCGTGAAGATCCGCGCCTTTCAGCAGATCGATGTCTTTGGCTCGGCACCCTATCTGGGCAACCCGCTGGCCGTGGTACTCGATGGCACAGACCTTACGACCGACGAAATGCAGCACTTCGCGCAGTGGACCAACCTGTCGGAAACCACCTTCCTGCTACCCCCCAGTACACAAGGCGCTAGTGCCGGCGCCGACTACCGCTTGCGCATCTTCACCCCGGGTGCGGAACTGCCCTTCGCGGGCCATCCGACACTGGGCAGCTGCCATGCCTGGCTGAACGCCGGCGGAAAACCGAACGCCGAGGAAATCGTGCAGGAATGCCAGGCCGGGTTGATCCGGATTCGTCGCACTGGCACCCGGCTGGCCTTCGCTGCGCCGCCGCTGCGCCGTAGCACGCCCGCGCTCGAACTGCTGGCCAGAATCAGCGCGGCCCTGGGGCTCAAGCCACAACAGATCAAGGCTGCGCAGCTGCTCGACAACGGTCCGGTCTGGCTGGCCTTGCTGCTCGACAGCCGGCACACGGTTCTGGCATTGACGCCGGACCATGCGGCACTCAAGCAATCGGGGCAAAAGGTCGGCGTGGCGGCCATCGAGGTGGCGACCGGTACGACACGCTTGATCGCGCGTTCCAACCGCGAAGCGCGCGCGTTTGTTCCCGCGCAAACCCAAGCCGCCACCGCAGCCGATGACTCGGTTGAAGTCGAAGTGCGGGCCTTCGCAGCGCCGGTTGGCGTCCAGGAAGACCCTGTGACCGGCAGCCTCAACGCCAGCCTCGCCCAGTGGCTGATCGCAGATGGCATGACACCCGGCGCCTACATCGCCAGTCAAGGCACTTGCGTCGGTCGCGCCGGCCAGGTGCATATCACGCAGGACGAAACAGGACAGGTTTGGGTTGGCGGCGATTCCGTCACGTGCATCGAAGGCAGCGTGAACCTGTGAGCCGGGCCAAAGTACGACATGCGCTTGCGCATCGTCGCTCGTGCGACAAGAAGCAAAGCGGATGTTGGTTTAGATTCACCGCATGGGAACCCTTTACCTCGTACGCCATGGCCAGGCTTCATTTGGCGCCGATGACTACGATCAACTCAGCCCGCTGGGCCATCAGCAGAGCGTGCGCCTGGGCGCCTATTTCCGGGAAAAGGGGTTGCGCTTCGACAGCGTGCTGACCGGCACCCTGCGCCGCCAGCAGCAGACCTACGCCGGGATTCAGGAAGGTGGCGCCTTTGACCTGGAGGCACTCCAGTGGCCCGGCTTGAACGAGTTCGACAGCGAGGCCGTGATCGCCACAGTGCATCCCTACAAGCTTGAAAAACCGGACTCGCCTGAACGCTACCGCCAGCACTTTCGCCTGCTGCGCGACGGCCTGACACAGTGGATGAACGGCGTCGTCAACCCCAAGGGCATGCCCACCTACCGCGAGTTCAGGCACGGCGTGACCAGCGCCCTCGACCACGTGCGCAAGAACTGCGACGGCAATGTGCTGCTCGTCTCCAGTGGCGGGCCGATTGCCACTGCGGTCGGCCATGTTCTGGGCACCGCGCCCGAGACCACGATCGAACTCAATATGCGCATCCGCAACAGTGCCATCACCGAGTTCGCGTTCAACCCAAAGCGCCACACGCTGGTCACCTACAACACGCTGCCGCACCTCGAGCATGCGGATCACGCCAGCTGGATCAGCTTTACCTGAATCAGGCCCGACATCCGCACGATTAGCGCGACAGAATCAACACCGTCCCGACAACGGTCAGCGAAGCGCCGAGCCAGGCACCGATGGCGGGTGCCCGCCCCAGGCGCAGCCACAGCAAAGGCAGCACCAGCACCGGTGACACCGAGGACAGGATCGCCACCATGCCGACATCGCCTTTCTTGAGCGCCAGCAGTATCAGCGTCATGCCCACGCCCATCGCGATGAAGCCGTTGAGCGCCGTTTGCGCCAGCACGCGCAGCGTCGGCGCCTGCTGCGCGCGCGCCGACGGAAAGCCGGCCAACAGCAAGACAAAGTGCGCGCAACAGGCCACCGACACGCGCACCGCGGAGGCGGCAACAGGGTCGACATCGGCCCCCATTGCCGGCTTGACGATCAGAGATCCCAGCGCCTGGCACAAAGCCGCCAGCAAACCGAGCGCAACGCCGGCACCGACGTGCCCGCGGTCTGCCTCCCAAGCGTGCTCGTCCTCCTTGTTGCGCCCCAGCAGGATGGCGATCATCACGCCGGCCATGGTCAGCACGCCGCCCCAGGCCGCCTGCGCATTCATGCGCTCACCCAGCAGCCAGAAGCCGAGCCAGGCGCTGAACACCGCATGCGTTGCAAACAGCACGCCCGAGCGCCTCGGCCCGAGCCGGTTCATGGCTGCAAACAAGGCCGTGTCGCCAACAAAGATGCCGATCAGACCACTGGCCGCCATCAGGCCCCCGGAGTCCGGCGGCAGGCTGCGCCAGCTGCCGGCGACCAGCGTCACCGTCCACAACATCAGCGCGACCATCAGCATGCGCCAGCGTGTGAACGCGAAGGCACCCAGATAACGCGACGGTGACACGGAGAGAATGCTGCCGACCGCCCAGCAGGCAGCCGCGCCCAAGGCCATCAGATCGTACGAAGCCAGCATCAGCTGCTCATTGGCTCATGGCGTCGTGGAAACTCAGCCGGGAGCGGACCGACTCACCAGCGTGCTCAGCGGCAATCTCTCCATCTCCAGCAGCAAGCGGGCCAGGCCGCTTCCTGCCGCCTGCAGCAGGGCGTGCCCTTTTTCGGCGCTGGCCGCCGCTGCGTTGCCGACGGCACCGGCCGCGTTGTAGTCCTGCATCTGCCAACCCAGCTTGGCGCACTTGCCGTTGCCCAGAATTTCGAAGTTCTGCGCCCGCTCTTGCGCCGTCGAGCGGAAGTCTCTGGCCTGCGCCATATCGACCTGCGCCGGCGCCAGCGCCAGCATCATCGAGGTCTCGATATCGCCACCGTGGATGCCAAACCGTTGTTCCCCGGCACCGAAGCGCTCATTGACATCACGACCATCTGCGTCGAGCAAGGGCAGGTTGAACCAGCTCGCGCTGTACACCAGCAAGTCGAGCCGCGCACGCAAATCGCGCGCCACCATGTCCATCACGCTGACCTGACCGCCATGGGCGTTGAACAGCAGCAGCTTTCGGATGCCCCCTGCCGCCACCGACTCGCCGATCTCAGTCCACAAGCGGATGATGGTTTCCGACTTGAGCGTCAGCGTGCCGGGAAAGCGTGCATGCTCGGGACTGAAGCCAACCGCCTGCGTCGGCAGGAACAGCACCTTCGCCGCGTCCGGCAGATGCGGCAAGGCCGCCGCCACCACGCCATCGACCAACGTCGTGTCAACGCTCAGCGGCAGATGCGGCCCATGCTGCTCGATGGCGGCCACCGGCAGCACGGCAATCGTCTGCGCCGCTTCACCGCTGGCGATCATCTGGGCAAAGTCGCGGGTCGAGAGCTCGGCCCAGAATCTGGAAGGTTTTGTCATGGCCGTATCTTAGAACTTGTCTGAAGTCAGATGCCGCTCCTGGCGCTGCGCCACGGTCTTGCTCGCGTGAATTTCGGGCGCGCGCTGCTTTGGCAGCCAAGCCTTGAGCGCGAGCGGACGGGCTCGAGCGCCGCTGGCCCAGTAGTCGGCCAGCAGGGTTTCGCGCACCGTCTGCACCGGCACCGTGCAATCGGTGCTCAGATAGCCGAACAGGATATCGACCAGGGTTTCGGGCGCCAAGCCGCTGGTTTGGCCCGTGTTGCGCCACAGCCAGTCGGCAAAGGCCCAGAACGCGTCGAAGGCGGATGGCGCGCGCGTCGCCAGCAACAGCGGCAAAGTTCGCCGAAAGCGCCCCGAGTTGGCGAGGAGATCCCAGTAACGCGCAAAGCGCGTGAAGCGCTGCACGGTATCGGCATCGACGGCACCCGTTTGCTGCACGTTGTAGGGTGGCTGCGCGTCATAGACCATGGCGAACGTGTCGGTATGACGCGCAATCGGCGTTCCGCGCAGGCGCTTGAGAATGCCGAGCTGGATCTCATGCGGACCCACGCGATACAGGCGGTCAAAGCCGGCCGCAAAGCTCTCCAGTGTCTCGCCGGGCAGGCCGAAGATCAGGTCGGTATGCAGGTGCGCGTGCGAAGCGGCGACCAGCCAGCGCAAATTGGCCTCGGTCTTGTCGTTGTCCTGCTGGCGCGAGATGCGCTGCTGCACCTTGACATTGAAACTCTGGATGCCGATCTCGAGTTGCAGCACACCGGGCGGAAAGCGAGCAATCATGGCGCGCAGGCGATCCGGCAGATGATCGGGCACGACTTCGAAATGCAGGAACAAATCGTCTGCCGACGGTTCGCTGCCCGCCACCGGCAATCGATCCAGAAAAAACTGCAGAATGCGCAGCGAGGCATCGATGCGCAGGTTGAAGGTCCTGTCAACAAACTTGAAGTTGCGCGCGCCGCGTTCGTGCAGCGCCTGCAACGCCGTCAGAAACCGGTCCAGGTCGAAGGCGCGCGCCGTCTGGTCCAGTGAGCTCAGGCAGAACTCGCACTTGAACGGACAACCGCGCGAGGCTTCAACATAGAGCACACGGTGCGCCAGATCATCCGCGCTGTATTCGGCATATGGCAGCGCAATCGCGTCGAGCGATGGCTGCTCGCCGGCGACCACCTTCATCAGCGGCTGCGGCCCGATCAACAAGGCACGGCAGAGTTTGGGAAAGCTGACATCGCCCCAGCCGGTGATCACATGATCGGCCAACTGCACAATGGCTTGCCGATCGACCTCATGGCTGACCTCGGGCCCACCAAGCACGACCTTCAGCGCCGGGCGCGCGGCCTTGAGCAGGCGCACCAGTTCCGTACTCGGCTTCACGTTCCAGATGTAGACACCCAGGCCGACGATCTGCGCCGAGCCTGGCCGCGCCGGCCCGAGCAGCGCCAGCAGTTCATCAACCAGTTCCTGCGGCTGGCGCGCGACGGTGAACTCACGCAGCGCGGTCTGCGCCTTCAAGTCCCCCATATTCGCCAGCAGGTAGCGCAGCCCGAGCGAGGCATGGATGTACTTTGCGTTCAAAGTGCAAAGGACAATCGAGGGTGAGGCAGCAGGGACGCTCGGCATGCCGGTATTATCAAAGCATGACGCAAGACCTGTTTCGTACCGACGCCTACCTGACCGAATGCGCCGCCACCGTGACGGCCATCACGCCGCAGGGCATCGTGCTCGACCGCACCGTTTTCTACCCGCTGGGCGGTGGACAGGCCGGCGACACCGGGACGCTGATCCTGGCCGACGGGCATGAAATCACCGTCACCGACACCCGCAAGGGCAAGGCGGACGACGGCAGTTTCACCGCCGCCATTTGCCACCTGCCGGCACCCGAGGTGCTGGCGCAGTTGCTGGCACCGACTGATTCCAGCGGCGCGCGACTCAAGGTTGGCGACACGGTGACCGCGCGCATCGACTGGGCGCGGCGCCACCGCCTGATGCGCTTTCACACCACGACGCATCTGCTGTGCCATCTCGTGCCGCAACTGGTCAATGGCTGCTCGATCACCGCCGACTATGCGCGCCTTGACTTCAACATGACCGACGCGCTGGACAAGGACGCCCTGAGCGCCGGCATTGCACAGCTGGTGGCAGCGGCGCATCCAGTGACGGTCGGTGCCATCACCGACGAGGAACTCGACGCCAACCCGGCGCTGGTCAAGAGCATGTCCGTGCAGCCGCCGCGCGGCAGCGGGCGCATCCGCACCATCCGCATCGGCGGCCTGGACCTGATCGACTTCCAGCCCTGCGGCGGCACCCATGTCGCCAACACGGCGGAAATCGGCGCGGTCATCGTCACCAAGCTGGAGAAAAAATCCGCCAGCACGCGCCGGGTCGTGCTCGGCTTTGCCGCATGAGCCGTGGGCAGATCAGAAACGCCACTGGCGACTCTTTCTTTGTCTGGGAAGGCGATGTGCTGGTGGTCAACATCCTGGGCAAGCCGAGCGCCGCCAAAGACGCCATCGGGAAACCCAAGGGGACGCAGCTCAAGGTCAGCGTCACCGCAGCACCGGTGGCGGGCAAGGCGACCGACCACATGGTGCGCTTTCTGGCGCCCCTGTTCGGCGTGCCCGTGGCCGACATCGACGTCGTGTTCGGCCGCGAGAACGTGAACAAGCAACTGCGCATCAAGGCGCCCAAGAAACTGCCAGCCGTGTTTGCGCAGGGAACTTTGGACCTTTGAGACAATCCGACATGGCAATGACTTTCTCAAAAATCCTTCAGCGCTCCGTGAGCGCTGCGCTCTTCCTTGTTGCCGGAGTCATGGCCGGCGGGGCGCACGCCCAGTCTGCGGTGGTCAGCACGGCACAGGTGCGGGCCGAACTGATGGCCTACGCGCCCGATGGCGCCGACGCCGGCAAGACGGTCTGGCTCGGCCTGCAACTCACGCACCAGAAGGATTGGCATACCTACTGGAAGAACTCGGGCGACTCCGGTCTGCCCACCGCCTTGCAATGGACGCTGCCACCCGGCTTGACGGCGGGCGAGATCGACTGGCCGCTGCCGAAGAAGATCCCGCTGGGTAACCTCGCCAACTACGGCTTTGACGGCACCGTGCTGCTGCCGGTGCCGCTGACGATCACGCCCGCCTTCAAGGCGGCGGCGCCCAACAACGAAATCGAGATCCGCCTCAAGGCGAACTGGCTGGTCTGTCGCCAGGAATGCGTCCCCGAGGAAGGCGAGTTCGCCCTCAAATTGCCGGTGCAGGGCTCGAGCGCGATCAACAGTGCCGCGTTCCAAGCCGCGCTGGCGGCGCGTCCGCAGGCCTTGACCGTCACAGCGCTGGCCGACAGCAAGGTGCAGATCGACGGCAGCAGCATCAGACTCATGGTGCACGGCCTGCCGGCTGCACTGCGCGGCAAGACGCTCGACTTCTTCCCCGAGACACCCGAGGTGATCGAAACCGCCGCACCCTGGACGCAGAGCTGGAGCGGCGAGGTCTGGAACGCCCAGGTGCCGCTCGCGGCGCAGCGCGGCAACAGCCCGGCGCTGATGCCGGTGGTGCTGGCCGCCGGCGGCCAGGGCTATCGGGCCGAGCTCAAGGTGCTGGGAACGTGGCCCGCAGTGGCGACCGGCGCCGCGTTAACCGCTGCACGGCCTGTGCCGGCTGCACCGGCGCAGCCACCGATCACGCTGCTGGCCGCGCTGCTGGGCGCACTGCTGGGCGGCATGCTGCTCAACCTGATGCCCTGCGTCTTTCCGGTGCTGGCGATCAAGGTCATGAGCTTCACGCGCCATGCCAACGACCAGCGCGGGCATCGTGTCAGCGGCGTGGCCTACAGCGCCGGTGTCGTGCTGTCGTTTCTGGCATTGGGTGCGCTGATGCTGGGCCTGCGCAGCGCAGGCGAGCAACTCGGCTGGGGTTTCCAGTTGCAGTCGCCGCTGACGGTCGCGGCGCTGGCGGCGCTGTTCACCGTGATGGGGCTGAATCTGGCCGGCCTGTTTGAATTCGGCCAATTCCTGCCCAGTCGCGTGCTGCTGGTCGAGGCCAAGAACCCGGCCATCAATGCTTTTCTTTCGGGTGTACTGGCGGTCGCCATCGCCTCTCCCTGTACCGCGCCCTTCATGGGCGCCTCGCTCGGTCTGGCGCTGGCCTTGCCGGCACTGCAGGCGCTGCTGATCTTCACCATGATCGGTTTCGGCATGGCCCTGCCCTACCTGGTGGCCAGCCTGATCCCTGCCGTGGCGCGGCTGCTGCCGCGGCCCGGCGCATGGATGGACACATTCCGGCGCGCCATGGCGTTTCCGATGTTTGCCACCGTGGTCTGGCTGGTCTGGGTGCTTGGCCAGCAAAGCGGCATCGACGGGGCCGGTGCGCTGCTGGCCTTGCTGGTGGCCCTGAGTGCCGTGCTGTGGGCGTTCACGCTGCAAGGGCGCAGCCGCCTGATCGTGGCAACAATGGCCATCGTGCTCAGCATGCTGCTGGCTGGCGCCATCGGCCAGAACGTGGTCAAGACAGTGGTCAGCGACATCGGCAGCGCCAGCACCGAGCGCTGGCAAGCCTGGGCGCCGGGCCGTGTCGAACAGGCGCTGGCTGCGGGTACTCCTGTGTTCGTCGACTTCACCGCCGCCTGGTGCGTCACCTGCCAGTACAACAAGAAGACCACACTGGCCAATGCCGACGTGCTGGCCGACCTGGCGGCCAAGAAGGTCACGCTGCTGCGCGCCGACTGGACGCGGCGCGATCCGGTCATCAGCGATGCCCTGGCTCAACTCGGCCGCAACGGCGTGCCGGTCTATGTCGTCTACCAGTCAGGCAAGGCTCCCGTTGTCATGTCCGAAATACTCAGCGTTCAGGAAGTTCGTTCCGTGCTGCAAGCACTTTGAACCGTACCGAAACATGAACCAGACCGACGACATCGAACACATACTGCAGCACTGCCGCACGGTCGCCGTGGTCGGCTTGTCGCCGAAACCGCATCGCGCCAGCTTCGACGTGTCGCGCTACATGCAGGCGCAGGGCTGGCGCATCATCCCGATCAACCCAGCTGCGACCGAGGTGCTGGGGGAGAAGTCGTACCCGACGCTGACTGAAGCGGCGCGTCATGAGCGCATTGAACTGGTCAACGTGTTTCGCAAGAGTGCCGACGTGCCGCCCGTGGCGCAGGAAGCCGTCGCCATCGGCGCGCAGGGCCTGTGGCTGCAAAGCGGCATTGAGAACGCCGAGGCAGCAGCGATGGCGCGCGAGGCCGGTCTGCGCGTGGTCCAGAACAAATGTCTGATGATGGCGCACGCCGCCCGGTAGTCTGAAGACTTGGGCAGGAACTTAAGGGTGGCTTAATCTGCCCCCGCTAAGCTCTTCGGATGCGACTTCACGCCACCTGCCTTCCACCTTCCCTGACCGCCCGAATTGCTGCAAGCCTGTTGCTTGCCTCGCGCGTATTCGCCTCGGTCCGCAGGGCCTCCCGCTGTGCCGCCTGCCGTGCCGATGCCGACCACAGAAATTTCAGCGAACACCAGGAGAGGATTCCCGGATGACAAAGCGCAGCCCTCAAGGCTCGAACGCCATGCAGCGCACTCTGATCTGGGACGTTCCGACCCGTCTGTTCCACTGGACACTGGCCTCGAGTTTTGTCGGGGCCTGGCTCACCACAGGGTCGGACCGCTGGCTTGCGGTGCATGTTTTCCTGGGTTACTTGATGCTGGGGCTGATCGCCTTTCGCGTCGTCTGGGGGCTGGTCGGTACCCATTACGCCCGCTTCGCGTCGTTTTGGTACGGGCCGCGCGCGGCACTGAGCTACCTTCGCGGCGTGCTCCATGGAACGGCTGCGCGCCACATTGGTCACAACCCGACCGGCAGCCTGGCCATCTATATCCTTCTGCTGCTGACCCTGGCGGTGGGACTGAGCGGTTTCTTCACGCTCGGCGGCGAGGAGCAGCAAGGTGCGCTCTCGGGAGCCATGAGTCTTGTGCAAAGCCGCACCTTCAAGAAACTGCATGAACTCACGGCCAATCTGATGCTGCTGGTGATCGTCGGGCACCTGGCCGGTGTCGTCGTGGAGAGCTTCCTGCACCATGAGAATCTGGCGCGTTCGATGCTCACGGGCACGAAGTTGGCCGCGCCGGGTGTGCCGACTGCGAGTCCCCGCTGGGGCGTCGCCATACTGATGCTGACACTGACCCTTGGATTTGGCGGCTGGTGGTTCTTCTATGCCATCGATGCGAAACTGGATCAGGCGCGGGGTGAAAGCGAAGGCGCGCACGTCAAGTTCATCGGCGCCAAACTTGCGGACAACGCGGTGTGGCGCGACGAGTGCGGCAGTTGCCATCTCGCCTTTCATCCGAACCTGCTGCCAAGTCGATCCTGGAATGCCATCATGGCCGGGCAGGCGCAGCATTTTGGCTCTGATCTTGGACTTGAAGCCACCGCCAAGGCCACGCTTCTGGCGTTTGCGACGGCCAACTCGGCAGACAGCCAGCAGACCGAAGCGTCCTACAAGATCATGCGCTCGCTCAAGCCGGCAGACAGCCCGCTGCGCATCACCGAGACGCCTTACTGGATCAAGAAACACCGCAACATCACGTTGGTGCAATGGCAATCCGCGCCAATCAAGAGCAAGGCCAACTGCGCGGCCTGCCATCTGGACGCCGAGCAGGGCACTTTCCTCGATGCTGCCATGCAGATCCCCGCAGGCCCGTCTGCGCCCAAAGCAAGTCAATGACGCAAGCCGCATGGCCCAGCCGGCGGGTCTGCCGGATCAAGATTCGTTGACACCTCAAAAATGAGGCGGCGCCGGTTGCTGCGACAATTGGGGCATGAATACATCCGCCCAATCCAGCGCCTTTGCGCCCCTCCAGAACGACACATTCATCCGCGCCTGCCTGCGTCAGGCCACTGACCACACGCCGGTCTGGCTCATGCGCCAGGCCGGGCGTTATCTGCCCGAGTACCGCGACAGCCGGGCCAAGGCCGGCAGTTTCATGGGACTGGCCACCAACACCGACTACGCCACCGAAGTCACACTGCAACCGATTGATCGTTTTCCGCTCGACGCCGCCATCTTGTTCAGCGACATCCTGACCGTGCCAGACGCAATGGGGCTCGGCCTCTCGTTTGCTCTCGGCGAAGGCCCGAAATTCGCACACGCCGTGCGCGACGAAGCCGCTGTCGCCAAGCTCGCTGTGCCCGACATGGACAAGCTGCGCTATGTCTTTGACGCCGTCACCTCGATCCGCAAGGCCCTCAATGGCCGCGTGCCTCTGATCGGTTTTTCCGGCAGCCCATGGACCCTGGCCTGCTACATGGTCGAAGGCGCAGGCTCGGACGACTACCGCTTGGTCAAGACCATGCTCTACAGCCGACCAGACCTGATGCACAAGATCCTGAGAATCAACGCCGACGCGGTCGCGCTGTACCTCAACACCCAGATCGAAGCCGGTGCGCAAGCGGTCATGGTATTCGACAGTTGGGGCGGCGTGCTCGCCGACGGTGCATTCCAGGAATTCAGCCTGGCCTATACGGCACGGGTGCTGGCGCAACTGAAGAAGGAGCACAACGGCGTGCGCATTCCGTCAATCGTTTTCACCAAGGGTGGCGGCCCCTGGCTGGAAGAGATGGGCGGGCTCGACTGCAACGTGCTGGGTCTGGACTGGACCGTCAACCTGGCCAAGGCACGCGCTCTGGTCGGTCAGAGCAAGGCCCTGCAAGGCAACCTGGATCCCAACGTGCTGTTTGCACAGCCGGCGCAAATCGAGGCCGAAGTCGTCAAGGTGCTCAACAGTTTCGGAAAGCCGCACACCGGGGCCGGAACCGGTCCGACGCAGATTTTCAATCTCGGACACGGCATTAGTCAGCACACACCTCCTGATCATGTCGCTTCGCTGGTGAAAGCCGTGCACGACCACTCGCGAAAAATGCGCGCTTGAGCAATTTGGGGCGGGAGTCCCTAGCAGTTTTTTGACTGGTATCTGGTTAGTGAAGCCTGACTTATGCACATTTATTTTGCTGCACCGCGCAAGATATCGATATTTCCAGGATTCCCGCTACAAAACCAATAGCGACTGTAAGTTATTGATTTATAACGATTTATAAATTTGCTTTTTTTATGGGCAATTCAGCGAAAGCCTTGATTCTTAAGGCCTCGACGCGGCCCAAGGCAGGATATCAACAAAGTTATCCACAGAATCTTTGGATCGCAGGCAAATCGTTTATGAATCAAGGACTTAAGGCAACTATCGCAAGTTCACATCAAGTTGCGACCCCAACTGGGATGCTTGGATGACGCACTGCCTGTCGGTATTGGTACAAACCCCAGCACACAGCCAGATGGCCGGCGCCCTGAGCTACCGCAGTGCGCTGCCCTTGCCGGCCGGCACCCTCGTGCGGGTGCCGCTGGGCAAGCGCGAGATCCTCGGTGTGGTGTGGGACGCACCGGATGTTGCAGGTCAGGACATCGCTCCCGACAAACTCCGTTCCATGGTCGGCCCTCTCGACGGCCTAGAGCCCCTGACCCCGGCGTGGCGGGAACTGATCACGTTCACCGCGAGCTATTACCAGCGCGCGGTTGGCGAAGTGGCGCTGGCGGCGCTGCCACCGCAGTTGCGCGAGCTCAGCACCGTGCAACTGGCACGCCGCCTCAAACGCCACGCCAAGGCGGCCGTCGCGCCAAACGTGGCCGGGACTTCCGCCAGCGATCAGGCCGTGCTGACGCCCGAACAGATGCTGGCGCTGCAGCGCTTTGAGGCCGAACCCGGCCCTTTCCTTTTGTTCGGCGCCACGGGCAGCGGCAAGACCGAAGTCTATTTGCGCTGCGTCCAACGCCTGCTGGCAAGCGAGCCGCAGGCGCAGGCGATGGTGATGGTGCCCGAGATCAACCTCACACCCCAGCTCGAAGCGCGCTTCATGGCGCGCTTCAACCCGCTGTTCGGCGAACAGGCCGTGGTCTCGCTGCACAGCGGCATGAGCGCGGCGCAACGCCTCAAGAGCTGGCTGGCAGCGCACAGCGGCGCCGCGCGCATCGTGCTGGGCACGCGCATGGCCGTGTTTGCCTCACTGCCACGCTTGCGCCTGATCATCGTGGACGAGGAGCACGACCCGAGCTACAAGAGCGGCGAAGGCGCGCGCTACTCGGCGCGCGACCTGGCGGTCTATCGCGGCCGGCTCGAGGGCGCCAAGGTGTTGCTTGGTTCAGCCACGCCTTCGCTCGAAAGCTGGCATCACAGCCGGCCGGTACAGGAGGGCGGGCGCTACCTGCGCCTGGAGATGCCCAGTCGTATCGGCGCCGCTGCCACCCTGCCGCTGGTGCGCCGCGTCGACATGAACCACCAGCCCAAGCGCTGCGTCATCGCACCACCTTTGCTGGCCGCCATTGCGCAGCGCGTGGCATGCGGCGAGCAAAGCCTGATCTTCCTGAACCGCCGCGGCTACGCGCCGGTGCTGCATTGCAGCGACTGCGACTGGAAGAGCGAGTGCCCGCATTGCAGCGCCTACCGCGTGTTCCACAAGATCGACCGCACGCTGCGCTGCCACCACTGCGGCTACACCGAGCGCGTGCCGCGCACCTGCCCGGCCTGCGGCAACCCCGACATCACGGCCATGGGGCGTGGCACCGAACGGCTTGAAGAGCACCTGGCCGAACTGCTGGCCGACGTGCGCCGGCCGAACTCGGTGTCCGAACAATGGCCGCAAGGTGAGCCCGTGCGTATTGCGCGCATCGACGCCGACAGCACGCGGCTCAAGGGCGAGCTGACCGTGCAGCTGGCGCGCGTGCACTCGGGCGAGGTCGATGTGCTGGTCGGGACGCAGATGATCGCCAAGGGCCACGACTTTCGCCGCATCACGCTGGTCGCGGCCATCAATGCCGACAGCGCCCTGTTCTCCAGCGATTTCCGCGCACCGGAGCGCTTGTTCAGCCTGCTGATGCAGGCGACGGGCCGCGCCGGACGCGATGCCGACGTCAGCGGCCACAGCGAGATGTGGCTGCAAACCTTTCACCCGCAGCACCCGCTGTTCGAGGCACTGAAGCGCCACGACTACCCCGCGTTCGCTGCCGGGCAATTGGCGGAACGACTGCAGGCAGCGCTGCCCCCTTTCAGTTTTCAGGCGCTGGTGCGCGCCGAAGCGCGCACGCAGGTAATCGCACAGGGTTTCCTGAGCGCTGCGAGCGCGGGCGCCACCGGCATGGCCGATGGCGCAGCGCTGCTACAGCACATCAGCCTCTACCCGGCCGTTCCTATGAGCATGCAGCGCGTGGCCAATGTGGAACGGGCCCAGATGCTGATCGAAAGCCCTTCGCGCGCCGCCTTGCAGCGCTTTCTGACGGCCTGGCAGGTCGTGCTGCACGCCACACGCCTGCAGGCCGAGGGCAAAGGCCTTCTGCGCTGGGCCATCGACGTTGACCCGCTGTTGATCTGAGCTCAAATCAGGAGGGTGACGGCCAGCGAAAACGTCACAAAGGCCGCTGCGGTCGAGAGCAGGATGATGCGGGCGATGCGTCCATTGTCGGCACCGAAGCGCTCGGCCAGCAAGGACACATTGCTCGCGCTCGGCAGCGCTGCCGCCAGCACGATGACCGTGAACGCCGTGCGGCTCAGCGACAAGCCTGCCTGGATGGCGATCGTCCCGACCAACAGCACCAGCAGCGGATGCAGCAGCAGCTTGATGCCGGCCACCGGCACGAAGTCGCGCAAAGGTATCGGCGCATGTCCCTGCATCAATGCCAGCATCTGCGAGCGCGCCAGCACCGCGCCAATGGTGAACAGCGCCACCGGTGAGGCGGCGTCGGCCAGCATGCCAACGGTTTGCGCCAGCGGCTTGGGCAAGTCCACATGCCGCATCGAACTCAGCGCACCCAGCAGGATCGCCCACGGCAGCGGGTTGGTCGAGACGCCCTTGAGAGCCTTCCCGAGCGCTTTGCGCACGCCATGCTGGTCGGCGCCATCGAGCCGCGACAGTGCAATGCACAGCGAGGTCGTGACCACCATGTCGACCACCATGGTCAGGATCACCGGCCCAGCTGCGGGCGGGCCCAGCAGCGCCACCAGCAGCGGCACACCCATGAAACCGGTGTTCGGAAATGATGCCACCAGCGCGCCGAAGGCGGCATCGTTCCAGCCGATGCGCGAATTGCGGCTGATGGCCACCGTCAGCGCCACCACGATCACGGCACAAAGCGTCCACGTGAAGGCGACACCGATATCGAGCAGTTGGGCGATCGGCGTCATCGCGCCAAAGCGGTACAGCATGCAGGGCAGGGCAAAGAACAGCACAAACCCGTTCAAACCGGCGACCGCCTCAAGCGGCAGCAAACGCCGGCGCGCCGCCAGGTAGCCGCACAGCACCAGGGCGAAAAAAGGAAAGGTGATCAGGAGAATCTGCAGCACGCCGCTATTGTCCGGCAGTTGCCGCGGCGGCCTCTGTATGATTCGCGGCTCCGCCTCAAGTATCCAATGTCCTCCCCCCCATCCAACGCAAACGCCGGCCTGAACCTGGCACAGCAGGAAGCTGTCAATTTCATGCACGGTCCCTGCCTGGTGCTCGCCGGGGCCGGGTCGGGCAAGACACGCGTCATCACGCACAAGATCGCGCGCCTGATCCAGGCCGGTCTGGAGCCGCAGCGCATCGCCGCCATCACCTTCACGAACAAGGCGGCCAGCGAGATGCGCGAGCGCGCCAAGGACCTGATCGGGCGCCCGGCCAAGGACGTCGTGATCTGCACCTTCCACGCGCTGGGCGTGCGCATGCTGCGCCAGGATGGCGCGGCGCTCGGCCTCAAGCCGCAGTTCTCCATCCTCGACAGCGACGACGTCACCAGCATCCTGAAGGACGCCGGCGGCACAGTCGATGCGGCCACGGCGCGTAGCTGGCAGTGGACCATCAGCCTGTGGAAGAACCTCGGGCTCAACGCCGAGCGCGCTGCCGCCGCCGCGCAGAACGACAACGAGCGCATCATCGCCCGCGTCATGGCGCACTACGAGGAGCGCCTGGCCGCCTACCAGAGCGTGGATTTCGACGACCTGATCAGCCTGCCGCTCAAACTGCTGCAGGACCACGAAACGGTGCGACAGAAATGGCAGGGCCTGATCGGCCATGTACTCGTCGATGAATACCAGGACACCAACGCCACGCAGTACGAGGTGCTCAAGCTGCTGGTCGGCGGCAAGCCGGCCGACCAGGCGCGCTTCACCGCCGTCGGCGACGACGACCAGTCGATCTACGGCTGGCGCGGCGCCACGCTGGACAACCTCAAGCGCCTGCCGATTGACTTTCCGGCGCTGAAGGTCATCAAGCTGGAGCAGAATTACCGTTCCACCAGCGCCATTCTGCGCGCCGCCAACAACGTGATCGGCCCCAACCCCAAACTGTTCCCGAAGAACCTGTGGAGCGACCTGGGCGAAGGCGAACCGGTGCGCGTCGTCGACGCCGACAGCGAAGACCACGAAGCCGAGCGCACGGTGGCGCGCATCCAGAGCCTGCGCGCCGGCGGCACCAGCGCCGGCGGGCCGCAGTTTCAGGAACTGCGGCATTTTGCCGTGCTGTACCGCGCCAACCACCAGGCCAAGCCGTTCGAGAAAGCTTTGCGCAAGGCGAACATTCCGTACAAAGTCTCGGGTGGCACCAGCTTCTTCGACCGCGCCGAAATCAAGGACCTGTGCAGCTGGTTCCGGCTCTGGATCAACAACAACGACGACCCGGCCTTCCTGCGCGCCGTCACAACCCCAAAGCGCGGCATCGGGCATCAGACGCTCGCGCAGCTCGGCCGCTTTGCCAGCAGCCGCAAGGTCAGCCTGTTCGAGGCGCTGTTTTCGGGCTCGCTCGGCAGCGTCATGGGCGCCAAGGCGCTGGGCAGCCTGCATGAATTCGGCCGTTACGTGAACGATTTGGAGTTTCGCGCCCGCCAAACCGTGGGCGCCGAGGCCGCCGGCGGTTTTCTGCGCGACTGGCTCAAGGAAATCGACTACCAGAAGCACTTGTACGACGGCGAGGACAGCGAGAAGCTCGCCGCCGCGCGCTGGACCAATGTGATCGACTTTTGCGACTGGATGTCGGCGCGCTGCGGCGGCACGATTGCGGATGCCGCGGGCGTCACCACGGTCAACGAACCCAAGACCCTGCTGGAGGTCGCGCAGACCGTGTCGCTGCTGTCGACCATCAGCGAACGCGAGACCGATCAGGACGTGGTCACGCTCTCGACCCTTCATGCCGCCAAGGGGCTGGAGTGGCCGCACGTGATCCTGGTCGGCGTCAACGAAGGCCTGCTGCCGTTCAAGCTCAGCGACGGCGCGGCCTCCCGCGGCGGCTCCGAACGTGCGGATGAAGCCGCCGACGAGGCCATGGCAACGCGGCTGCAGGAGGAGCGCCGCCTGATGTATGTCGGCATCACGCGCGCGCAGCGCAGCCTGGCCGTGAGCTGGACGCGCAAACGCAAGAAGGGCCGCGAGCTGGTTGCCGCGCAGCCCAGCCGCTTCATCGCCGAGATGGCGCTGAACCAGGCCACGGTGCGCGAAGACCCGCGCGAAAAACTCAGGGCGCTGCGTGCCGAATTTGCCAAGAAGGCGCAGGACAATGCAGCGGCACAGGCGTTGACATCCTGATGCAATCGAATCATGCTCTGAGCCCGAAGGAGACACTCATGGACATGGCAATCAATACCCAACCCGCTTCCCCGTTCCTGGCCGAAACGCACGCGCTGACCAATCTCTCGCGCGAGCTGTGCGACTACAACATGTACAGCCAGGATGCGGTGCTGACGCAGTCCGTGCGGCGCGAAGGTGCGCAGTGGGCCGAGCCTGAACTCACGACATTCGGGCAACTGACCGGCTCGGCCGACTACCTCGAACTCGGCCGTCTGGCCAACAAGCACCAGCCCGAGCTCGACAGCCACGACCGCTTCGGCAACCGGATCGATCTGGTGAGCTTTCACCCGGCCTACCACCAGCTCATGAAGACCGCCATCGAGCACGGCCTGCACGCCTCGCCTTGGACGCGGCCCGGCCCCGGCGCCCACGTGGCCCGCGCCGCAGGCAACTACCTGCAGACGCAGGTGGAAGCCGGCCACGGCTGCCCGATCACCATGACCTTTGCCGCCGTGCCGACACTGAGCCTGCAGGGCGACTTGGCGCGCGACTGGCTGCCCAAGGTCACGGCACCCGTGTACGACCCGCGCAACGTGCCGGTGAGCCAGAAGCAGGGCGTCACCATCGGCATGGCAATGACGGAAAAGCAGGGCGGCTCCGACGTGCGCAGCAACAGCACGCAAGCCTACCCGCTGGGCAGCGGCGGCCCGGGCCAGGCCTACGAACTGGTCGGCCACAAGTACTTCGTATCAGCGCCGATGTGCGACGCGTTTCTGGTGCTGGCGCACAGCGCTGGCGGGCTGTCGTGCTTTCTGCTGCCGCGCTGGCGGCCTGACGGCAGCAAGAACGCCATGCAGGTGCTGCGCCTGAAGAAGAAGATGGGCAACGCCTCCAACGCATCGAGCGAGACCGAACTGCGCGGCGCGCTGGCCTGGATGGTGGGCGAAGAAGGGCGTGGCGTGCGCAACATCATCGAGATGGTCAGCATGACGCGCTTTGACTGCATGGTGGGATCGAGCGCGGGCATGCGCATGGCCGCGTCGCAAGCGCTGCACCACTGCTCGATCCGCTCGGCTTTCGGCAAGGTACTCAATCAGCAGCCGTTGATGCAAAACGTGCTGGCCGATCTGGCGCTGGAAAACGAAGCCGCGCTGACGCTGACGATGCGTGTGGCACGCGCCATGGACCATCGCAGCGACGAACAGGAAGACCTGCTGGTGCGCCTGGTCACAGCCGTTGGCAAATACTGGATCTGCAAGCGCACACCGAACCACGCCTACGAAGCCATGGAGTGCATCGGCGGCAGCGGCGTCATGGAAGACAGCATGATGCCGCGCCTGTTCCGTGAAGCACCGGTCAATCCGATCTGGGAAGGCAGCGGCAACGTGCAATGCCTGGACGTGCTGCGCGCCATGGCCAAAACACCGGCCGTGATCGACGCCTTCTTTGCCGAAGCCAGCAAGGCGCAGGGCACGCATGCTGCGCTCGACCAATGGATTGCGGCGCTGGCGAAAGATTTGCGTGATGTGCGCGACATCGAATACCGCGCGCGTGATCTGGTCGACCGCATGGCACTGGCGCTGCAGGCTTCGCTGCTGGTGCGCCACGCGCCTGCCTTCATCAGCGACGCCTTCTGCCAGTCACGCCTGTCGCAGCTCGGCCACCACAACTACGGCACGCTGCCACGCGGCGTCGATGTCAACGCCATCATTGCACGCGCCACGCCGCAAAGCGGCGCCTGAGGGGTCGGTGAAGCGGCGCCAGTGTCAGGGTTTGGCAAACCACTGGACGCTGGGCAGACCCTGGTAATCGACGTCTTGCGTCCAGAGGGTAGCGCCATGCTCAAGCGCCAAGCTGTACATCATGGCATCGGCCATGGCCAACCGGTGGCGCAGCGCAACCTCGGCAGCGGCAATGGCGCGCTGATCGCTAATCTCCAGAACGCGGCCCAGCCGCATCACATCCAGGCACTTGGCGACCAGTTCGGTTGGCATTTTTCGACTGAGCACTTTATGCACCTCGAACAGTGCAATCACGGGCACCAGCAGGTCGTTGCGATGCTCTATGGCCTGAGCGAACAAGTCAGCACGTTCGGTATCGAGCAGATACTCAATCCAGCCCGAGGAATCGACCAGGTTCATTCAAACTCCCGGTCTGGTTCCTTCTCAATTTCCAGATCAGCGGCCGTGAGCCCGTAGCCCGTGTGCATGCCCCGGTAAGCGCTCATGGGCAGTTCCGGCGTGATCACCAGTTCCTGCCCGCGCAGTTCAAACCGGATGTGCGAGCCAGCCTGTAGTCCGAGCTTGGCCCGCATCGCAGCTGGCAGGGTGACTTGACCTTTGCTTGAAACAATGGCTGCTTGCATATGGCGTCCTTTACTTTTTCAAGGTAAAGCAAATCATACATGTAAAGCAATAATACCGCCAGCCCACCAGCCACTTCAAAGACAATAGCGCCCATGCTCCAATTCGACCTGCTCACAACCGACCCGACCAGCCACGCACGGCGTGGGCGACTCACGCTCAACCACGGTGTGGTGCAAACGCCGATCTTCATGCCGGTGGGCACCTACGGCACGGTCAAGGGCGTGCTGCCGCGCAGCCTGGAAGAAATGGGCGCGCAAATCATCCTGGGCAACACCTTTCACCTGTGGATGCGCCCGGGACTGGACGTGATGGCGCAGTTTGGCGGTCTGCACCGCTTCGAGAAATGGAACAAGCCGATCCTGACCGACTCCGGCGGCTTTCAGGTCTGGAGCCTGGGCGAGATGCGCAAGATCAGCGAGGAAGGCGTCAAGTTTTCCTCGCCGGTGAACGGCGACAAGCTGTTCCTGACCCCCGAGATCTCGATGCAGATCCAGACCGTTTTGAACAGCGACATCGTCATGCAGTTCGACGAATGCACGCCCTATATCTCGGTCGAACCCAAGACCAAGGGCCAGCTCACGACCGAAGCCGAGGCGCGCAGTTCGATGGAACTGAGCCTGCGCTGGGCGCGGCGCTGCCAGAGCGAGTTCACCCGGCTTGAAAATCCGAATGCGCTGTTTGGCATCGTGCAGGGCGGCATGTTCGAGCACCTGCGCCAGGAGTCGCTCGATCAGTTGGTCGCAATGGACTTTCCCGGCTACGCCATCGGCGGCGTCAGCGTCGGCGAACCCAAAGACGAGATGCTGCGCATCATGGCGCACACGCCGCACCGCTTGCCGGCGCACAAACCGCGTTACCTGATGGGTGTGGGCACACCGGAAGACCTGGTCGAAGGCGTGGCGCAGGGCGTTGACATGTTCGACTGCGTGATGCCGACACGCAATGCGCGCAACGGCACGCTGTTCACGCGCTATGGCGACCTGAAAATCCGCAACGCACGGCACAAGACCGACGAGCGCCCGCTCGATGAAACCTGTAGCTGCCACGCCTGCGCTGGCAGTTCGGGCGTACCCTACAGCCAGGGCGGGCGCGAGGGCTTCAGCCGCGCCTACCTGCACCACCTGGACCGCTGCGCCGAGATGCTGGGCCCGATGCTGGCCAGCATCCACAACCTGCACTACTACCTGAACCTGATGCGCGAAGTCCGCGAGGCACTCGACGCCGGACGCTTTGGCGCTTTCGTGACGCAGTTCAAGGCGGATCGCGCACGCGGGGTGTGAACCCACATTGAAACAAATTAATCTTGCAAATCATGGAATGAAACTCCATAATTGCAAGGATGTTTTCACGCCGCATCCTACCCCAACTCACTGAAGAGCTGCAACACGCCCCCGCCGTTGCACTGCTCGGGCCGCGCCAGTCTGGCAAAACCACGCTGGCGCTGGAAGTCGCCAAGACCCTTCCCAGCATCTACCTTGACCTCGAATCCGAACGCGACCGCGCCAAACTCGCGCAAGCCGAGCTTTACCTGACCGATCACCTTGACAAACTGGTCATCCTCGACGAAGTGCACCGCGCCCCGGGATTGTTCCCGGTACTGCGCGGACTAATCGACCAGGCCCGGCGCAACGGCAAACGCGCAGGCCAGTATCTGCTGCTGGGTTCGGCGTCGCTGGACCTGCTGCAGCAAGCGGGCGAAACACTGGCCGGCCGCATTGCCTACCTGGAACTCGGGCCGCTCGATGTTCTGGAAATAGGCGCACAAGCGCCCGACACCCTTTGGCTGCGCGGCGGGTTTCCCGAGAGCCTGACAGCGCCGAGCGATGCGCGCAGCTTGCGCTGGCGGCAAAACTTCATCCGCAGTTACCTGGAGCGCGACGTGCCGCAGTTTGGCCCGCGCATCGCAGCCGACACCCTGCGCCGCTTCTGGACCATGCTGGCGCACCACCAAAGCGGCCTGCTCAACATGACCCAGCTGGCGCGCAACATGGGTGTTGATGTCAAAACCATCCAGAGCTACATCGACCTGCTGTGTTCCCTGCTGCTGGTGCGCCGTCTGCCGCCATGGCATTCAAACATCGGCAAACGCCTGGTCAAGACGCCGAAGATTTACCTGCGTGACAGCGGCCTGGTGCATGCCCTGCTCGACATTGAGCGCAAGGAAACCCTGCTCTCGCACCCGGTACTGGGCGCAAGCTGGGAAGGTTTTTGCATTGAAAACCTGCTCTGTTGTGCACCCGCCAACGTGCAGGGCTATTTCTACCGCACCAGCGCCGGCGCCGAAATCGATCTGCTGCTGGTCTGGCCTGGCGGCGAACTGTGGGCCATTGAAATCAAACGCAGCCTGACACCCAAGCTGGAGCGCGGCTTTCACATCGCCTGCGAAGACCTGGCGCCTAGCCGCAAACTGGTGGTCTATCCGGGGCAGGAGACCTTTCCCTTGCACGCGGATATCCAAGCCGTGCCACTGGCAGCGCTTTGCCTGGAGGTTGCGACAAAAACCCACGCCTGATCGGTAACGTATCGCGTCCGGCGCCAGCGAAACCCGAAACGTCCGCTGCCGCCTGCCGCCATCTCAGTAACCAACAAACACCGTCAGCACCCCGGTGTAGCCGTAGAGGTGATTGCGCGCAATCTCGCCGGAAGCAAAGAAACCCACCAGCGGCACGTCGCCGAGCGCGCGGCGCACGATTTGGAGCTCGGCGCTGGGGCCGCCAAAATGCGGACCGCCGCGCCCGGAGCAACTGACATAAACCGCACCGGCAATGCGCTGCGCCGCTGCCGGCGTGCTCAGGGGCGCCGGCGCTGTGAGCGCGGCGAGTGCCAGTTCTTCGGGTTCGAGTTCTTCGCGGATCTCGGCGCAAACGCGCATCAGATCCGCGCGCGCGGCCTGCACATTGCGCTGGCAAAAGGCCAGTTCCATGCCGGTCCTGACCTGTTCGGAAACGGCAATCGCGCCGCGCGCCGTGTCCAAGCCAATGATGTGGCGCACCAGCACATCACTGCCGAAATTACCGGTGCGCGCCACCACCACCGCGTCACCCTGCGCGTCGCGCTGCAAAAGCCCGGCCAGCGTGGCACGCACGGCTTGCAGCGCCTGCTCGGGCTGCTCCAGTGTGACCTTGAGTTCACGCAGCAACACATCAAGCGCGGGCTCGCCGTCGAGCAGGTTCACCACGTTGCTCTCAGCCGCGCTGACGCGGTAGGCCTTGGAGATCGGCAGGCAGCCCTGCGTCACGCGCGAAACCAGATTCACCTGCTCGCCAAAGGCCACACCGCTCAAACCACCACTGAAAACACCGGCGGCAGCGCCCTGCCCCTTGATGTTGCCGTTGCCCCCCACGGCAAACTGCACGCTGCGCGAGCGACTCGCCGACAAACCGCCAAACAGGTAGCCGCTGGCGGTGCGCGCAGCCATCTCCTGAATCAGTTCACCCAGATCGGGGGTTTCGGGGTCGGCGTGCACCAGGGCTGAATGTGCCTCGAAACCCAGGCCCAGCGGCGCCACACCGGAAAACACGCGGTACTGGTCGCTCGGCAGTTCACACAGCATCAGCACCAGCGCCGGCTGATCGAAATATTCGACGTTGTTGGCGGCAACACCAACACCCACCGTGCCGGCCCAATCCGTCACCTCGGGCAGTTCGGCGCTGAGGTACTCCAGAATGTCCTGCGCCTGTGGCGCGTAGTGGTCGGTGATGTAGAGCAGGCCCAAGCCGGGCGCGCTGGCGTAATCGGGCAGCGCCATCTGCGCGCGCAACTGCGCCAGCGCCAGCGCAGCGGCCATGCGCCACTGCGGATGCGTGGCGTGACCCGCAGGAAACAGTTTCATGCTGGCAGGCAGACCCCGGCGCGTTTAGCCGTGGCTGCTTCTGCGCACCGGCTTTTTCGCTGCCGTGCGCGACTTGACGGCGTTGGATGCGGCCTTTTTGGTCGCCTTGACGGCTTCCTTGGCCAGGCCGGTCGCCATGTTCTTCGTCATGTCGATGGCAGTGGCCTTGCCAGCGTCTTTCATGGCGCTGGCGGCGATCTGCTGGAACTGTTGCGTCAACGACCCCCAGAGTTGCATCGGGTCCACCATGCCAGCAGCAGCGGTTGCCGCCGGCTTGGCCGCCTTGCGCACTTTCTTGGCCACGTTCTGCGCCTCGCTCGCCACCTCGGAAATGCTCTGTGCCGTGGACGCGGCCTTATCGGTGACGCGCTGCACACCCGAGAACACGGTATCGGCGGCCTTGAGCTTGAGCGCGTTGGCCATGTCGCCGATATTGAAGTTCATGCCCTTGAGCGTGGCCAGCGTCATCTTCTGCACTTCGAGCGCCTGCACCGTGGCACCGAGCGCCTTGGCGTTTTGCTCAAGCCAGAAATGCACGGTCTTGAGTTCATCGATGCGTTTTTCAAGCTCTTCCAGATTCAGCGTAGGCGCAATCCAGTTCGCCAGATTGGGCATTTGCGGAATGTTCTGCGTTGCCCCCTTGGCCAGGTTCTGGAGGAAGTCAAAACCAGGAACGAATTTACCGAAACCGGAAGTTTGTGAATCACTCATAGTGTCTCCAAAGGGTTGAGGGGATGCGGTCCGCGCCGGATGGGTGACAGCTTACTCCAACGCAGAACCTATGGCACTGCGCGTGCGCAAGCGGTGCTCAGTGCTGCTGCGCCGACATGGCCGCCACGGGAACCTTGATCTCCACTTTACTCTCGACACCCTTGGCGTCCTTGAACAGCAGCGTCAGCGGCACCGTGGCGTCCTTTGGCAGCGCAGCTTTCAAGTCCATCAGCATGATGTGGTAGCCACCGGGCTTGAGTTCGACCGTCTTGCCAGCGGGAATCTCCAGGCCGCCAGGGACGGCGCGCATCTTCATCACATCGCCTTCCATTTTCATTTCGTGAACTTCCGTCACGCCAGCAGCCGGGGAGGAAGCACCGACCAGTTTGACGCCGTCTTTGGCCGTGATCTTCATGAAGGCGCCGGTGGCCTTCTGGCCCTGCACGGTGGTGCGCACCCAGGCGTCCTTGATTTCAACGCCTTGGGCGTAAACGGTGCCGCAGGCCAGTGCAGCGATGAGGGCAAGAGATTCGAATTTCATATGTATTTTCGGAAAGCGTCCAATACGCCGGCAAAGGGTCTGCAACTGGCAAGCCAGTGCGCGTGGCGGCGATTATGTCCGAGGATGACCGACACCGCTGATTGTTGATGCGCATCAAAGACGCAAAACCCAGGGCGGTGCACGATGAAAACTCAACCACACAGACAGGCAACCCCATGAGCGCACATCTCAACCCAGCCTTCAAGAAGCAACTGCTGGCGCAGCGCGCCAGCTTGTTGGCGCAACTGAGCAGCCTGCGCGGCGGCAGTGTCGGACGGGCCGAGGCCTCGGCCGAGCACCTCGGTCGCAACGCCGAACTCGACAATGGCCAGATCAGCAGCGCGCGCGACCTCGAACTGGCACTCGACGACCGCGAAACCACCGAGATCCGTCTCGTCAATGCCGCGCTGGCGCGCATTGATGCCGGCAGCTACGGGCTGTGCACCGACTGCGGCGTGGAAATTCCGCTGGCGCGGCTGCACGCGGCTCCCGAGGCGGCGCGTTGCATTCATTGCCAGGAAAAACTCGAGTAGTCCTGCTATCCTGCCGGGACCATGAATTACACATTCGCCTCGGCCACCATCCTGCTGATCCTGATCACGGATCCGATCGGCAACATCCCGATCTTTGCCAATGCGCTCAAACACGTGGCGCCAGCGCGGCGGCCCTGGGTCATCCTGCGCGAAGTGCTGATTGCCTTTGTGCTGCTGCTGACCTTCATGTTTATTGGCGACGGTTTTCTGCGCTTGATGAATCTGAGCGAGTTGTCGCTGCAAATCGGCGGCGGTGTAATCCTGTTTCTGATTGCGCTGCGCATGATTTTTCCGCCACCGCCCGGCATCGAGATGCCAGGAGAAAAAGGCGAGCCGCTGATCGTGCCGCTGGCGATTCCGGCGATTGCCGGTCCCTCGGCCCTGGCCACTGTGTTGCTGCTGGTGTCGCAGGCGCCGGAACGGCGCCTGGAATGGGTTGCCGCGCTGTGCGTCACCATGACCGTCAGCGCCACCGTGCTGGTGCTGGCCGAGCGCATCCAGCGCGTCGCCGGCGACCGTTTTGTGGTGGCGCTGGAACGCTTGATGGGCCTGGTGCTGGTGGCGGTATCGATCGAGATGATGCTGCGCGGCATTCGCACCTTTGCCAAGCAGCTCGCCGGCGTCTGACAATCGGCGCGTGAACGCCACGCGATGCCAGAATGAAACCATGATCCGCCCTGGCACTCCCTGCTGGACACGCTGGCTACTGGCTGGCGCGCTGCTGCTGCGCGTCTGCGCGCCGCTCTGTGCGCAGACGCTCGATCCTCCCGGCACACCAGGCCCGGCCTTCACACTCGAGATAGAGGCTCCAGCGGAGGTGCAAGCGCTGCTGATGCGGCACCTGGAACTGCAGCGCTACCGCGAACTCGGCGACCTGCTGGACGGCGAGCTTGATCGATTGCTGCCCGAAGCCGAGCAGGACGCGCAGCAGTTGCTCGCCACGCTGGGCTACTTCAGCCCCGAAATCCGCATCGAACGCAAAGCTGGCCGTGACGCAACAGCGCCACGCGTCGTGCTGTTGCGCGTGACGCCGGGCGAAGCGACCGTGGTGCGCGCGGTGCACTTGCGCTTCAACGGCCCGATCAGCAGCGACGCCACCGCGCAGGCACAGCGCCAGCAGATCGAAACCAGCTGGGCGCTGCCGGTTGGCAAGCGCTTCACGCAAAACGACTGGGATGAAGCCAAACGCCAGGCGCTGCGCCAGCTCACCACGCTGCGTTACGCCAGCGGGCAACTGCTTGCCACGCAGGCTGACATCGACAGCGTCACACACAGCGCCGAACTGGCGGTCACACTCGAATCGGGACCGGCGTATCAATTCGGCGCGCTGCAGGTCAACGGCCTGACGCACCACAGCACCGAGTTGGTCACCCGACTGGCGCACCTGGCGCAAGGCGCCGACTACACGCAGACGCAGTTGACGCAGGCGCAGCAGCGTCTCACCGAGAGCGGCTACTTCGATTCGGCCGTCATCACCCTGGACACCAGCGGCGAGCCGCAGGCCGCGCCGCTGCGCGTTCAGGTACGCGAAACGCCCTTGCAAAAGCTCGTTCTCGGTGTCGGCGCCAGCACCGACACCGGCATGCGGCTCTCAGCCGAGCACACGCACAACCAGGTGCCCGGCATCGGCTGGCGCGCCATCAGCAAGCTCGCACTGGACCGCAACACCCAAACGCTGGGAACGGAACTGACGGCGCCACCGGACGCCGACAACTGGCGCTGGGTTGGCGCGCTGCTGCTGCAGCGCGAGCCGGTCGGCAGCTATGAAGTTGGCAGCCAACACCTGCGGCTCGGGCAGCGCCAGACCGATACCCACATTGAGCGCAACTACTACCTGCAGTTCGACCGCTCCGACAGCGTGCCGATCGACGCCAGCGCGCCGATTCTGGCGCAGTCCGTGAGCGCCAATTACGCTTTCACGCTGCGCAATTTCGACCAGTTGCCGTTTCCGGGCAAGGGCTGGGGCATGGGCCTGGAAGTTGGTGGTGGCACGACACTGGGCAGTCAGCGCGATCCCTTTGGCCGCATCGTGGCGCGCGGCCTGGGCTACCTGCCGCTGGGTGGCAACGACACCGCATCGACGCAGCGCGCCGGCCGCTTGTTGCTGCGCGCGCAGGCTGGCGCCGTACTGGCGCGCGACAACGCGCCCTTGCCCAGCACCGAGTTGTTCCTGGCCGGTGGCGACAGCAGCGTGCGTGGTTACGCCCTGCACGCACTGGGCGTCACGCTGCCCGATGGACAAACCACAGCCGGGCGCTACCTGAGCCTGGGCAGCGTGGAATGGCAACGTCCCATCGTGTTCAACAACCAGCCCACTGAATGGGAGAGCGCCGTATTCATCGACGCCGGCGCCGTTGCCGACACGCCGCGTGAACTGCGTGCACGCGTCGGCTACGGCATCGGCGCGCGCTGGAGGAGCCCGGTCGGCCCCCTGCAAATCGACCTGGCCTATGGCGTGGCGGTGCAGCGTTTTCGCCTGCACCTGAACCTGGGTTTCACCTTCTGATGAAGACCCTGCGCCGCATCCTCACCGCTGTGCTGCTCGCGCTGGCGCTGGGCATCGGCGCGCTGTGGGCCTGGGCTGGCAGCGAAGGCTCGCTGGCAACAGCCTTGCAACAGCTAACGCGCTTTTTGCCAACCGGGCAGACGCTCGAGGCTCGCGACGTCAGCGGCGCGCTGCGCAGCGGCGGGCGCATCGGCGCATTGCGCTGGCAGCACGACGCGATCAGCGTCGAAGTGCGCGATCTGGCAGCCAACTGGAACGCAAGCGGCTGGCGCGAAGCCGAACTGCGCCTGAGCCGGCTTGCCATCGGCCACTTGCGCATTGAGGACCGCAGCGCCGCCACAGCACCGCCGACCGAATGGCTGCTGCCGCTGCGCCTGGACGTTCCCTTCACCATCGCTGCGCTGGAATGGGCCGGCCCGGGTGCGCTGCAAATCACGCAGCTCACCGGGCACTATGGCTTTGACGGCCAAACACACCGACTCGATGCTGGCAGCGCACAGATCGCCGCAGGCAACTACCGCTTGAGTGGCAGCTTGCAGGCACGCGCGCCGATGCACCTGTCGGCGCAAGTTCAGGGCAGCGTACAGACCGCATTGCCGGGCGCTGGTCAGCCCGTGCGCGCGACGGCGCAGGCTACTGTGCAGGGCCAACTCGCCGGGGGCGACGCCACACTGGCGCTGCAGGCCGAACTGGTGCCCGAAGGCGCCAGCGCGATGCAGGCGCAGGTCACGGCAAGTTTGCAGCCGTGGCAGCCACAGACCATCGTCAGCGCCACGGCGCAGTGGCAGGCGCTCGATCTGGCGGCACTGTGGCCGCAGGCGCCGCAGACGCTACTGGCCGGCACGGCCACGGTCACACCGAGCGCTGCGGGCTGGCACGCCGATGTCGCGCTGCGCAACGCGCAAGCCGGCCCCTGGAACCAGCAACGCCTGCCGCTGCAAAGCGTGCAAGCCGCTCTGCGCTTCACGCAGGGGCAATGGACACTCGATTCGCTGCAGGCCAGCGCCGGCGGCGGACGCATCCAGGCGCAAGGCCAGCTGGCGCCAACGGACAGCGACACGCTTCCGGTCTGGCAAGGCCAGGCGACGCTGCAGGGCGTCAACCCGGCCGCCCTCGATTCGCGGCTGAAAGAGGGTCGGCTCGACGGCCGCCTGAGTGCGCAACAGACGCCCAGCGGCACCGCTTTTGCAGCCGACTTGCAAAGCGTAGATGCGCAGTTGCAGGCTCAGTTCACACTGGCCCGCGGCACGCCGGTGCTGCAAGGCCAGCTCAGGCTGAACCTGCCCGGCGCCAGCGCCAAACTGAACGGCCAGATCGCCGCCAGCCAGGGGCTCGGCGACGTCGATTTGCAAATCAGCGATGCGGCGCAAGCGTCGCGCTGGCTCAAGCGCTGGACGGCCCAGGCTCTTCTACCCGAGGACGCACAGATTGACGGTGGCATCAAACTCAGCGGGCAATGGCAGGGCGGCTGGCAAGGCCAGGGCCGCGACTTGCGGGTCACGGCACGGCTGCAATCGGAGCAACTCACGCTGCGCAGCGCCGGCCAGAGCGGCGCGCAGGGCTGGCGCGTGCAAGCGCTCGCAGCCGATATTTCCGGCGCGCTGAGTGCCTGGAAACTCAAGGCGCAGGGCGAGTTGGAGCAGGCCGGCCAGCGCTTCGCACTGGCGACACAAGCGCAGGGCGCGCGGGACGCTGCCGGCGTCTGGCAGGCGGAAATCGAAAGCGCGCAACTGACGGCGCGGGACCAGCGGGTGCCGGGCAATTGGACACTGCAACTCGCACACAGCGTGGCGCTGCGCTGGGGGCGCGACGCCAAGGGGCAAACCCTGAGCCTTGGCGAAGGCAGCGCGCGCCTGAGCGCACCCTTGCCAGGCCAGGCCCTCATCAGTTGGCAACCGGCACGCTGGTCGCAGCAGGGCCAACACAGCAGTTGGCAAACACAGGGTGCGTTGCAGGGCCTGCCACTGGCCTGGCTGGATCAATGGGCCCAGTCAGCGCTGGCGCAAACGGGCATCGGCGGCGACCTGCTGCTGGGCGGGCAATGGCAGGCCAGTGCTGAGGACGCCGCGTTGCAGGTGCGCGCAACGCTGGCGCGCGCCAGCGGCGACCTGCTGCTGCAGACCGGGGACGCCGCTGTCGGCACACTGCGCGCGGGACTCGACGATGCACAACTGCTGCTGACGGCGCAAGGCGAGCAGGTGGCGGCCAAGCTGAGTTGGCGCAGCGAACACGCAGGACAGGCGCAAGCCGAATTCAGCAGCCGCCTGACGCGCCAGAACGCGCGCTGGGATTGGCCGCTTGATGCACCGCTGCGCGGCACGCTGCAAGCGCAGTTGCCACCGCTGGCCGATTGGTCGCGGCTGGCGCCACCGGGTTGGCGCTTGCGCGGCACGCTACAGGCGCAGGCCGAACTCTCGGGCACGCGCGGCGCGCCGCAATGGCACGGCACGCTGGGGGCGCAAGACCTGGCCTTGAGTTCGGTAGTCGAGGGCATCGACTTCAGCCAAGGCACGCTGCGCGCCAAACTCGACGGGCAACGACTGGAAATTCTCGCCTTCTCGTTCGCCGGCGCCGGCAACACCGGAACGCTATCGGGAACAGGCTCGCTCGACTGGCCCAGCGCCGGCGCACCGGCTGCCACGCTGCGCTCGCGCCTGCGCATGGCGCTGGATGTGCAGGCCAACGCGCTGCGCGTGAGTTCGATGGCGGATCGGCGGCTGTTGCTCTCGGGCCAGCTCGCGGCCCGGCTTGAAGCCAATCGGCTCACGCTGCGCGGCAAGCTGCGCGCGGATCAGGCGCTGTTCGTGCTGAGCGAGGACACGGCGCCGCGCTTGGGCGAGGATGTGCTGCTGCGCAAGCCAACTGCCACCGCGCGCAGCAGCACCAGCAGCGCTACCGCGCCCGACGCCCAAGGTATGGGCGTGCGACCCGATATCGCCGTCAGCCTCGATCTGGGTCCGCGTTTTCAGGTGCGCGGCCACGGTCTGGTGACACGCCTGAGCGGCCAGCTCGAACTGCGCAGCGGCGCCGACCCGACACACGCGCCGCGTCTGAACGGCGAACTGCGCGCCCTGGGTGGCACCTACAAAGCCTACGGCCAGCAGCTCAATATCGAGCAGGGGGTACTGCGCTTTGACGGACCCTACGACAACCCGGCGCTGGACATTCTGGCGATCCGGCCGCAACTGCAGCAGCGCGTAGGCGTGCGCATCAGCGGCAACGCACTGTCACCCATCGTGCGCCTGTACGCCGATCCCGATCTGCCCGATGCCGAAAAGCTGTCCTGGCTGCTGCTCGGACGCTCACCTGCCAACGGCGGCAGCGAGGCCGCCGTGCTGCAACAAGCGGCGCTCTCGCTGCTCGGCGGTGATCGCGCAGGGGTCACCGGCGGCTTGGCCAACGCCCTGGGACTCGACCAACTCGCGCTCGGCAACAACACCGGCGAGACCACCGTCACCCTGGGCAAAAACCTTGCCCGCAATTTCTACGTCGCCTACGAGCGCGGCCTGAGCAGTGCGCTGGGCAGTTTCTCGATCTTCTACGAACTCTCACGCCGCTTCACGCTGCGCGCCCGCACCGGCGAACAAAGTGCGCTGGACCTGATCTTCACGCTGCGTTATGACTGAGCCGATGACTATCTTCGCCAGCGTCAAGCCAGCGCCGCTTCGCGCCGTCTCGCGCCGGGTACTGGCCACGCTGACCGCCCTGGTGCTGCTGGCGCATGCCCTGCTGCTGCAGGACGCGACGCTGAACCTGAGCGTCCCGGGTCGCCGCGCTGCAGCGCCGAGCTTCCATACCCGCGCCCTGTCAGCAGCGGCACCGGCGCTGGCGCCAACGCCTGCGAAACGCCCACCGGTCGCCGCGCGCAAACGCCCAACTGCACCGACACCGACACCGGCGCCGACTGTGGCCGATGTGCCGCTCACGCCGCCCCCTGCACCTGCGGCGGTTGTGGCGTTTCAGGAACCACCCGGTGTCGCACCCAACGCGGCCGCCTTGGCCGCGCCGGCCCCAGCGGCCAGCGCCGCAGTGCCGACCGAGGCCGAGCCCATCGCAGTACCCGAGCGCCCGCCGCGCGAACTACAGGAACTGGCGCGCAACTACCGCGTCGCAGCGCCAGTGCGTCTCAAATACGACGTCAAAGGCAACAAGTTTCCCTACAGCCTGAGCGCCGAACTGCTGTGGCAGCACGACGGCGCCAGCTACAACACGCGCCTGGCGTTCAGTGCCGGATTTCTGTCGGTGCTGAGCCAAACCAGTAGCGGTCAGATTACGGACCAGGGGCTGGCGCCTGCGCGTTTTGCCGACAAGAAGCGCAGTGAAGTGGCGGCCCATTTTGTGCGTGAACAGGGCAAGATCAGCTTCAGCGCCAACACGCCCGACGCGCCGCTACTGGCTGGCGCGCAGGACCGCCTGAGCATCCTGCTGCAACTCGGCGCCATGTTGGCCGCGGAGCCGGCCGCCTTTCCTGAGGCAAGCACCGTCACCGTGCAGATCGTCGGCCCGCGCGACGCCGCCATCTGGCTGTTCACGGTTGGCGCCGAGGAAACGCTGACGCTGCCCGGTGGCCAGCAGAGCGCGCTGAAACTGCTGCGCAACCCGCGCGAGGCCTATGACCAGAAGGTCGAACTCTGGTTGGCGCCGGCCATGGGCTATTTGCCGGTACGCCTGCGCATCACCGACGCCAACGGCGATTTTGTCGACCAGATGTGGCTTTCCAGTGAAACTGTGCCCTGAATCGCACACGATTGGCGCCCCGGCCCTTGAAATTAAGGCCAGCGTGGCCAACTGCAGGACAGTTCGGATTGATTGATTGATAATGAACCATGCACACGCTATACGACTCTGACAGCTACTCGGTGACGCACATGCTGGCCAATGCGGTCGCAGCGGACGCACCCGACGAGAGCGACGGCGACGGCATCGTGCAGGTGCTGATGGTGCCGGCGCTGGCGCGCCACGGCTTCGAGATCGTGGACAAGCGCTCGGGCAAAGAGGTTTACCTCGACGGTTCCTGGGCCGAATTGTTCCAGCGCCACATTTCAGCGTGGCAGGAAAAAACACCAACCCAGGAAGAAGTCGAAGAGACCCTGGCGCAATACGCCGAACTGGCGCAGAACCCGGTTCTGGTGCACTGAGCGGCGCGGGGGCGACCCGCAAGCGGGCCTTGCATTGCGGCGACAATGCCAAACCTATGAAACCTGTTTACATCCTGACCCTGTCCTGCCCGGACCGTCTCGGCCTGGTTCACGCGGTCTCGGGCTTTCTGCTCGAACGCGGCGGCAATATCGAAGAAGCGGCGCAGTACAACGACCCTGACACGGGCCTATTTTTCATGCGCGTGCAGTTTGCCTGCGGGCAACTGACGCCGTCGGACCTGAAGGCGCAGCTGGGCTGGTTTGCCAATCCGCTCAAGATGCAGTGGAGTCTGCACGCGGTGGCGCAAGCGATGCCGGCGGTGATCATGGTCAGCAAGGAAGGGCATTGCCTTAACGATCTGCTGTTCCGTTGGAAAAGCGGCCTGCTTCGGCTGGACATCCGCGCCATCATCTCGAACCACCGCGAGTTCTACCAACTCGCCGCCAGCTACAACGTCCCTTTTCATCACCTGCCGGTCACGGCAGCGACCAAGACGCAGGTCGAAGCCCGTCAGTACGAGATCATTCAGGCCGAGCAGGCCGAACTGGTGGTGCTGGCGCGCTACATGCAGGTGCTCAGCGACGATCTGTGCAAAAAGTTATCCGGCCGCGCGATCAACATCCACCACTCTTTCCTGCCCAGCTTCAAGGGCGCCAAGCCCTACTACCAGGCGCATGACCGGGGCGTGAAACTGATTGGCGCCACCGCGCACTATGTGACGGCGGATCTGGACGAAGGCCCGATCATCGAGCAGGACGTGGCGCGCGTGGACCACAGCCGCACCGTGGACGACCTGACGACGCTGGGCCGCGATACTGAGAGCCAGGTGCTGGCGCGCGCCGTCAAGTGGCACAGCGAGCATCGCGTGCTATTGAACGGCCACAAGACGGTCATTTTCCGGTAGTTTCCTGCGCCCCCTGCGTGTACTGCGCGTGGCGCTTTTCGAGGAAGGCGCGTATGCCTTCCTGCGCGTCGGGCGTCATCGCTGCGGATGCCATCATCTCGACTGCGTAACGGTAAGCACCGTCCTGTGGCAGATCGATCTGCCGGTAAAAGCCCTGCTTGCCCAGCGCCTTGGACAAGACACTGCCGCGTGTGGCGCGGGTGATCAGGTCCAGCGTTGCCGCTTCCAGTTGATCGGCCGGCACGGCGCGGTTGATCAAACCCCACTGCACCGCTGTGGCGGCGTCGATGGCGTCGCCCGTAACCGCCATCTCAAACGCGCGCTTGCGCCCCAGATTGCGCGCCAGCGCCACCAGCGGCGTGTGGCAGAACAGACCGCCCTTGCCACCGGGAATGGCGAATCCCGCGCTGTCAGCCGCCACCGCCAGATCGCAACTCGCAACCAACTGGCAACCGGCCGCCGTGGCCAGCGCGTGGACACGCGCCACCACCACCTGCGGCATGGACTGGATCGCATCCATCATCGTCGTGCAAATGGCAAACAACTCCTGCGCCTGCGCCAGCGTGGCACCGGCCATGTCAGCGAAGTTGTGACCAGCGCTAAAAACCGGGCCATTGGCAGCCAGGATCACGCCGCGCGCATCGCTCTTGGCCACCTCACGCAGAGCCGAGGTCAGTTCCAGCATCACCGGCAGCGCCAGCGCGTTGCGCTTTTCCGGACGGTTCAGCGTGATGGTGGTGATCGGCCCATCAACCGTGAGCAGCAGGTGTTGGTATTTCATGCCAGCATTCTGGCAGAACGCAAAACGCCTATGGGCGCTGCGCCATCACTTCGCCCATGCGAATGGCAGCACCCGGCGCCCAGGCCGGGTTGAACTGAAGCGGCCCTTTGGGAAACAGCAGCACCACGGTCGAGCCCAGCAGGAAGCGGCCCATCTCCTGGCCCTGTTCCAGCGTCACTGCGCTATCAGCGTAGGGCCATTCACGCAACTCGCCGCTGCGCTGCGCATTGACCACGCCATGCCAGACCGTTGCCATGCTGCCAACGATGGTGGCGCCCACCAGCACCAGCGCAAAGGGTCCCTGCGCCGAATCGAAAATGCAGACCACGCGTTCGTTGCGCGCAAACAGGCCCGGCACGCCGCGTGCCGTGGTCGGGTTGACCGAGAACAGTTCGCCCGGCACGTAAATCATGCGCCGCAGACGGCCAGCGCAAGGCATGTGGATACGGTGGTAATCACGCGGGCTTAAATACAGCGTGGCAAAGCTGCCGTCATCGAACTGCGCGGCCAGTGCCGCATCGCCACCGAGCAGCGCGCGGCTTGAATAGTGGTGGCCCTTTGCCTGAAAAATCTGGTCCTTTTGCATCGCGCCAAACTGACTGATGGCACCATCGACCGGGCACAGCAAATCGGCTCGCGCCAGCGGCCGGGCGCCGTCTTTCAAGGCGCGCGTGAAGAAGTCATTGAAGCTGGCGTAACTGGCGATGTCGGGATTGGCGGCCTCAGCCATATCAACACCGTAACGCCGCACAAACCAGGCGATCAGCGCGTGCGTCAGACGCCCACCCTGCGCGCTGGCAACGCGACCGGCCAGCGCCGTCAGCGCCTGCTTGGGCAGCAGGTATTGCGGCAGCACGGCAAGACGATCGGACATGGGTGGCTACCGGTGGTGGGAATGGGCGGGATTGTAGCGAGCGTGCGCTGCGTCTCAGCCCGGCAGCGCCGTCGGCAGCACACGCACATTGCGCAGCACCGGATGGCGCCAGGCCCACAGCGCCAGCACCAGCGCGCCCAGGCCACCGACCGCCAGCGCGTAGCGCAGGCCCAGGTGCTCGCCCAGGTAGCCGCCCATCAGCGCGCCAGGGCCGGCCGGAATCAGGATCAGCCAGCGCATGGTGCTGGTCATGCGCCCGAGCATCGGCTCGGGCGTAACCGCCTGGCGCAGCGCCAGGAAGTTGATGAAGATAAAGACGGCACCGACACCGAAACACAGCAGCATCAGGACAAAGGAAAACACGCCCCAAGCCCCCAGCGGTGCCAAGGCCAATTGCAGCCAGCCAACACCACAGACCGCAATGCCAAGAATCAGGCAGGGCCCGGGGCCGAGCCGCCTTGAGACGCGGTTGCCCAGGCTGCTGGCCACAATCGTGCCCAGGCCCAGCCCGGTGTAACACAGGCCGACCTGGCCCTCGTTGAGCCCGAGCTCACGCGTGGCAAACAGAATCTGCACCACCATCGCACACTGATGGCACAACTGCCACATGCCGACCGCAGCGGCCAGCGACAACAGCATCCGATGCTCGACGACAAAGCGCAAACCGGCTTTGAGGTCGCGCCAGAAATGGGTGCTGCCGGTATCGGGCCGGTTTTCCGTGACTTTCAGCCCGCGCAGGATCAGCACACTGCCAATCAGCAGCGCTGCGTCGGCCAGCAGCGCCATCGGCGCGCCCACCAGTTTGATCAGCACACCGGCCACACCCGGCCCCGCCACTTCGGCGCCGGACGAAGCCAGCGAATTCTTGGCGTGCGCCTCCACCAGACGCTCGCGCGGCACCACCTGCGTGAGCACAATCTGCGCCGCCGTACCGGCTGTGACAAACACACAGCCGATGGAAAAAGCCACAGCGTAGAGAAAGGGCATGCTGAGCCAGCCCAGGTACCAGGCCAACGGTACCGTGGCCAGCGCCAGTGCGATGAACCCTTCGCCCACGACGTAGACCGGCAGCTTGCGCACCCGGTCAAGCCAGACACCAGCCGGCAGCGAGAGCAGAACAAAGGGTGCGAGTTCCATCGCCGTCAACAAGCCCATCTGCGTCGGCGTGGCGTGCAGCAACACGGCCGCCGTCAGCGGCAGCGCGAGCATCGTGATCTGACCCCCGAAGGAACTGATCAGGATCGATGACCAGAGCCGCCGGTAAGTG
The DNA here is from genome assembly GCA_903914175.1 of uncultured beta proteobacterium. Classification (GTDB taxonomy): domain Bacteria; phylum Pseudomonadota; class Gammaproteobacteria; order Burkholderiales; family Burkholderiaceae_C; genus Rhodoferax. The sequence goes on along the minus strand of CAIWNX010000043.1, from coordinate 4,415 downwards.
GCGTCACGCAACAAATCATGGGCCGGCAGCGTGGGCAGGAATGAACGCCATTTCTGCCAGCGGCGCTGCCCGGCGCCGGTAATTTCAGGTGGCATGGGGTTTCGTGTGGATGCCGTCACCATGAACAGCGGCGGCTTGGGGGACCGATTCTAGGAGGGCGGCCGAACAAGTGCAACAATGGCACCATGACCGCATCCCTTTCTGCACAGCAGCAGGACTTGCTCGAAAAATCAGAACGCCAGACCCAGGTGGTGCAGGCGCTGCGCGCTTGTCTGCCAGCGCACGCCCTGCTCTGGCATAACGAAGACACCACACCCTACGAATGCGACGGCCTGAGCGCTTACCGGCAACGCCCGCTGGTCGTCGCACTGCCCGAAACTGAAGCGCAGGTGCAGGCCGTGCTGCGTGCCTGTTATGCGCTGGGCGTGCCCGTGGTGGCGCGCGGCGCCGGCACCGGTCTGTCAGGTGGCGCCATGCCACACCGTCTGGGCGTGACGCTGTCGCTAGCGAAGTTCAACAAGATCATCCGCATCGACGCCCACAGCCGCAGCGCGCAGGTGCAGTGTGGCGTGCGCAACCTGGCCATCAGCGAAGCGGCCGCGCCCTACGGTCTTTACTACGCGCCCGATCCGTCGAGCCAGATCGCCTGCACCATCGGCGGCAATGTGGCCGAGAACGCGGGTGGCGTGCACTGCCTGAAGTACGGCTTGACGCTGCACAACATCCTCAAAGTCCGCGGCTTCACGATGGAAGGCGAGGCGGTCGAGTTCGGCTCCGAGGCGCTCGATGCCGCCGGTCTTGATTTGCTGAGCATCGTCATCGGCTCCGAAGGCATGCTCGCCGTCACGACCGAGGTCACGGTCAAACTCGTTCCCAAACCGCAACTGGCGCGCTGCATCATGGCCAGCTTTGACGACATCCGCAAAGCCGGCGACGCCGTTGCCGGGGTCATCGCCGCCGGCATCATCCCGGCCGGTCTGGAGATGATGGACAAGCCGATGACGGCTGCGGTGGAAGACTATGTGCACGCCGGCTACGACCTCACGGCTGCTGCCATCCTGCTGTGCGAAAGCGACGGCACGCCGGAAGAAGTGGAAGAAGAGATCGGCCGCATGAGCGCCGTGCTGCGACAACACGGCGCCACCGCGATTGCCATCAGCCGCGACGAGGCCGAGCGTCTGAAGTTCTGGAGCGGACGCAAGAACGCGTTTCCGGCCAGCGGGCGCATCAGCCCGGACTACATGTGCATGGATTCGACCATTCCGCGCAAGCGTCTGGCCGACATCCTGATCGCCATCGGCGAGATGGAAAAGAAGTACGGCCTGCGCTGCTGCAACGTGTTCCACGCCGGCGACGGCAACCTGCACCCGCTGATCCTTTTCGATGCCAACGACCCGGATCAGTTGCACCGCTGCGAGCTGTTCGGCGCCGACATTCTGGAGACCAGTGTGGCCATGGGCGGCACCGTCACCGGCGAGCATGGCGTGGGCATCGAGAAACTCAATTCGATGTGCGTGCAGTTTTCAGCCGAAGAGAACGAGCAGATGTTCGGCGTCAAGCGCGCCTTCGACACCAAGGCCCTGCTCAACCCCGGCAAGGTGATCCCGACGCCGCAGCGTTGCGCCGAATACGGCAAGATGCTGGTGCGCGGCGGGCGTCTGAAGTTCGCGGAGTTGGAGCGGTTCTAGCCCCTGTCGTGGTACTGGCGACTACCGGGCTTCAATACCTTCAAAGCAAGTGCTGAGAACCAGGGCGATGATTTCGTCGTTGTTGTACAAGTCGCCTATTTTCAGAAATTCCAGCACCGGGTCGCAAGCGCGGGCGTACAAGGTGTACAGCACGGCAATGGACGGTAGCTTGGGGTTGAGTACGCCTTGCTTCTGCGCGGCCTCAATCCAGGCACCCAAACGGTCGCTCACATCCATCAAGCCGTCCATATAGTCTTTGTGGCCCATCAGGGCGCTGCGCAGGCTGGAGTTCTGGCTGGGAAGCGATGGCATTTCACCTGCCAGTTTCAGGCCCATGGTCCACGCCACCACGCGGCGCAGTTTGTCAATGGGGGACGCGTCCGGTGGCAAATCGTTCAAGAATACTTGCGCCCGGCGCATGACCGACGCCATGGCCGCCGCTGCCAGGTCTTCTTTGCTGGGGAAGTGCTTGTACAGGCTGGCTTTGGCGATGCCCACATCGGCCGCCACTTCGTCCACCGTCATTGCTTCAAAACCCTTTTCAGCCAGCAGGCGGTTCACGGACTGGATGATCGCGTCTTCCCGCGCCAATAGCATTTGCGCCTTGAAAGAGACCTTGGTGGGAGTAGTGCTGACCATGCGCCAAATTGTATACGCCTGAGTTGAGAAATAGAATGCACTGGTTACAAAAATACCAAACAGTCATATTGCTACCAACTGGTATCAAATTGGGTTGATCAATTTAAGGGCGTGCGCGTGTCAATCAAAGTTGTCGTTGTGGGTTCGGGTATTTCAGGCTTGGCAGCAGCCCATGCCCTGCGGGGCAAGGCTGACATCACGCTGCTGGAGGCAGGCGACTACTTTGGCGGCCACACCCATACCGTCAATGTGACGCTTCCCACGCCCAATGGCGAGGTGACCCACGGTGTCGACACCGGCTTTCTGGTGCTCAACGAGCGCACTTACCCGCAACTGATTGCGCTACTGGCTGAGCTGAATGTGGCAAGCGCAAAGTCCGACATGTCGTTTTCGGTACAGGCCCAGGATCACGCCAGTGGCCGCGCCATGGAATGGAGCGGCTCCAGCCTGAGCACCGTATTTGCCCAGCGCGCCAACCTGGTCAACCCGCGCTTTTGGGGCATGTTGCGCGATCTGTTGCGCTTCAATGCCCTGAGCACCCGCATGGCCCAAAGTGGAACCGACGCGCAGCTGCGCCAGCCGCTGGGCGATTTCTTGCATGAGCAGGGCTTTGGCACTGCGTTTTGCGACTGGTATTTTCTGCCCATGATGGCCTGCATCTGGAGCTGCCCCACGGCGCAGATGTTGCAGTTCCCGGTCTCCACTATGGTGCGCTTTTGCCACAACCACGGCCTGCTGCAAATCACCAATCGCCCCCAGTGGTGGACCGTGCAGGGTGGTGCCCGGCACTATGTGGAACAAATCACCGCAGGCATTGCCGACAAGCGCTTGAACACCCCGGTGCGCCGCGTCGAGTATCTGCAACATGAGCGCAAAGGTAGCGTGCGCATTCACACCGACGCTGGCGCTGAGCTGTTCGACAAAGTCATCATCGCCACCCACTCAGACCAGGCCTTGTCCATGCTGGCCGCGCCCACGGCGCAAGAGATTGAAACCCTGGGTGCCATCCGCTACCAGTCGAACAAAGCCGTGCTGCACACCGATGCCTCGGTCTTGCCAAAGCGTCAGGCGGCCTGGGCAGCCTGGAACTACGAGCGCGCCGCCACGCCAGGGGAAGAAGGCGCACGGGTCTGCCTGCACTACCTGCTTAACCGCTTGCAGCCGCTGCCATGGGAGCAGCCCGTGCTGGTGTCATTGAATCCGGTACGCCCCATTGCACAGGAAAAAATCATTGGCGAATACGACTACGCCCACCCGGTGTTTGACCTGGCCGCCGTCGCTGCACAAGCAGACATGCCGGCACTGCAAGGCAAGAACAGCCGCTACTATGCCGGCGCCTGGATGGGCTACGGCTTTCATGAAGACGGTCTCAAGGCCGGGCTGGCCGCCGCAGCAAGCTTGTTGGCCGACGCATGAGCAAGCCCGTACCCCTCATCGGTTTCGGCCAGGTGCGCCACGCCCGGCTGCGCCCGCAGCGCCACGCGTTCACATACCCCACCTACTTTTTGATGTTGCCATTGCGCACCCTGCAACAGCAAACGCGACAGGCAGGCCAGTGGAACATCAACCACCCGGGCGCATTGAGCTTCTTCGACACCGACCACGGCGATGGCCGCTCGCCTGAACAAGGCGGGGCCATCGCCTGGCTGGACGAAGTCCTGCAGCGCGAAGGCATTCATGACGCGACCGGCGAGGCATGGCTGCATGCCTACCCGCGCGTGCTGGGCTATACCTTCAAGCCGGTGAGCTTCTGGTATTGCCACCGCGCCGCAGACGACCAGGGGGGCGCCCTGCGCGCCATCGTGGTGGAGGTGAATAACACCTTTGGCGAACGCCACTGCTATGTGCTGGACGCGCCCCGCTACGGCGTGGAACAGCGTGCCGACAAGGTGTTTCATGTCTCGCCTTTTAACCCGGTGCAGGGCCACTACCGCTTTCGCTTTATGCGCAGCGTGCACGGTGAACCGGCGCGCACGGTGGCGCACGTGGACTATTACGACGACGCCAGCGCCGATGCGGCCGTGCTGCAAACCAGTGTCAGCGGCACGTTGCAGACCCTCACGCCCGCGGTGTTGCGCCGTGCGTTGT
>CAIWNX010000042.1 GCA_903914175.1 uncultured beta proteobacterium | reverse complement strand
TCATGGAGCACGAAATGGGCGAGTTGTTCAAGGTCATCGGCCTGTTCAAAGGCGAGCCCTGGGATGCTCTCGGTTTCGCCCGCGGCGACCGCACCGACCGTCTTTGACTAGAGCACGGCGCGCACCGCCTCGATGCGGGCCTGCTCTATCAGTTCACCAATCTCTTTACCGCTGACACCATCGGCCAGCGCGTTGGCTGAAATGGCATTCGTTGCCACCGCCTGCGTTGCCGCCAATGCCGCCAGCAGGCGCGGCGTGGGTGCGTAGGCGACGTCACTCGATCCGAGCCGTCCACGTGAATCGCATTCGCAGGCCAGCAGCACTTCGCTGAAACGCTCCGGTTTGCGAAAGGCGTCGCAGCGTTGCAGCAGGCGCACCACAGCCGCCGCGTTCAAGTCGCCACTGCGGTGGATGTTGCCGTGCTCGCGCGCCACCACATCGGCGAGTTCACGACAAACGGTGGGCACGCGCAGGCGCTCGCAGATACCCGAGAGCAGTCGGGCGCTGCGCTCTTCGTGGCCGTGGTGTTTGGGCAGTAAGTGCGCTGGCGTCGTGGCTTTGCCCAGGTCGTGGAACAAACACGCCAGGCGCACCGGCAGCGTGGCTTGCAGGCGCGCGCTCATGTCGAGCACCAGCATCAGGTGCACACCGGTGTCAATCTCGGGGTGGTAGTCGGCGCGCTGCGGCACGCCCCAGAGCCGGTCCACTTCGGGCAGCAATCGCGCCAGCGCGCCGCAACCACGCAGCACATCGAACATGCGCGAAGGCGTGTTCTCCATCAAGCCCTTGGCCAGTTCCTGCCAGACGCGCTCGGCCACCAGATGGTCGGCTTCGCCGCAGTCCACCATCTCGCGCATCAAGTCCATGGTCTCGGGTGCCACCGTGAAATCGGCAAAGCGCGCCGCAAAGCGTGCCACGCGCAGGATGCGTACCGGGTCTTCGCGGAAGGCGGCGGTGACGTGGCGCAACACTTTGGCCCTGAGGTCGCTGCGACCGTCATAGGGGTCAACCAATGCGTCCGATTCTTCCCAGCGCGCCGGGTCTGTGGCGTCAGCACGAACCGCCATCGCATTGACTGTGAGGTCGCGCCGCGCCAGGTCTTCTTCCAGCGTCACATCCGGTGCTGCGTGCACTGCAAAGCCATGGTAGCCCGGGCCGGTCTTGCGCTCGGTACGGGCCAGCGCGTATTCCTCGTGGGTCTGCGGGTGCAGGAACACCGGGAAGTCCTTGCCCACCGGCAGGAAGCCTTTTGCGACCAGTGCGTCGGGCGTGGCGCCCACCACCACCCAGTCGCGATCGGCGCCGGATTGGCCCAGCAAGGCATCGCGCACCGCGCCACCGACCAGGTAGATCTGCATCTGAGTCAACGTGCTTGCGTGCTGGCGCGCAAACGGTAGGGTTCTTCGAAATCCAGAAAATCTTTTTCAGCCCTGGCTTCGTCCATCCACTGCCGCACACCGGGCAGGGCGCAGACGCGCTCCACATAGGCGGCGATGCCTGCCGGCAGCGGCAGCGCGTAGCACTTCAGGCGCATGCAGATCGGGGCAAAGTAGGCGTCGGCAATCGTGAAGTCGCCAAACAGCATTGGGCCGCCGTGTTCGTCGAGCAAGGCTTGCCACATGGCCACCAGCCGCGCTACATCAGCGCGTACGGCGGGTTTGTCGCGCCACGCCAGCGCGCCGACCTCCGGCAGTGACGCTTCGATGTTCATCGGGCAACTGCTGCGCAGCGCGGTAAAGCCGGCGTGCATCTCGGCGCAGATGCTGCGCGCCCGGGCGCGTGCCGCTTTGTCACGCGGCCACAAGGCCTTTTCCGGGAACTGTTCGGCCAGGTATTCGGCAATCGCCAGCGTGTCCCACACGACGACATCGCCGTCCACCAGCACGGGCACCTTGCCGGTTGGCGACAGGGCCTTGAGGGTGTTCTTGAAAGTGGAATTGCCATCGTCCGCGAACGAGTCAAAACGGACCATGACTTCGTCAAATCGGATGCCGGCCTGGCGCAGCAGCACCCAGGGCCGCATCGACCAGGATGAGTAGTTCTTGTTGCCGATGTAGAGTTTCTGCATAAAGTCTCCGTCAAACTTTCATGGGGACAGGATTTCAGGGCAGGTCTTCGTTCGGTTCCGACGCGCTGGCGTCACGCGGGCCAACCAGGCCCAGGCGTGCTTTGAGCGACTGCGGCGCTGCGCTGATCAGCGCGGCGTAGTTGGCGGTGTTGGACAAGACCTTTTTCACGTAGTCGCGGGTTTCCGTAAACGGCACGTTTTCGGCCCAGATCGCCGCGTCGAGCAGTGGCGCACCGCTCTGGCCGCGCCAACTGCGGGGGCGGCTCGGCCCCGCGTTGTAGGCGGCGGCGGCCATCGGCATGGAGCCGTCGAAATTGTCCAGCACCAGTTTCAGGTAGGCCGTGCCGATGACGATGTTGGTGTCGCGATCGTTGATCTGGGCCGGCTTGAAGTTCGACAGGCCGATCTTCTTGGCGGTCCAGCGCGCCGTGGGCGGCATGATCTGCATCAGCCCCGCGGCGCCGACACCCGAGTGCGCGTCCATGATGAAGCGGCTTTCCTGACGGATCAGGCCGTAGACGTAGGCGGGATCGAGGCCGATCTGGGTCGCGCGTTGCACGACGGCGTTTTTGTGCGGCATTGGAAAACGCTGCTCGAAGTCAATCACGCCCCTGGTGCGCTCGCTGGTGTTGATGCAGCGGTCCCAGACTTCGTTCTGGCACGCCAGATCGGCGGCGGCGAGCAGCTCGCGGTCATTCATACCGCCTGCTGTGTGCAGGTTGGTGCTGTAGTTCCATTCGCGCACACCATCGCTGCGCAAGCCAATGCGGATTGCGTACAGGGCGCGCTGCAGACCGGCGTTGTCCTGAGCGGCTTGCTTTTCTTCGGCGCTGAGTGCTTCGGGTCGTGCCGGCACCGTGATGCTCTGGCCCAGCTCTTCGAGCGCGAGTTGCTCGTAGAAACCGCGCACGCTGGCAATGCGCTCGTACAAGGCTTTGGCCGCGCTGCGCTCAGTGTCGGTTTTCGCCAGCCGGCTCAGCGCCCGTGCGCGCCAGTAGACCCAGACCGATTCCTGCTGCGCTTCGGGACTCATGGCCTGCGTGGCCGACAGGACGTCTTTCCACTGTGACTGACGCAGGGCCGCGCGCACCTTCCAGCCGAGCTGGCTGTCGTTGAGGTCGCTGTCCTTGGCTTTGGCGAAGTGCTGCAGTGCATCGCCCGAGAGACGCTGCGCCACCTGCTTGCCGATGACGCCCCAGACCCAGGAGCGCTGCTCCGGGCTCAGGTGCACGCTCCAGTGGTTCTCCAGGACGCTGGCCGTGCTGTCAGGATCGCTCATGGCCAGACGGATCAGCGCCAGCACCACCGATTCCTTGGTGAGGCGGGCCACGGCGATGGCGCGTTTTTTGAGGAAGCGTGCCGGGTTGGCGTTGACCTCGTCAACCGATGCAGCCGCTGCTTTCGAGATGATCTCTGCCGCCTGGCGGGCCAGGCGTGGCCGGTTGCCTTCCATGGCCAGGCGCGCTTTGCGCCAGACATCAAGCTCGCTGAGTTGCTTGGCGGTGTACAAACGCTCGGCGGCGTATAGACACCCTTCGTCGCCGTCCCTTTGCGCGTACCACTGGCGTTTGAGTTCAATCGCCAGTTCCGGCCCGTTCTGCAGCGGCTCCAGCGCCAGGGCGTAGCAGCGCACTTCGCGGTCGTCATTCATTCGATAGCGCGTGCGCTCGGCGGCAAAGTCGCTCCAGTAGCGGCGCTGGCCCAGCAGCAGCAGCCAGTCGTTGCGCAATCGGTCTTCCAGGTAGCTGCCGGCAAAACGGCTGAAGAAATCCTGCACTTCGCCCGGCGCTGCGGTATCGAGCCGATTGCGCAGTTCCCAGTAAGCGGCCCAGGGTTCCAGGGCGTGGCCGCGCGCTTGTGGCAGCAGGGCGCTCAGGCGCTTGCTGCTGCCACTCTTGAAGGCCCGGTTCATTTCCAGAATCACTTCGTCGGCCGGCGACTTGCTTGCGGCCGTGCCTTGCGCGTGCAGTGGCGAGAACATTGTCAACGCCAGGGACAGTGGCAGGGCAATCGATGTCAAAATGGAGCGAAACAGCATGGTGGGATTATGGACACATCGGCGAACAACAAGAAACTGGAAAAGAAGGCGCTGCGCGCACAGTTGATTGATCAACGCCTGAACCTGCCTGATCGCCTACAGCGTGCCGATCTTTTGCAGCGTGTCATGCGCATCTGGCTGGTGGGACGGCCCGATACCGTGATTGGCGCCTATTGGCCGATCAAGGGCGAATTCGATCCGCTGCCGGCGCTGCATCGCTGGAAGGAAGACGGCGAACTGATCGATCAGCCGCAACCGCGCCGGATCGGTCTGCCGGTGGTGGACAAGGTGCACAAGACCATGCGCTTTCACGCCTGGTACCCGGGCTGCCCGATGGAAGACGACGCCTACGGCATTCCCAAACCAAAAGACACCGAGGTCATCGTGCCGACACTGCTGTTTGTGGCCTGCGTTGGCTATGCGCCCGGTGGTTACCGCCTGGGTTACGGCGGTGGCTTCTACGACCGCATGCTGGCCACGCTGCAGCCGCGCCCGCTCACGATCGGACTCGGCTTCGCATCGGCCTTTCTGCCCGATTTCGAGCCCGAGCCGCACGACATGCCGCTCGACGCGATCCTGAACGATAACGGCGTGGTCTGGCCGGTGTAGCAATGAAGCCCGACGATTATTTGGACCCCTGGATCGACGCCTCGCAAAAAGGCTTTCCGCACCACAGTGCGCCGGTGCGCCGCTCGCAGATCGGCGCCCAAGGCTGGAACGTGCTGGCCGGCGACCTGCCGCTGCCGCTGGCCGTTATCAAACGCGATGTGCTGCGGCACAACCTGGCCTGGATGCAGGACTTCGCGCAATCGCGCGGCCTGGGGCTGGCGCCGCACGGCAAGACCAGCATGTCGCCGCAGTTGTTCCGGATGCAGTTGGACGCCGGCGCCTGGGGCATGACCTTTGCAACCGTGACGCAGATGCGCGCCGGCCTGGCCGCGGGCGCCCCGCGTTGCCTGATTGCGAACCAGGTGGTTGCCGACATCGACCTCGATTGCATTGCCGCCTCGCTGCGCATTCAGCCGGATGTGCGCCTGATCTTTCTGGTCGATTCGCTGGCGCAACTCGAATTGATTGAAGCCTGGCATGCCAAGCAGGCACCTGCCCGCGCCTTCGAGGTGCTGCTCGAAATCGGAATACCCGGCGGACGCACGGGCTGCCGCGACCTGGGCAGCGCGCTGCAGTTGGCGCAGCGCCTGCACACCAGTAGCGCCGTGCAACTGGTGGGCGTCGAGTGTTACGAAGGGCTTGCCGCCAGCGCCGATTCGGCGCGGGACCAGGCTTATGTGCGGCCTTTGATGGATTTGCTGCAAGCGCTGGCGCTGGCCTGCGATGCGCAGAACCTGTTTGACAGCGCGGAAGTGCTGCTCAGTGCCGGTGGTTCGGCCATCTTCGATCTGGTCGTCCCCGGGCTCCAAACCAGGCTGCGCCGCAGCGTGCAGGGCCTGCTGCGCTCGGGCTGCTACGTCACCCATGACCAGGGCAACTACAAACGCATGATGAGCGCCGTGGCGCAGCGCACCGGTTGTGGCACGGGGCTTGAGGCGGCGATGGAAGTCTGGGCCCGCGTGCAGTCGTGCCCGGAGCCGGGGCTGGCGATTCTGGCAGCGGGCAAGCGTGACCTGTCGTACGACATTGAGATGCCGATTGCGCTGGCGGTCTGCGCGCGCGGGACGCGGCTTTTGCAGGCGGCGCCTGCCCAGTGGAAGGTCAGCAAGCTCAACGACCAGCACGCCTACTTGATGGGCTCGGACGCGCAGCATCAGGCGCTGCAGGTCGGCGACCTCGTTTGCCTGGGTATCTCACACCCTTGCACCACCTTCGACAAATGGCGCTGGATGCCCTTGGTCGATGCCGACTACAACGTGGTTGACGCCATCGTTACCTGCTTCTGATCAGCGTTTGCGGGCCTTGGATTTGGCGGCAACTTTTTTCACTGGCTTGCTCTGACGCGCCTTGAGTGCCGCTTCGAGCGCCAGCCGCGCCCAGGGCGCCATTTGTTGCGGCGACTCCATGGCCTCTTCGGGCGCGCTGTAGTAGCCCATGCTCATGGCCTTGCCCTTGGCCTGGTAGACAAAGCGCTCACAGCCGGCGGTCTCGAACCTTGCCTGAGATTCGGCGTCGGCCTTGAGCCAGAGCTTCTCGCCACTGCCCAGATCGGCCAGAATCGCCAGCGTCAGGCCCTCGGTGCTGATGCCCCAGGCGCCAAACATGCGGCGCGCCACACAAGGGCCAACGCTGCCGAGTAACTCGCAGCAGTACTGGACAAATTCGTTTTGGGCTGTTGGCATCCGCTGCTCCTCTTGCTAGCACTCCACGATATTGACGGCCAGTCCGCCGCGCGAGGTTTCCTTGTACTTGGTCTTCATGTCGGCGCCGGTCTCGCGCATGGTTTTGATCACGTTGTCCAGTGACACCACGTGCTGGCCATTGCCAGCCAGCGCCATGCGCGCGGCGTTGACGGCCTTGACCGCACCCATGGCGTTGCGCTCGATGCAGGGCACTTGCACCAGACCACCGATCGGGTCGCAGGTCAGTCCCAGGTTGTGCTCCATGCCGATCTCGGCCGCGTTTTCCACCTGCTCCGGGCTGCCGCCCAGCACCGCGGCCAGGCCGGCGGCGGCCATCGAACAGGCCACGCCGACTTCGCCCTGGCAGCCGACTTCGGCACCACTGATGGAGGCGTTGCGCTTGTACAGCATGCCGATGGCGGCGGCGCTCATCAGGAAGTCGATCACCGCATCGTCCGCGCTGTCCGAGGCCACGCCACGGCGATTGGGCAGCACAAAGCGGTCGCAGTAGTGCAGCACGGCCGGTATCACGCCGGCCGCGCCGTTGGTCGGTGCCGTTACGACGCGCCCGCCGGCGGCGTTTTCTTCGTTCACCGCAAAGGCGTAGACGTTGATCCAGTCCAGCACCGAGAGCGGGTCGGCCAGCGCCCTCTCGGCGCGCTCGCGCAACTGCGCCGCCAGCAGCGGCGCACGCCGTTGCACCTGGAATGGTCCGGGCAGCGTGCCGGAACTGCTCAGGCCGCGTTGCACGCATTGCTGCATCACGCGCCAGATGGCGAGCAGCCCGGCGCGGATTTCGGCGTCGCTGCGCCAGGTGCGCTCGTTGGCCCACATCAGTTCGCCAATGCTCAAACCATGCTGCTTGCACAGCGCGAGCAGTTCGTTGCCGGAGGTGAAGGGATACGGCACTTTGCGGTAAGCGCTCAGTACGGCTTCGTTGGCAGCGCCCGCTGTCACGACAAAGCCGCCGCCAACACTGAGGTAGCGGCTTTGCCGCAGCAATACACCTTGGGCGTCGAGCGCGCTGAACTTCATGCCGTTTGGATGTTCGGCCATGACTTCGCGCCGGTATAGCAGCAGGTGTTCCTTTTCACGAAAGGCAACGCTATGGGTGCCCAGCAGCGCCAGGCTCTGGCTGGCGCGCGCCGCTTCGATCAGGGTTGGCACGGCGTCCACGTCCACCGTGTCGGGCGCATGGCCCAGCAGTCCCAGCATGACGGCCTGATCCGAGCCGTGGCCCTTGCCGGTGGCGCCCAGCGAACCGTAGAGCTCGCATTTGACGGCGCTGGTTTGGCCCAGCAGTCCATCGCGTTCGAGCCCCTGCGCGAACAACCGCGCGGCCCGCATCGGACCGACAGTGTGCGAACTGCTGGGGCCGATGCCGACCTTGAAGAGATCAAATACGCTGATGGCCATGGCGTGATCTTAGGCGGCTTCAGTCCGGCGCTGTCATCAATGCGCGAACATCGCTGGCGTAGTCCTTCAAGGTGTCGGCCAGTTGGCGTCGCTGGGGCGCGTTCGTGCTGTTGTGCAAAGCGGCCAGGGTGGCGCAGTTTTCCTGGTTCAGCCGCTCGGAATAAGCCCGGTAGTCTGGCTCTGGCGAGCGCACACTGCGCTCCAACAGGTCGTGCACCCGTGCCTGGATCGATGTGCCGCTTGGGTTGCCGCCCTGCAGCAGCCGCAGTGTCTGCACAATGTCGCGGTAGCGGCGTTCGACTTCGCGCTCGCTGAGATTGGCGTCGAAGACCGAGCTGGCAACGCTGGCGCGCAGGACGGCGACTTGCGATTCCTCTAAAGAACCATAAAAACTCTCGGCTCGCTCGCGCAAGCGTTTGAGGCGGCGTGCCTGGCGTTCTTGCGGCGTGCCGGAGCGCCATTCCTCGCGCCATTTCTGGCTGCGTTTGTCAAACTGGCGCGCCAGGTGTTCGAGCTGCGCCGCCGTCAATGTTGGCGCCAGCGCGGCGCTGCCGGGCTCCAGTCGCTCCAGCAAAACCTGCCAGCGCGGTCGCAGCGTGTCGATCAGCGTGCAGACCTGCGTCGGGGTCGCGTTGCTGGGCGCCATGCGCTGCATCTGTTCCAGCGCGTCGAGGTAGAGCGGCAACTCATGCTGGCGGTGCCAGGCGTGCAGGGTCTTCAGTTCGGCGCGCAATTGGCGCGACTGCGTGTCATTGAGATCGAGGTAGCTATCGAGCCACCAGTACGTCAATTCCGGCGCGTTCTGGTAGCTCAGTTTGACGGCGCTGCAGCCACCCAAGCCCAGCAGCACGAGCGCGGCCAGCAGCGCGCCGATAATGTGGCGCAGTTGCAGGAACAGACCAGCGAACCGATTGGAGACAGGCATGACGGAAACTTCCAGAGACAGCACGAGACCGGGCGCTGTAGATGTGGTGATTATGGCGGCCGGTAAAGGCACGCGCATGAAGAGCAGACTGCCCAAAGTGTTGCATTTATTGGCCGGGCGCGCTTTGCTCTCGCATGTAGTTGACGCGGCAGCGCAGTTGTCAGCGCGCCAGGTGGTGGTGATCGTCGGCCACGGCGCGGCAGAAGTGCAAGCGGCGTTGGCATCTGCAACGGGTGCCGGTTTTGACTTGAGTTTCGTGCGCCAGGAGCCGCAACTCGGCACCGGTCACGCCGTGCAGCAGGCTGTACCTGTGCTGCGCGACGACGGCGTCGTGGTCGTGCTCTCGGGCGATGTGCCACTGATCCGCGCCCAGACCCTGCGTGATTTGATTGCCACCTGCAGTGGCGACAAGCTGGCCTTGCTGACGATCGATTTTGCCGATCCGAGTGGCTACGGCCGCATCGTGCGCCAGGGCGCGGCGGTGCAGGCCATCGTCGAGCAGAAAGACGCCAGTGCCGAGCAGCGCGCCATCACCGAGGTTTACAGCGGCATGATGGCGCTGCCGGCGCACCAGCTCAAACGCTGGCTGGCGCGGCTGGACAAGAACAATGCGCAAGGCGAGTACTACCTGACCGACATCGTGAAGTTCGCGGTGGCCGATGGCGTTCCGGTGCTGGCGCACAAGATCAATGATCCGTTGCAGGTGGCCGGTGTCAACAGTCCGCTGCAACTGGCGGAATTGGAGCGTGCCTGGCAACTGCGCACAGCGCGCGAACTGATGGAGCAGGGCGTGCGCCTGGCCGATCCGGCGCGGCTCGACGTACGCGGCGTGTTGCGCTGCGCGCAGGACGTTGCCATCGACGTCAACTGCGTCTTTGAGGGCGAGGTAACACTGGGCGAAGGCGTGAAGATCGGCGCCAACTGCGTGATCTCCAACGCGGCGATCAGTGCCGGCGCGGTGATCCATCCCTTCACGCACATCGAAGGCGGCAAGCCGGGCAGCAAGGACTTCATCGAGGTTGGCGCTGGCGCACTGATTGGTCCCTTTGCCCGCCTGCGTCCGGGTGCGCGACTGGGCGCCGAAGTGCACATCGGAAATTTTGTCGAAGTCAAGAATTCGACGCTGGCCAAGGGCGCCAAGGCCAATCACCTGGCCTATCTGGGTGATGCCACGGTTGGCGAGCGCGTTAACTACGGTGCTGGCAGCATCACGGCCAATTACGACGGCGCTTTCAAGCACCGCACCGTGATCGAGGCCGACGCGCACATCGGCAGCAACTGCGTGCTGGTGGCGCCGGTGACGATAGGCGCTGGTGGCACAGTGGGCGGCGGCTCCACCATCACCAAAGACACGCCCGCTGGCTCCCTGAGCGTGGCACGTGGCAAACAGCTCAGCATTGCGAACTGGAAACGCCCCACGAAAAATTCAGGCTAGCGCGGGTTTGGCTGGAAGCACAACGCGGGCGCCGAACTTGCTGCGCTTGATGCTGAAGAAGGCCTTGACGTTGCGCACATTGGCGTCAAACGTGAACAAACGCTGTGCCAGCGCCAGGTAGTCGGGCATATTGGCAGCGTGCACCACCAGACAAAAGTCGGGTCCCGGCGAGACGCGGTAGCACTGCTGCACCGCATCCTCGGTCAGAACGCGCTTCTCGAAAGCCAGTTGCGCTTCATTGTCCTGCCGGTCCAGCGTGATCTCGACAATGGCGCACAAGCCATGGCCGGCCAGTGTGGCCAGTTTGTCGACGCTGAGCACTGCAATCTCGCGTTCAATCAGACCGGCATCGCGCAAGCGTTTGACGCGACGCAGGCAGGTCGGCGGCGATATGTGCACCAGCGCCGCCAGATCCTGGTTGCTGCGCGATGCGTCGGTCTGCAACTGATCGAGCAGCAGCAGGTCGGTTGCATCAAGGGCAAGCGCATCCATGGGGTTGGCAATTCAGGACAAGGGCGCAGCCCGTTTCAGGCCTGCGGGTCGGAAGCAGCGCGCCGGCGGCGTTCCAGATAGGCCTGCAACTCGCCCACCACACCCTTGCGAAAGGCCAGCACGCACAGCACAAAAATCACGCCGATGATGACGTTGACCCAGGAGCCCACTTTGTCGGCCAGCATGTCTTGTAGCGAGATCACAATGCCAGACCCAAACACCGGGCCAAAGAAGGTGCCCACACCACCGAGCAGCGTCATCAGGATCACTTCGCCCGACATCGTCCAGTGCACGTCGGACAGCGTGGCAAAGCCCATCACCAGGGTCTTGAGCGAACCGGCCAGGCCGGCCAGCGCAGCCGATAGTACAAAGGCCAGCAGTTTGTAGCGATCCACCTGGTAGCCCAGGGAAATCGCGCGCGGTTCGTTTTCACGAATCATCTTGAGCACCTGACCGAACGGTGAATGCACGACGCGCGAGATGAACAGGAAACAGGCCACGAAGACCGCGACCACAAGGTAGTACATGGCGGTGTCCGTTGCCAGTGGAATCAAACCGAAAAGCGCGCCACGCGGCACACCTTGCAGACCGTCCTCGCCGCCGGTAAAGGATGCTTGCAGGCAGCCGAAATACACCATCTGCGCCAGCGCCATCGTGATCATGGCGAAATAGATGCCCTGACGCCGAATCGCGACCAGACCCACCACGGCGCCGATCAGACCCGAGCCGATCATGCCGGCCATGATCGCCAGTTCGGGTGAGAGCTGCTGCGCCTTGATGAGCCAGCCGGTGATGTAGGCGGCAGAGCCGAAGAAAGCTGCGTGTCCGAAAGACAGCAGGCCGGTGAAACCGAGCAGCAGATTGAAGGCGCTGGCAAAGATGGCGAAGCACAGCAGCTTCATGACAAACACCGGATAAAGCCCGAGCATGGGCGCCAACAGTGCCAGCAGCAGCAACCCGATGTAGGTCACGCGAACGAGTTTAGAGGAACTGGTCATTCAAGCTTCCTTGCCGAACAGGCCGGCGGGGCGGAACATGAGGACGATGACCATGACGACAAAGACCACGATGCTGGAGGCTTCAGGGTAGAAGACCCGCGTCAATCCTTCGACGATGCCCAGTCCGAGACCGGTCAGGATGGAACCCATGATGGAGCCCATGCCGCCGATCACGACCACGGCGAAGACGACGATGATCAGGTTCGAGCCCATCAGCGGGTTGACTTGGATGATGGGTGCGGCCAGCACGCCGGCCAAGGCGGCCAAGGCGGCACCAGCGCCATAGGTCAGCATCACCATCATGGGTACGTTAATACCGAAGGCCTGTACCAGCGCCGCATTTTCGGTTCCGGCGCGCAGGTAGGCGCCCAGGCGCGTGCGCTCAATCAGGTACCAGGTGCCAAGACATACGATCAGCGACACCAGAACGACCCAGGCACGGTAGTTCGGCAGCACCATGAAGCCCAGGTTGGTGGCGCCCGACAACAGTTCGGGAACGTCGTAATTCTGGCCGGACGATCCATACAACTCGCGGAAGATGCCCTCGAAGATCAGGGCCAGGCCGAAGGTCAGCAACAGGCCGTACAGCGGGTCGAGTTTGTACAGGTGTTTGAGGAATAGCCGCTCGATCACGACGCCGAGCAGGCCCACGGTCAGTGGCGCCAGCAGCAGCGCAAACCAGTAGTTGATGCCAAATTTGTCGAGCATGATCCAGGCCGCAAACGCGCCCAGCATGTACAGCGCACCATGCGCGAAATTGACCACGCCGAGCAGGCCGAAGATCACAGCCAGGCCGAGGCTGAGCATGGCGTAGAACGCGCCATTGACCAGGCCCAGCAGCAGCTGGCCCAGGAATGCCTGAAGGGGGATGCCGAATATTTCCATGTCGCCTGTCGTCAAACCCTCTCCCCGACGGGGAAGAGGGTCAAAGGGTGGGTCAAATTACTTCTTGAGCAAGGCGCACTTGGAATCGGCCACACTGGTGAAGGCTTGATCGCCGGGGACCTTGACGACCGTCTTGTAATAGTCCCACGGTGTGCTCGAGTCCTTGCTTGACTTGACTTCGAACAGGTACATGTCGTGGATCATGCGGCCATCGGCACGGATCTGGCCCTTGTTGTAGAAGTCATCGACCTTCATGGTCTTGAGGGTGCTCATGACCTTGTCGGTATCGGTGGTGCCGGCGGTTTGCACAGCCTTCAGATAGGTGGTGGCAGCCGAGTAGTCAGCGGCTTGAATGCTCGACGGCATGCGCTTGTATTTCTCGAAGAAGCGCTTGGCGAATTTGCGTGAGCCGTCATCCTGGTTCCAGTACCAGCTGTCAGCGAGTTGCAGGCCTTCGGTGTTGGCCAGACCCAGGCTGTGCACGTCATTGATGAAGACCAGCAGGCCGGCCACTTTCATGGTTTTGGTAATGCCAAATTCCTTGGCTGCCTTCATGGCATTGATGGTGTCGCCGCCGGCGTTGGCCAGGCCCAGGATTTGCGCCTTGGAGGCTTGTGCTTGCAGCAGGAAGGCCGAGAAGTCGGACGCATTGAGCGGATGGCGCGCAGCGCCGGCCACGGTGCCGCCATTGGCTTTCACGACGGTGGCGGCGTCGCCTTCAAGCGAGTAGCCAAAGGCGTAGTCAGCGGTCAGAAAATACCAGCTCTTGTTGCCGGCTTTCACCAGCGCTGTACCGGCGACCTTGGCCAGCGACACGGTGTCATAGGCATAGTGCACGGTGTAGGGTGAGCAGTCTTCATTGGTCAGGCGCGCCGAGCCGGCGCCAATGGCGATGAACGGGCGCTTCTTTTCGATTGCCACCTTGCTCATGGCCAGCGCGGTTCCGGAATTGGTGCCGCCAATCAGCATAGCCAGCCCTTCCTTGTCCATCCATTCGCGTGCCTTGGAACTGGCGACGTCAGCCTTGTTCTGGTGGTCGGCGGTCAGCACTTCAATCGGGCGGTTGAGCACCTTGCCGCCAAAATCCTGCGCTGCCCATTTCACCATTTCGGCGCCGGCCGGGCCGTCAATGTCGGCGTACAGGCTGGACATATCGGTGATGATGCCGATCTTGACCGGGCCGGTGTTCTGTGCAAAAGCGCCGGCACCAAATCCAATGGCCAAGGCGGCGGTGAGAGTCTTTAGTTTCATGTTATCTCCTGGTTGCTGGGGTCAAAAAACTGAGGTTGAAATCAAAGGGGCAGTCCGGGGTCGCAGGTGTATCAGACACCGAGAAATTCCTGTAGCAGTCCCATATTCTGGTTGAGTTCATTTTGGGCAAACTGCTTGACGATGGTGCCGTGCTCCATGACGTAAAAACGGTCCGCCAATGGCGCGGCGAAGCGGAAGTTCTGCTCCACCAGCACGATGGTGTAGCCCTTGGCCTTGAGCGTGAGGATCATCTCGGCAAGCTTTTGCACGATGACTGGCGCCAGGCCTTCGGAAATCTCGTCGAGCAGCAGCAGGCGCGCACCGGTGCGCAGAATGCGCGCCACGGCCAGCATTTGCTGCTCGCCGCCTGACAGACGTGTGCCGGGACTCGCGGCGCGTTCCTGCAGATTCGGGAACATGGTGTAGATTTCCGCCAGACTCATGCCACCCGGCGCCAGGGTCGGCGGCAGCATCAGGTTTTCTTCAGCCGTCAGGCTGGCGAAGATGCCGCGTTCTTCCGGGCAATAGCCCAGACCCAGATGCGCCACCTTGTGCGACGCCATTTTTATGGTCTCGACGCCGTTGATCTTGATCGAGCCTTTGCGTGCGCCGGTCAGGCCGACGATGGCGCGCAGCGTGGTGGTGCGCCCGGCGCCGTTGCGCCCAAGCAGGGTCACCACCTCGCCTTCATGCACCGACAGATCGACACCGTGCAGGATGTGCGATTCGCCATACCAGGCGTGCAGACCTTCGATGCGCAGCAGTTCTTTTGGCATCAGAGAATTTTCCGACGGGCCGCCCCTAGGAAAATTAGCCCCCTCGGGGGGCAGCGCAGTACGCGAAGCGTTCTCGAAGAGCGGCGTAGCCACAAGCGTGGGGGCCATCAGTGCGCTCCCGCCAACTCTGTGTTCGCGCTGCCCATATAGGCTTCGATTACGAGGGGGTCGCGTGAGACCTCGGCGTAGGGGCCGTCGGCAATGATGCTGCCGCGTTGCAGTACCGTGATGCGGTCGGCGATCGATGCCACCACGTTCATGTTGTGTTCGACCATCAGGATGGTGCGCCCGGCCGATACCTTCTTGATCAGTTGCGTCACGCGGTGCACGTCTTCATGGCCCATGCCCTGCGTTGGTTCATCCAGCAACATCAACTCAGGTTCGAGTGCCAGTGTGGTGGCGAGTTCGAGTGCGCGCTTGCGGCCGTAGGGCAGGTTGACGGTGAGTTCGTCGGCGAAATCCTGCAGATCGACTTCAGCCAGCAACTCCCGTGCGCGGCCATGCAGCGGTGTGAGCGTGCTCTCGGCTTTCCAGAAATGAAACGAGGTGCCCAGGTTGCGTTGCAGGGCGGCGCGCACGTTTTCCAACACCGTCATGTGCGGGAACACGGCCGAGATCTGGAACGAGCGGACGATGCCCCGGCGCGCCGTCTGCGCTGGCTTCTCGGTCGTGATGTCGATATCGTTGAACGTGATGCTGCCGCTGGTGGGTGGCAAAAACTTGGTTAGCAGGTTGAAAAAGGTTGTCTTTCCGGCACCGTTAGGGCCGATCAGCGCGTGGATATGCCCACGGCGAACCTTCAGGTTCACCTGGTTAACGGCCACGAATCCCTTGAATTCCTTGGTCAAGCCCCGCGTCTCAAGTATGTACTCCGCTGACAAATCGCCCTCCGGCTGTATCCGTTGAATTGACGGGCGCACAGGCCCGAAACAAGAAATTTAATGCTAACCATAAGCGAGACGCAGCACCAGCGGGTTAGCACTTAGCGCATGTCATGCAAGTGACAATCTGATTTATTCCAATTTACGGTTAGAAAATGAAATATTCAATCACAAAATTGCCTAAACGAAATTTAAAACCATGCGATGAAACAATTTGAACACATATTTTTCTCAAGCGCTTGTACCATGGCGCACCTAATTCCTGGAGTTGTCCATGTGCGGCATTGTTGGTGCGGTATCGGTCCGCAATATCGTTCCCATTCTGGTGCAGGGCTTGCAGCGGCTGGAATACCGCGGCTATGACTCCTGTGGCGTGGCGGTTGTTGCCAATGGCTTGCAGCGCGCCCGCAGTACGTCCCGGGTGGCTGAGCTGACCGAACAAGTGAGCGCAAGCAAACTTGAAGGCACAACCGGCATTGCCCACACCCGCTGGGCCACGCACGGCGCACCGGTGGTGCACAACGCGCATCCGCATTTCAGCCATGGCCCCGGGCCGGACGCAGCCAATCGGCCCGGCCGTGTGGCGCTGGTGCACAACGGCATCATCGAGAACCATGATGAATTGCGCCTGCGGCTGCAGGCCAAAGGCTATGTATTCCAGAGTCAGACCGACACCGAAGTCATCGCCCATCTGATCGACAGCCTGTACGAAGGCGACCTGTTTGAGGCGGTGAAAGCCGCGGTCGGGCAGTTGCACGGGGCCTACGCCATTGCAGTTTTCTGCAAGGACGAACCACAGCGACTGATCGGCGCGCGCGCCGGCTCGCCATTGATTCTGGGCGTCGGCCAGGACGCGCAGGAACACTTTTTGGCCAGTGATGCCATGGCGCTGGCCGGTGTCACGGATCAGATCGTCTACCTCGCTGAAGGCGATGTGGTCGATATCCAAATGGGAAAATATTGGCTGGTTGACAAGGACCACAAGCCGGTGGCGCCGGCACAGCGCCCGGTCAAGACCGTGCTCGCGCACAGTGGCGCGGCCGAACTCGGTCCCTACCGGCACTACATGCAAAAGGAAATCTTCGAGCAGCCGCGCGCCATCGCCGACACGCTCGAAGGCGTCGACGGCATCGTGCCCGAACTCTTTGACCTGCAGATGAACCACGCGCCCGGCATGAATGCAGCGCGCGTCTTCAAGGAAATTGATTCAGTCCTGATCCTGGCCTGTGGCACCAGCTACTACAGCGGATGCACCGCCAAGTACTGGCTGGAGGGCATCGCCAAAATTCCGACGCAGGTCGAAGTCGCCAGCGAGTACCGCTACCGCGAGTCGGTGCCCAACCCGCGCACGCTGGTGGTCACCATCACGCAGTCGGGCGAAACGGCTGACACGCTGGCAGCGCTGCGCCATGCGCAAAGCCTGGGCATGACGCACACCCTGACCATTTGCAACGTGGCCAGCAGCGCCATGGTGCGCGAATGCGAATTGGCCTACATCACACGCGCCGGTATCGAGATCGGTGTTGCCTCCACCAAGGCCTTCACCGCGCAACTGGCCGGGCTATTCCTGATGACGCTGGCGCTGGCGCAGGCCAAGGGTCGCCTGAGCGAGGCCGAAGAAGCGCGCCACCTCAAGGCCATGCGGCATCTGCCGGCTGCCTTGCAGGCGGTGCTGGCGCTCGAACCCCAGGTGATGGCCTGGGCGCAGGACTTTGCCAAGATGGACAACGCGCTTTTTCTGGGACGCGGACTGCATTACCCGATCGCCCTGGAGGGCGCGCTCAAGCTCAAGGAAATCAGCTACATCCACGCCGAGGCCTACCCGGCCGGCGAACTCAAGCACGGCCCGCTGGCCCTGGTGACCAGCGCCATGCCGGTGGTCACGGTGGCACCGAATGACGCGCTGCTGGAAAAGCTCAAGAGCAATATGCACGAGGTGCGCGCGCGCGGCGGTGTGCTCTACGTGCTTGCCGATGCCGATACCAAAATTGAAAGTGGCGAAGGTCTGCACGTGATCCGCATGCCCGAGCACTACGGCGAGCTCTCGCCCCTGCTGCACGTGGTGCCGCTGCAACTGCTGGCCTATCACACCGCCTGCGCGCGCGGCACCGATGTTGACAAGCCGCGTAACTTGGCCAAGTCCGTCACCGTGGAGTAGTTTTGCAAGTGAGTAATTTTAACGACGCCTTAGAACTCTTGATCTGCGTCAAGATTACCACTAGAAAACTGTACTTGATGGCTTACTCAAGCAACCAAAAATGGCTGTTTGATAGGGTTCGAGCACTGCGTGATAGGCGTCACATGACATTTGATGCCATCGCCAAGATGTTGTCGTCAGAGCAAGTGCTTTCACCACGAGGCTGCTTGCTCATGGCTGAGCATGTCTTTTCCATCTACAAGAAGGGAAAGCTGCGAGAGCAACGACTGACTGAGCAGCCAACTGTCGAGGTTCTGTCTGTAGCAACGACGATCAGCTAACTATAAAACTATAGTTACGCACCCACAGAAGTCGTCGTTGGAGCATTTGCCTTTTGCAAGGCTTGCTGCGCTTTCGCCACTTGCTGTCGTGCTTTCGTCGCTTTCGCTTGTTGAGCGTACTGAAGTGGACCCCATCATCAAGACAGACTTGATCCCAGTTTAAGTTGCACCCGATTTCACGCAGCTGGACGGCGCTGCCCCGGTTT
>CAIWNX010000041.1 GCA_903914175.1 uncultured beta proteobacterium | reverse complement strand
GGCATCCGATACGATCACGTTGGCTGGGCCACCTGTCGTCCCTGGCAATGCCACTATCGTCAGCAAGTTAGTACCTGCCGGAATCGACGCGCTTACAAGGCCTGGATTGCTACTACTCGCCGTATAGGGCGTCGTGCCGCCGCTGACTGTGTAAGCGCTGGAACTCGCGCCTATGGCCAGCGTAAGGTTCGTCGGCGCCGTGCTGAACAGGGCTGTGGGCGAAGGCACAGCGACCGAAATGCTAACCTTGGCCCCCTTGGAGTCTGTGACCACGACCAACCCGCTGCCACTGGTTCCCGCTGCCGCAGCAATTGTGAATGCGGTCCCGCTTAACGAAACGCTAATCAAAGATGGCGTATCGGCGCTTACCGCATACGGCGAGACACCACCACCGATGTCATAGCTCGTGCTCGCTGTACCGCTGCTCAAAGTAAGCGAGGCCGGCGCAGAAGTAAAAAGCGCTACAACACTTGTGCCGCCCGAACTTGTTCCCGCTGAACTTGTGCCTGGATTGCCACCACCCCCGCCGCAGGCCGACAGAATAGTCAGCATGACAAAGGCAACAAAGTATTTGATTAGGTTCATTTTCATATTCCTGAGATGCATTGGCGAATCAACGGGTACCCGTCTTCTCGGTGATGATTCGGGGCGTCACAAACACCAGCAATTCGGTCTTCTTGTCGGAGCGGGTCTTGGTCTGGAACAGGTTGCCCAGCACCGGTATTCCGCGCAACCAGGGCACGCCAGTCTCATTGGTCGACTCTGTTTGTTCAAAAATCCCGCCGATGACAACCGTCCCGCCGTTTTCGACCAGCACCTGGGTCGTAACGTTCTTGCCACTGATGACGGGACCGGCAGCAGTGTCAACACCCTTGGTGTCCTTGCTGACATCAAGGTCCATGATGACCGCGCCCTCGGGGGTAATCTGCGGCGTCACCTCAAGCTTGAGATTGGCGTCTTTGAAGGTCGTGGTGCAACTGCCGGTTTTGTCGCAGGTCTGATACGGGATCTGGTCGCCCTGCTTGATGATGGCTTTCTTGCCGTCGGCTGTCACCACGCGCGGGCTCGAGACCACGCGACCCTTGTCGTCCGCTTCAAGCGCAGAGATTTCCAGATTCAGGAAACGATTGGACAGATTGTTGAAAATCGACAGCGCAAAAGTTGCCGGCGTACCGGTGGCGCCAATCGGCGCGGTCGCCGGCAAATTGACAAAGCTGCCACTGGTGCTGACGGTCCCGCCCGCACCGCTGGAGGCTATGGCATCGCTGTAGCTGTTGCCCAGCACAATGCGGTTGTTGCTGGTGCCCATCTGGTAGCCGCCGTCGCCGCCCTGAGCCGCGCGCAAATCGGTGGCGCCGAATTTAACGCCCAACGATTTCCCGAAGGAGTCGCCGGCTTCAATAATACGCACCTCAATCATCACCTGGCGTACCGGCACATCGAGCTTTTGCAGCAATTGCAGCACCTGCTCCAGCCTGGAGGGCACATCGGTCACGAAAAGCTGGTTGGTACGCGGGTCAGCCGTTGCACTACCGCGCGCACTCAGCGTTCTGCCTGCACTCTTTTCACCACCGCCGGCGCCGGTGAGTTGTTTGGCAATGTCGTCGGCCTTGGCGTAATTCATTTGGAACGACTGGGTTCGCACCGGCTCAAGGTTGAGCACCGAGGCCTTGGACTCGAGTTCGAGTTTTTCCTTGGCCAGAATTTCGTCCTTGGGCGCGACCCAGATCACGTTTTCTGTTTTGCGCATGCCCAGACCCTTGGCCTGCAAAATGATGTCCAGCGCCTGATCCCAGGGTACATCCTGCAAGCGCAGTGTCACGGCCCCGGTCACGGAATCGGAGGTAACGATATTGAAGTTGGTGAAGTCCGCAATCACCTGCAACAGCGAGCGAACCTCAATGTTCTGGAAATTGAGCGAAAGCTTTTGCCCGCTGAAACCAGGCCCCTGGGTCAGCTTGGACGGATCGATTTTCAGCGGCTTGACTTCGACCACAAACTGGTCGTCGCTTTGGTAAGCACTGTGAGTCCATTGCCCCCTGGGCTCGATCACCATGCGGACGCGGTCACCGGTTTGAAAAGTCGTCACGGTTTGCACCGGCGTCGCAAAATCCGCCACATCCAGGCGCCGCCGCATGCCCTCGGGCAAGCTCGACTTCATGAACTCGACGACCAGCGTCTGCCCCTGCTGGCGAATATCGACACCCACCTGGTTGTTGGGCAGGCCCACAACAATGCGCCCCGCGCCCTCGTCACCGCGACGGAAGTCAACATCCTTCAGCGGCAAATTGTCACGGTTGCGGCTCTCGGCAAAAACCGGCGCCACGGTAGAAGCCGGCGACCCACCCGCCACCGCTTCGAGCACGATCAACAAGGATTTACCCTGCAGTTGGGCTTTGTAAGGCGTTGTCTGCTTGAGGTTGAGCACGACGCGCGTGCGCTCGCCCACCTGGACCACATTAACCGTGCGCAAATTGCCTTGATTGACCTCGACCGTGGAGCGCCCCATGGCGTTCGATATGCCTGGGAAATCCAGTGCAATTCGCGCCGGCGACTGGATTGAAAACCCTGTTGGAACCGCAGTCAACGGCTGCGAGAAATCAATCTTGACGACCTCAACCCCGCCCTGCAGCGAGCCCGAGACGGCTTCGATCGCACTCTGGGCCTGCGCCGCGAGCACTGTCAACGACAGCAGCGCCGCCAGTGACAACCGTTGCCACAACCGGCTGACCATCGAATCATTCTGCTTGTTCATTTCGACCTCTCTTGCAGCTGCAACGTGGCAGTGCGTTCAATCCATTCGCCGACGGCGTCCTGCACAATTTCACGCAGGGTCACCTCGGTCTCCGTGATCTTGCTCACACGCCCGTAATTTTGTCCAAGGTAATTACCCATTCGCACCTGGTACAGCAGTTTTTCAACCCTGACCAAGGCAACGGGCTCCCCGGTTTTGGACAAAGTACCCACCAACGCCATCACGTCAACAGGGAAACCCTCCAGGGCTTCCTTGCGGCGTGCCAGTTCAGGTGCAATCAATGCGCCGTTGGCAGCGGCCTGTGATGAGTCGCGCTTCAAGGCCTGCGCCAATTTCTGGTTGCTGAAAGGGTCAACCACACTGACCTGTCCGTAGCTTTCCGGCTTGAACACTTTGGGTTCGGCAATCGGTGCCACCCGCGGGCGCGTCTGGTTCTTCTGCTCGGCCATCCATTGGCGCAACTCATCTTCACTGGACACACCGCACGCAACAAGCGTCAAGGCTGCAATTACCAGTATCAGTCCACTTGCCGGCTTCATTTTTTCGCCCCTTTTGGCGCTACCGCTTTGCGCTGTGCCGCAACCTCATCGGCATCCAGATAGCGGAAGGTCTTGGCAGTTGCATCCATCGTCAAGTTCCCGTCCTTGGTCGGCACAACGCTCAGGTTATTAAGCGTCACGATGCGGGAAAGATTGGCAATGTCCGATGCAAAAGCGCCCAAGTCGTGATAGCGCCCGTTGACACGCACGGCAATCGGCAACTCGGCGTAATAGTCCTTGACACTGACCTGCCCCGGGCGAAACAACTCAAACTGCAAACTGCGCCCGAGACCGGCCTGATTGATATCGGAAAGCAGGGCATCCATTTCCGCCTTGCTCGGCAACTGCTTTTCCAGTTGTGTCACATACTGCTGCACCTGTTCACGCTGCTTTCTCAACGCTTCCAGATTGACCGCCTTGGCCAACTTGATCTTGTACTCGCCACGCAATGTCGTTTCTTTGGCCTGCTCTGCCTCCAACTCTGCTTGTGAAGAATTCAACCAGGCAAACCAAAGGCCGCACACCAGAAAGACGGTGATGCAAGCAAAAAACGCATACCTGGGAAGCAGCGGCCAATTGTGGGGTTCCTTGGGATCAAGATTGCGAAACTGGCTCAGCAACTTCGCCTGCAGTGCAGGAAAATCGAACTTGATTGATATGCTTTTTGCCATGCTGCCAGTTCCTAAGGTTTGCCAGGAGCAAAGGCTGCGCCTTGAGGCTGGGCAGCACTGGCAGCAGCACGCGCACTCTCAGCTTCGCTGGCACGGGTCAGTCGGACACGAATCGTGAAATTAGCAACCCGACGTTGCTCCCGCAATGACAGGTTGGCGGTTCCGGCCACAATTTCCACCAACTCGGGTTTGGAAAACCAGGGCGTATTGTTTCCAAGATTGCGCAAAAACTCCGAAACGCGCTCGTTTGACTGTGCGACGCCTTGCAGCAGCACGCTCTGGTTATCCTGGCGCATACTGGCAATATAGATCCCATCTGGCACTTGCCTGACCAGTTCCGTCAACAGATGAACCGGCAGGTTCCGGTCCGCCTGCAGGTCCTCCACCGCCTGCTGACGCGCACGCAGCGCCACAATCTCGGACTCCAGACTGGCGATGTCCTTGATCTGGGCATCAAAGCGCTTAATTTCGGCTTGCAGCACTTGGTTCTTCGCTTGCTGACCGGAAATCTGCCCCTGGTACCACAGGAAAACAATCCCTGCAAACAATCCCCCAACCAGGGCTGCGGTACCCATACCGACGTTGAACAAATCGCGGCGCTTCTTGCGTGCCGCCTCCCGATGTGGGAGCAGATTAATCAGAATCACTGCATGAACCTCCGCAAGGCCAAGCCGCATGCCGTGAGGTAAGACGGGGCCTCGCGCGTCATTTTGTTCAAACGGACACCGTCACCGATTTCCATCCCCTCAAATGGATTGACGAGACTGCAAGCAAATGTCGTGTGTTTTGTCACTGCCGCCGTCAGACCGGGCAAGGCAGCCGAACCACCTGCGAGCATCACGCAGTCGACTTTGTTATGCGGCGTACTGGTAAAGAAGAACTGCAGTGCACGGCCGATTTCATGCACCATGCTTTCAACAAAGGGATTCAGGACACTGGACTGATAGTCGTCTGGCAGTTCCCCGTTGCGCTTCTTGCTTTCAGCTTCCTCAAGCGAGAACCCATATTGGCGTACGATTAATTGCGTCAGTTGGGCCCCACCAAAAGCCTGATCCCGGTCATACAAGACCTCATCGTTGCGGATAACCTGCATGCTGGTGGTTAACGCGCCAACCTCAAACAAGGCGACGATACTGTCAAGGCCTTTCTTAGGTAGGTTTTCGATCAGCCGACTGGTGGCCAGTCGCGACGCATAGGATTCAACATCGACAATCACCGGCTTCAGTCCAGCCGCTTCGGCCAGACCCTGGATGTCCTGCACCTTCTCCTTGCGCGACGCTGCGATGAGCACCTCGATGTCGCCAGTCGAATTGGCACTCGGCCCAACCACGCAAAAATCAAGACTCACTTCGTCGAGTGGGAACGGGATGTACTGATTGGCCTCAATCTCAACCTGCAGTTCCAGTTCAGGATCCGACATACCACCTGGGAGAACGATCTTTTTGGTAATAACCGCCGAAGGCGGCAACGCCATTGCAACGTTCTTGGTTTTGGTTCCGCTTTTTCTGACGACGCGACGCACCGCTTCGGCGACTTCGTCGAATTTTTCGATGTTGCCGTCGCTGATCCACCCGCGCTCCAGCGGTTCGATCGCGCAGCGCTCAAGCACCAACGTGCCGGCTTTGTCTTGCCCCAGTTCAACCAGTTTGACACTCGAAGAACTGATATCCAAACCCAGCATGGGTGAAGATTGGCGGCTGAACAAGGATCCCAAAGAGATCAAAACTATCCCCCGAAAAGGCCGATCAAAGATCAGCGATACTTAAGAATTCACTTCAATACTAGCAGCAAGGGCCCTGTCACGCATAGCTTCCTACACTTATTACCGATACTCGGGGTTGTCAAAAGTTGACGCTTCGGGGACCGATATTACAGAGATTTGCCAACATGCACACGGCACTGCACCAAGTGGCCACAATAACGGATACTGGCGCGCCAATCCTTTAGGCACGATTTCTATAATGATGACGCGCTTCCAATAGTTCCTTATGTCCACCAAATCACCCGCTGGCGACGCTGGCCCGTCCATAAATCCGCCGTTACACAAGCGCAATGCCCATTGGCTGGTGCGTCTTGCGCTGTGGGCGGGCGCCATCGCATTAGGCGGCCTGCTGTCCATCCTGATGATTGTTGCCTTGGCGATGGCGGTTGCCTTCCCAAACTTGCCCGACATTTCAGAAATGTCGACTTACCGCCCCAAACTACCGCTGCGCGTGTTCTCAGTGGAGGGGGATCTGATCGGCGAATTTGGCGAAGAGCGGCGTCATTTCACTCCCATCAAGGAAATCCCAAAAGTCATGACGGACGCCGTCCTGGCCATCGAAGACTCGCGTTTCTATGAACATGGCGGGGTTGACTACAAAGGCGTCCTGCGCGCAGCACTCGCAAACATCGGACGCTTCAAGAGCCAGGGCGCATCAACTATCACGATGCAGGTGGCACGCAACGTCTATCTGTCGTCCGAAAAAACCTATACACGCAAGATTTATGAGTTGCTGCTGACCTTCAAACTCGAACACCTGTTGAGCAAAGACCAGATCCTCGAGATCTACATGAACCAGATCTTTCTGGGCAATCGCGCTTATGGGTTTGCCGCTGCGTCCGAGGCCTATTTCGACAAACCGCTGCAAGACATCACGATTGCCGAAGCCGCCATGCTGGCCGGTCTGCCCAAGGCGCCTTCGGCATACAACCCGATCAGCAACCCGAAACGGGCCCGCTCGCGCCAGTTGCACATCATCGAACGCATGCAGGAAAACGGCTTCATCACCGCTACGCAGGCCGCAGCCGCGAAAGAACAAAAGCTCAAGGTTAGAACCAGTTCCGATACCACCAAGGTGCATGCAGAATATGTGGCCGAGACCGTGCGACAACTGATGTTTGCCCAGTATGGCGAAGAAACCTATACCCGAGGCCTGAATGTCCACACCACGCTACGCACGGCAGACCAGGAGGTGGCCTACCGCTCGCTGCGCCGCGGCATCATGGACTACGAACGACGCCAGGTCTACCGTGGGCCGGAAAAATTCGTGGCCCTGCCTGACGATCCGCAGGAGCTCGAGGACGCCATCGACGATGCTTTTGAGGATCACCCGGACAATGGCGATGTCATGTCAGCCCTGGTACTCGAAGCCGATGCCAGGCACATCAAGGCGGTGCGCCAGAATGGGGAACCGGTCGACATCAGCGGCGAGGGCCTGAAACCGGCACAATCGGGCTTGTCAGACAAGGCGCCACCCAAAATCAAGATCCGCCGTGGCGCCATCATCCGCGTTACCCGGATGCCTAAAAACAGTTGGGAAATTACGCAATTGCCGGAAGTTGAAGGCGCTTTTGTGGCACTCGACCCACGCGACGGCTCGATCAAGGCCCTGGTGGGAGGCTTCGATTTCGAGAAAAACAAGTTCAACCACGTGACACAGGCCTGGCGCCAACCCGGATCAAGCTTCAAGCCCTTCATTTATTCTGCAGCCTTGGAAAAAGGCTTTACGCCAGCGACCGTTATCAACGACTCACCGCTCTTTTTTGACGCTGGCGTGACCGGTGGTCAGCCCTGGGAGCCGAGAAACTACGACGGCAAGTTCGAAGGCCCCATGACGCTGCGTCAGGGGCTGGCCAAATCCAAGAACATGATCTCGATCCGTATTCTGCAGGCCGTGGGCACGCAGAACGCGCAAGACTGGATCACGCGCTTTGGCTTCGATCCAGAAAAACACCCGCCCTACCTGACAATGGCACTCGGTGCGGGTTCGGTCACGCCCATGCAAATGGCTTCTGCCTATTCGGTCTTTGCCAACGGTGGTATGCGCATCAACCCCTGGTTGATCACGAAAGTCACCGAGCAGCAGGGCAAACTTCTGGTGGAAACCAAACCACCGGTACTGGATGAATCCATGCGCGTGATCGATGCCCGCAATGCGTTCATGATGGAAAGTCTGCTGCAATCGGTGACCCGCTTCGGTACAGCGGCTTCGGCTCAGGCGACATTGAAGCGTCCGGACCTTTATGGGAAAACAGGCACCACCAATGACGCGATGGACGCCTGGTTTGCCGGTTTTCAACCGACGCTGACTGCCATCACCTGGATTGGCTACGACACACCGCACAAACTTGGCGACCACGAAACGGGCGGTGGCTTGAGCCTGCCAGTCTGGATCCGCTTCATGGAACACGCACTGAAGAACGTCCCGGTCATGGAACCCGATGCGCCCGAAGGCGTGGTCCATACCGGCGGTGAGTGGTTCTTTGACGAATACGCCAAAGGTGCCGGCATCAGCAGTCTGGGCCTGCACGACAAGCCAGGAACAACCTCAGGCGTGCAGGTACTGCCGCCGGCCGATGAGAAGAAAAAAATTCTCGACCTGTTCAGAAACTGAGCGGGCAAGCGGCCTGTTCGCTGGCAAGGCGCGTCAGACTGGCGAAAAACTCGCCCTGGCCCTTGGTGTCGATCCAGGCCACTCCGTCAAACTTGTAGTGATAGCCGCCTGATTTGGCCGCGAGCCAGACCTCGTGCAACGGCTTTTGCAAATTGATGACGATCTGACTCTGATTGGCAAAGACCAGCGTTACCATGCCGCCCACACGCTGGCTGTCGATGTCGGCAAGGTCCTCGTCATTGATACGATCGCAAGCAGTCTCCACCCTGTGCAGAAGCATTTCCGCGCGGTCCAAAAATTCCGTGTCAGTCATTACAAT
>CAIWNX010000040.1 GCA_903914175.1 uncultured beta proteobacterium | reverse complement strand
CAGAGGATCCACCTCGATCACTCGAAGTCTCTTCCTGAAAGACGGCTGTTCATGCTCCTGGCGTTCAACGCTCTCGTGTTTACCCCGTGGGAGGGAGGCATCCATAGCATCTTGATCCGCAATCCAGGGTACGCGTGGCACTGGATGCCGGATCAGGTCCGGCATGACAACCAGGGGCTTCGCAACGACCATACTTATTCGCACTCATAAAAGGAATCATCATGTCAAAAATCTACGCTGACAACTCGCTCACCATCGGCCACACGCCCCTGGTCAAACTCAACCGCGTCACGGATGGTGCTGGCGCCACGGTGCTGGCCAAGATCGAGGGCCGCAACCCGGCCTACTCGGTCAAGTGCCGCATCGGCGCAGCCCTGGTCTGGGACGCCGAAAAACGCGGCCTGCTCGGGCCGGGCAAGGAACTGGTCGAACCCACCAGCGGCAACACCGGTATCGCGCTGGCATTCGTGGCCGCCGCACGCGGGATTCCGATCACGCTGACCATGCCGGAGACCATGAGCATTGAGCGGCGCAAACTGCTGCTGGCCTACGGCGCCAGGCTGGTGCTGACCGAAGGCGCCAAGGGCATGAAGGGCGCTATCGCCAAGGCCGAAGAAATTGCTGCGAGCGACCCCAAATACGTGCTGCTGCAACAGTTCAAGAACCCGGCCAATCCGGCGATTCACGAGTCCACCACCGGGCCTGAAATCTGGGAAGACACGCTTGGCAAGATCGACATCCTGGTCTCGGGCGTTGGCACCGGCGGCACCATCACTGGCGTCTCGCGTTACATCAAGAAAACCAAAGGACGCGCCATCACCTCGGTGGCGGTGGAACCCACGGCCAGCCCCGTGCTGACGCAGACGCGCGCCGGCGAGGAAGTCAAACCCGGACCACACAAGATTCAGGGCATTGGTGCCGGCTTTGTGCCCGACGTGCTGGACCTCTCGCTGGTTGATCAGATTGAACAGGTCACGAACGAAGAAGCGGTGGAATTCGCACGGCGGTTGGCACGCGAGGAAGGAATTCTCAGCGGCATCTCCTGCGGTGCGGCCACCGCCGTTGCCGTACGCCTGGCCAAGCGGCCGGAAAACGCCGGCAAGACCATCGTCGTGATCCTGCCGGATTCGGGCGAGCGCTACCTGAGCTCGGTGCTGTTTGAAGGCGTTTTTGACGCCAGCGGTGCCGCAGTAGCTACAGCATGAGTGTTATCGAGCTGCGCCCGGCGCCAACACAAACGCCGCTGTTTGATCTAAGCCGCGTGGTGTCGGAACTGGCGCAGGTGCGTCAGCGCTGGCGCGAATCGCAAAAGCGCTCGACCGAACCCGGCGGGCGTGAGCTGCCCTCAATCGAGGCGCTGGCCCAGATCATCGACGGTCTGCGCGGCGTGCTGTTTCCGATGCGCCTGGGGCCAGCCGACCTGCGCCAGGAGAGCGAAGATTTTTATGTGGGCCACACGCTCGATCCCCTGCTGCACGCCTTGTTGACGCAAGTGCAACTGGAACTGCGCCATGAAGCGCGGCACCTCGACCGTGCTGACAACGCCGCACTGGAAGCGCACGCGATCCAGATCGTGAGTGACTTCGCGCTCTCGCTGCCGCGAATCCGTGCCCTGCTAGACAGCGATGTGATCGCAGCCTTTGCCGGCGACCCGGCGGCGCGCAGCGTTGATGAAGTGCTGCTGTGCTACCCCGGCATCCAGGCCATGATTCACCACCGTGTGGCGCACCGCCTGTACCAACTCGGCGTGCCACTGCTGGCGCGCATCGTGGCCGAACTGGCGCACGGCCAGACCGGCATCGACATCCATCCCGGCGCCAGCATCGACGAAGGCTTTTTCATTGACCACGGCACCGGTGTCGTGATCGGCGAGACCGCCGTCATTGGCAAGCGCGTGCGCATCTACCAAGCGGTCACGCTCGGCGCCAAAAGCTTCCCGACCGACGAGGCCGGCAATCCGATCAAGGGGCTGCCACGCCATCCGGTGCTGCACGACGGCGTCGTGATCTACGCCGGGGCGCCACGGTGCTGGGCCGCGTCACGCTCGGGCGTGGTGCCAGCGTGGGCGGCAACGTCTGGCTGACACACGACCTGGCAGCCGGCGCCCATATCACGCAGGCCCAGTCGCGCCATGAAACCGGCCAGGTCTGATCGCGAATTTCAAACAAGCATCAATTTTTTAAACAAACTCCCAACAGGTTCACCATGACAAAAGCACATCCCGTTCACACCACGCTGGGCGACAACGCGGCACGCCAACTGGCCAACGCGACCAAGACCACGGCGCAACTCTCCACCATCTCGCCGCGCTGGTTGACGCACTTGCTGCAATGGGTTCCGGTCGAGGCCGGCATCTTTCGCCTCAATCAGGTCAAGAATCCTGAGTCGATCAAGGTCACCTGCACGGCGCGCCAGACCGAAAACCAGTTGCCGCGCACTTTTGTCAACTACGACGAAAAGCCGCGCGAATTTTTCCTCAACGCGGTCAGCACCATTCTCGACGTGCACACCCGAATCTCCGATCTGTACAGCAGCCCGCACGACCAGATCAAGGAACAGTTGCGCCTGACGATCGAGACCATCAAGGAAAACCAGGAAAGCGAACTCATCAACAACCCGGACTACGGTCTGCTGTCGCAGGTCACCGACGAGCAACGCATCTTCCCGTTGACCGGCGCACCCACGCCCGACGATCTGGACGAACTGCTCACCAAAGTCTGGAAAGAGCCCGCCTTCTTCCTGGCGCACCCACTGGCCATCGCAGCCTTTGGCCGCGAGGCCACGCGCCGCGGCACACCGCCGCCCACGGTCAGCCTGTTTGGTTCGCAGTTCGTCACCTGGCGCGGTGTGCCGTTGATCCCCAGCGACAAGATCCATGTGGCCGACGGCAAGAGCAAGATTTTGCTGCTGCGCGTAGGCGACAAGCGCCAGGGCGTGGTCGGCCTGTTCCAGCCCGGCTTGCCCGGCGAGCAAAGCCCGGGTTTGTCGGTGCGCTTCATGGGCATCAACGACCAGGCGATCTCAAGCTACCTGATATCGCTCTACTGCTCGCTGGCCGTGCTGACGCCCGACGCGCTGGCGGTTCTGGACGATATTGAAGTGGGCAAATACCACGACTACGCCGACACCTACAAGTAAGCCGCAGCCATGACTTCCGGTTTACTCCCCTCCAGTGGGGCGCAGGCGCCGATCGACATTGATGCGTTGGCGCGCATGGCCTCTGCCCTGTTCTCCGCACTGCCTGGCGAGCAGTTGCGCACGGCAGGCGTGCAGGCACCCATCAACATGGCACCGGCCGGCTCGCCGCTGGCCAGCCCTTCCGGGCTGGGCCCTAGCGTTCCGGGCACACCGATTCCACAAGGACAGGTGCCCGGCACGAATCTGATTCCGGCTTCGCCCACAGCGCATGCCTCGCTTGCGCACCGTGCGCCCGCACTGTTACCCCATGCCACTGCGGGCAACGGCCTGCCGGACAAGTTGGTGAGCGAATTACCCGCGTACGAGCCACGCTTTGGCAGCGGCGTACTCGGTGTGCCCGAAGCAGTTGGCGCTGGCGCACCACTGCCCGCTACCGCGGGAACGCCTTCGCCCTTCTACTTCGTGAGCAACAGTTTCGGCCACCCGTCAGCCGGGGCTTTATCGGTGGAAGCGCCAGCCGGCGTGATCTCATCCGAGCCCAAGTTCTACTTCGTCGATTCGGCGCCGCACGCCAGCAGCGCCCCCTTGGCGCGATCCGACGCGCACCCGCCGTTTGACGTCAACGCCATCCGGCGCGATTTTCCGATCCTGCAAGAGCGCGTCAACGGTCGTCAAATCGTCTGGTTTGACAACGCCGCCACAACGCAAAAACCGCAGGCCGTGATCGACCGCCTCTCGTACTTTTACGCGCATGAGAACTCCAACATCCACCGTGCCGCACACGAGCTGGCGGCGCGCGCCACCGACGCCTACGAGGGCGCGCGCGAGAAGGTGCGGGCCTTTCTGCACGCACCCGATGTGAACGAAGTGATCTTTGTGCGCGGCACCACTGAGGCCATCAACCTGGTGGCCAAGAGCTGGGGCGGACAACACGTGGGCGAGGGAGATGAGATCATCGTCAGCCACCTCGAGCACCACGCCAACATCGTTCCCTGGCAGCAACTCGCTGCCGCCAAGGGCGCCAAATTGCGCGTGATCCCGGTAGACGATTCGGGCCAGGTGCTGCTCGACGAATACGCCAAGCTGCTGAACGACCGCACCAAAATTGTGGCGGTGACGCAGGTCTCCAACGCGTTGGGAACGGTGGTGCCGGTAAAAACGATTGTCGAAATGGCGCACCGCGCCGGCGCTGTGGCGCTGGTGGACGGCGCGCAGTCGGTGAGCCACATGCGCGTTGACGTGCAGGACATCGGCGCCGACTTCTTTGTCTTCTCCGGCCACAAACTGTTCGGCCCGACCGGCATCGGCGTGCTGTGGGGCAAGCGCGAGCGGCTCGAAGACATGCCGCCCTGGCAAGGTGGCGGCAACATGATTGCCGATGTCACTTTTGAGAAGACGGTGTACCAGCCGATTCCGAACAAGTTCGAAGCTGGCACCGGCAACATCGCCGACGCGGTGGGCCTGGGCGCAGCCATCGACTACATCAACCGCATCGGCATCGAGAACATTGGCCGCTACGAGCACGACCTGCTGGCCTACGCCACGCACCAACTCAAACCGATTCCCGGCGTGCGTCTGGTCGGCACGGCGGCCGACAAGGCCAGCGTGCTGTCCTTTGTGCTCGATGGCTACAGCACCGAAGAAGTGGGCAAGGCACTCAACGAGGAAGGCATTGCTGTGCGCACCGGGCACCACTGCGCGCAGCCAATCCTGCGCCGCATGGGGCTTGAGGCCACAGTACGGCCATCACTGGCGTTCTACAACACTTGCGAGGAAGTGGACCGGCTGATCGCCGTGGTGCAGCGCCTGGCGTTGGCGCGCCAGCGCCGCAGCTGAAGTATCGGTACAGGCATGGCAAAGCGCTCGCTCAAAAAAGCGCTGCCCGGCCTGGACCGGTCTGACGAAGTATTTGCGTCGGCCGCTGAGTTGTTCAAAGTCATGTCGGCGTCCATGCGGCTGAAGATCCTCGCCTGCCTTTGCGATGGCGAGCAGAACGTGAGCTATCTTCTGAGCAAGATAGCCACGACCCAGCCCAATATGTCCCAGCACTTGCGCACGCTGCACCGGGCCAAGATTCTGGGCAAACGCCGCGACGGCATTCAGATTTTTTATCACGTCATTGACGAACGTGTGCTGGAGATCTGCCGAACCGTCTTTGCCGATGTGGAGAGTACCGATCCACGGCTTTGATCGTGACTGAGCAACGGGTGCAGCAGACTCATAGCCGCTGTTTACGGAAATCGATATTTTTCGCATGACGTGCAAGAGCGGCCGACAAAGCTTGTATTTGCGCTGTCATTTGCGCTGTCATTTGCGCTTGACAGTGTGTAATCGCTCGATTACACTTCAAACATGGCTTACACGGTAAAACGTCTCGAAGAGTTTTCCGTCTGGCTCAAAGGCCTGAAGGATGGACTGACCCGGCTGCGTCTTATCAAACGCTTGCGTAAGGTCCAACTCGGTAACTTGGGCGATGTGGAGCCGGTGGGTGAAGGTGTTTACGAAATGCGCGAACACTTCGGTCCGGGCTGGCGCATGTACTACGTCCAAAGAGGTGGCGTTTTAATCGTGATGCTTGGCGGTGGGAATAAGTCAACGCAGCAAACTGACATCAATCGGGCAATCGAACTTGCCAAGTCTTTAGAGGATTGAACCATGAGCAAGAGAATCAAAGTTTCCGAACTTCCCGAGTTCGATGCAGCCGAGTACCTGAGCAGCGAAGAAGACGTAGCGGCCTACCTCACCACCGTTCTTGAAGAGAATGACGCGGCACTGTTGGCGGCTGCGCTCGGCGACATTGCCCGATCGCGGGGCATGACGCAGGTTGCGAAGGATTCCGGCATCACCAGAGAAGCCTTGTACAAAGCACTTCGGCCAGGTAGTGAACCGCGTTTCGATACAGTCAGCCGTGTTTGCGCAGCCCTTGGTGTACGTCTAGTCGCGCAGCCGACGCACGCCTCCGCCTAACTTTCTAACCGACCTCAGTCCAAGGACAGTCGAGTCCGACCTCGGGCGTTCAAGGGCTCTGATGTGGCCTAAACAGTCATCGGCGCCCGTGTCGAGCGAACGTTCGCAGGCGCGGTCCGGGATGCTGAAGCAGACGTCTAAGTTGATGCTTCCGATCACTCGAAACAGACTTGCGAAACGTACCAGGTTTGGTCCAATTTGGATGACCCTTGGGGATGCCGTTGGTTGATCACTTGGAGAGCGGCATTTGGGAGGTTCCCTTTGATCGAACTCGCGACCACACTGCAGTCGTAGATCTACTGGAAAGAATGACCGCAATCTGGCGGTCAATTTGAACTTCTGTAATTGTTTTTGTAGCATCGGCGTGATGCCCCACCGCGAAATCATCCGTCTGCATTCCCAAACAGGCCGCCCGGCTTTATCGCCAAGCCTTGGGGATACGCCTCGCAATTCGGGGTGTAGACGACCTTTCTGGCGCGACCACTGGCGAAGCTCAGCCCTATTCCGATCTGTGTGCAGCGCGGCTGAATTTGCCCCGCTGTTAAACCGCCTTGGTGGCGCGGATTCTGGCAACCAGTTCCGTGACCTCCTGATCCTTGAGCGCGGATGCGCCAGCGTCCTGCAACTGGATGCGGATCAGGCGTTCCAGCGTTTCAATCTGTGGCGTCAGCGGCCCAAAAAAGCGCGCCTCGTCACGGACGGCCAGCAGCAGCGTGGGGAAGTCCTCAACGTCAAGCGGGTGCAGCAGATCGGCCTCGTCTTCGACGTCAATCCAGAGGAACTGCACGTGTGGAAAACGTGACTTCAACTCGCCAAAGCGCGCCCGGTAGTCACGACAGACACCGCACCACTCGGCACACAGGCAGACAACGAGAACGGTAGCTGACGGCGCCGCAGTTTGTTGGGTCATGGGGCAATGATCTCAAAAAACCTTATGTCAATTACGCCATAACCAAATTGAAATTAAGTATTTTGCGTTTTAAGGATGCCGTCTCACAATCCGCCTCTAGCTAAATCTGCAACCCAACGTACCCCTGCCTTTTCCTCATGCCCCCCATCATCATCGTTCCCGGCTGGCGCGACTCCGGTCCCGGCCACTGGCAAAGCCTGTGGGCCGACGCCTTGCCGAACGCCGTGCGGGTGCAGCAGGATGACTGGATCACGCCTTCGCGCAGCACCTGGGTGGCATCGATCACGCGCACGATTCTGAGCCAGGCCGGCCCGGTGGTGATCGTGGCCCACAGCCTGGGCTGCATTGCGAGCATGCACTTGACGCCAGAAACGACCCAGCACATTCAAGGCGCGCTGCTGGTGGCGCCGGCCGACCCGGAACGCCGCGGTGTGCTGGCTGACTTTGCCCCGGTGCCGTACCAGGCGCTGCCGTATCGCAGCATCCTGGTGGCCAGCAGCAACGACCCCTATTGCCCGGTGCGCACCGCAGGCGCCTACGCCCGCGCCTGGGGCAGTGAATTTGTACGCCTGCAAAACGCTGGCCACATCAATCTTGAGGCCGGCTTCGGGCCCTGGCCGCTGGGGCTGGCACTGCTGCAATCACTGACCGGCAGCGCCGATCCGCTCGCCGCATCACGACCCCCGCTTTCGACATCGCAACTGGAATCCGCATGAACCTGAAAAGAACAATAACGCTGGCCGTGGCTGGCGTCGCACTGGCCGCTGGCAATCTGGCCGTGGCACAAACCACCTTGCTCAATGCGTCGTACGACGTGGCGCGCGAGTTCTACAAGGACTACAACGCCGCGTTCGTGGCCAATTACAAGAAAACCACTGGCAAGGACGTCAAGATCGACCAGGCGCACGGAGGCTCCAGCGCGCAGGCGCGCGCCGTCAACGACGGGCTGGATGCCGATGTGGTGACCATGAACACCACCACCGACGTCGAGTTTCTGGCCGGCGCCGGCGTTGTGGCCAAAGACTGGGCCAAGCGTTTTCCCGGCAATGCCTCACCCACCACCTCGACCATGCTGTTTCTGACACGTGAAGGCAACCCGAAGCACATCAAGGACTGGGACGATCTGGTCAAGCCCGGCATTCAGGTGATCGTTGTCAATCCGAAAACCGGCGGCAATGGCCGCATGGCCTATCTAGCGGCCTGGGGTTATGTGCGCAAGAAGGGCGGCACCGATGCGCAGGCCGCCGAGTTTGTCGGCAAGCTGTTCAAGAACGTGCCGGTGCTGGCCAAAGGGGGACGCGATGCGACCACCATCTTCCTGCAACGCAATATCGGAGATGTGCTGGTGACGTTTGAGTCCGAAGTGGTGTCGGTGGACCGCGAGTTCGGCGCCGGCAAGGTCGATGCCGTGCACCCATCGGTGAGCATCATTGCGGAGAACCCGGTCGCCGTGGTGGAGCGCACGGTCGCCAAGAAAGGCACGGCAGAGCTGGCCAAGGCCTACCTCGACTATCTGTACTCGGATGAGGCGCAGGAGATTGCCGCCAAGCACGCGCTGCGCCCTCGCTCGGCTGCGATCCTGAAGAAATACGCCAGCACCTTCAAGCCGATCCAGTTGTTCGCGGTGAGCGAGTACTTTGGCTCGCTGTCCGAAGCGCAAAAGGTCCACTTCAACGATGGCGGTCAGTTCGACAAGCTCTACACCGTCAAGTAAATGAGCGCTGCGATTCTTTCTGCGCCACAGCCGGCGCCGGGTAAAACCCTGCGCAAGCGGCCAACGCGACGCGTGCTGCCGGGCTTCAACCTGACGCTGGGCTACACCGTTTTGTACCTGAGCCTGATCGTGCTGATCCCGCTCTCGGCGCTGGTGTTCAAGACCTTCACGCTGAGTTGGGCGCAGTTCTGGGTGGCGGTCAGCAGCCCGCGTGTGCTGGCTTCCTACCAACTGACTTTTGGCGCGTCCTTTATTGCGGCGCTGGTCAACGTTTTCTTTGGCCTGCTGGTGGCCTGGGTGCTGGTGCGTTACGAGTTCCCCGGCAAGAAACTGATTGACGCGCTGGTGGACCTGCCGTTTGCCCTGCCAACTGCGGTGGCCGGCATCGCACTGACCGCCTTGCTGGCCGGCAACGGTTGGGTTGGTCAGGTGCTGGAGCCCCAAGGCATCAAGCTGGCCTTCAACCGCAACGGCATTGTGATTGCGCTGATCTTCATCGGTCTGCCGTTCGTCGTGCGCACCGTGCAACCGGTTCTGGAAGACGCGGAAAAGGAACTTGAAGAAGCAGCGACCTGCCTCGGTGCGACGCGCTGGCAGACCTTTCGCTACGTCATTTTTCCGACCATCGCGCCGGCGCTGCTGACCGGCTTTGCCATGGCCTTTGCGCGCGCCATCGGCGAATACGGCTCGGTTATTTTCATTGCCGGCAATATGCCGATGATTTCGGAAATAACGCCGCTGATCATCATCGGAAAACTGGAGCAGTACGACTATGCTGGCGCCACCGCAGTGGCAGTGGTGATGCTGGTGATCTCGTTCGTTTTGCTGCTGGTCATCAACGCCTTGCAAGCCTGGCAGCGGCGGCGTTCAGGCGCAGGAACATGAGTACCCCCCTGAGCCAGGCGCACGATGTGCGCCAGTCTTCCCCCCAGGGGGACAACGCCAGCGGCCCGGCGAAGCCGGTTCCGCGGCGTTCCGCGCGTAAGTCGCCCACCAGCGAAGCTGTGTGGGTAAAGTGGACGCTGATCAGTCTGGCGCTGGGTTTCATCTTTTTGTTTCTGATCCTGCCACTGGCTGCGGTCTTCACCGAAGCGCTGCGCAAAGGCTTTGGCGCCTACCTGGAAGCGCTCAAGGAACCCGATGCCTGGACGGCGATCCGCTTGACCCTGATCACGGCCGCGATCGCCGTGCCCTTGAATCTTGTCTTTGGCATCGCCGCAGCCTGGGCGATTGCCAAGTTTGAGTTTCGCGGCAAGGCCTTTCTCACCACGCTCGTCGATCTGCCGTTTTCGGTTTCACCCGTAGTGGCCGGTCTGGTCTATGTGCTGCTGTTCGGTGCGCACGGCTGGATCGGGCCCTGGCTGCAGGCGCACGACATCAAAATCGTCTTTGCCGTGCCGGGCATTGTGCTGGCCACGGTCTTCGTCACTTTCCCCTTCATCGCGCGCGAGTTGATTCCGCTGATGCAGGCACAGGGCACGGAAGAAGAGCAGGCCGCCATGGTGCTGGGTGCCAATGGCTGGCAGATTTTCTGGCACGTTACGCTGCCCAACATCAAGTGGGGGCTGGTATACGGCGTGATCCTGTGCAACGCGCGCGCCATGGGCGAGTTCGGTGCGGTCTCGGTGGTCTCGGGCCATATCCGGGGCCAGACCAACACCATGCCACTGCACGTAGAAATTTTGTACAACGAATACCAGTCCGTCGCCGCCTTTGCAGTGGCCTCGCTGCTGGCGCTGCTGGCTGTTCTCACGCTGCTGATCAAGTCGGTGGTGGAGTGGCAGTTCGAGCGCGATCAGAAGGCTGCCGCCTTGCTGCCACCAGAAAACCCGGGGCGTTGATGCGCCCCATCATTTGTCATTGAGAAAACACCATGAGCATCGCCATCCGCAACGTCAGCAAAGACTTCGGCAGCTTCCACGCGCTGCGCGACGTGTCGCTGGACATCGAGTCAGGTGAATTGGTCGCACTACTGGGGCCATCGGGCTGCGGCAAGACCACGCTGCTGCGCATCATTGCCGGCCTGGAGACAGCCGACCACGGCAGCATTCTTTTCAGCGGCGAGGACACGACCGACGTGCATGTGCGCGAGCGCAATGTCGGCTTCGTGTTCCAGCACTACGCGCTGTTTCGCCACATGAGCGTGTTCGACAACGTCGCCTTCGGCCTGCGCATGAAGCCGCGCGCCAACCGCCCGAGCGAAGAGGTCATCAAGCAGAAGGTGCACGAACTGCTGGGCCTGGTGCAACTCGACTGGCTGGCGGACCGTTACCCATCACAACTCTCCGGCGGTCAGCGCCAGCGCATTGCACTGGCACGCGCCCTGGCGGTCGAGCCCAAGGTGCTGCTGCTCGACGAACCGTTTGGCGCGCTCGACGCCAAGGTGCGCAAGGAACTGCGGCGCTGGCTGCGCCGCCTGCACGACGACTTGCACGTCACCAGTATCTTTGTCACGCACGACCAGGAAGAGGCGCTCGAAGTTGCGGACCGGGTTGTGCTGATGAACAGTGGCGTGGTCGAGCAAATCGGCTCGCCGCAGGACGTCTGGGATCATCCGGCGAGTCGTTTTGTTTATGGCTTTCTGGGCGACGTCAACCTGTTCCATGGCCGCGCTCACGAGGGCGAGATGCTGATCGGCGCCGACCAGCACGGCGTGCGGCTGGCAACCCCTGAACACCTGGACGCGCAGGACGCACAGGCCTTTGCCTACGTGCGCCCGCATGACCTCGATGTGCAACGCTACACGGCTGGCGCCAACGGTGCCGGGCGCGGCATCGTCGCCAAACTGACGCGCGCCATTGTGGTCGGACCGATTGCCAGACTGGAGTTGCTGCCGCTGGACGCGTCAGCCGGCAACGGCGAAATCATCGAAGCCCAGATTCCAGCACAGGAATACCGCGCGCTCGGCCTGCAAACAGATGAAACCCTGCTGTTAACACCGCGCAAGGCACGGGTTTTTGTCACTTGAAAAGGCGCGCCGCGCTTAGGGGCGTTTGCGTGGATGAAACACCAACACT
The DNA here is from genome assembly GCA_903914175.1 of uncultured beta proteobacterium. Classification (GTDB taxonomy): domain Bacteria; phylum Pseudomonadota; class Gammaproteobacteria; order Burkholderiales; family Burkholderiaceae_C; genus Rhodoferax. The sequence goes on along the minus strand of CAIWNX010000040.1, from coordinate 1,918 downwards.
TGCGGCGCCGGTGTTTTCATGCCGCCCACTTTGGGTTGCGCCTGGTCACAGCCGCTGCAGTGGCACCCGCCCGAGGTGCTGAGAGACTTTTGCAGCGCGGCGCGCCAAACATCGGGTAAGGGCAGGCGCAACAAAGCATTGGCCAGAGAGCGCCGTGCGACTTGCGGCATGAGTGTCCAAGCCGCATAGACAAAGCAGCCGGCCACCAACGAGTACACGAGCAGGGATTGCAGCGCCATCGCCTAAGCTCCTAGCCACAGGGTAATGCGGTACGTCGCAAACGCCGCCACATAGGCCAGCGCAAACAGGTAGATTGCCATCACCAGTGGAAAGCGCCAGGAGTTGGTCTCGCGCCGCACCACCGCCAGCGTCGACAAACATTGCGGCGCAAAAACAAACCAGGCCAGCAGCGAGTACGCCGTGGCCAAGGACCAGCCGTGAGCGATAACCGGTGACAGGGCATCGGCAACCGAGCGATCAGCGCCGGAAAGCGAGTAAACCGTGCCCAGGGCACCCACCACCACCTCACGCGCTGCCATCCCAGGCACCAGCGCAATGGAGATCTGCCAATTCAAACCAATCGGCGCAAACAGCCACTGCAAGGCGTGGCCGAGCATGCCGGCGATGCTGTACTGAATGGCCGGACCCTGGGATGCATCCCAGCTTGCCGGTGGCGACGGAAAAGTTGATAAAAACCACAACACCACCATCAACGCAAAGATGATGCCGCCAACCCGGCGCAGGAAGATGCGGGCACGCTCCCACAGACCAAGACCGAGATTGCGCAAACTCGGCACGCGGTACGGCGGCAGTTCCAGCATCAACGGTTGGTAGCCGTTCTTCATCCAGACGCGCTTGAAGACCCAGGCAACGCCCATGGCGCTGACCACACCCGCCACGTACAGGCCAAACAGGGTCAGGCCACGCAGGCTGAACCAGCCAACGTCGCGCTGCGGCACAAAGGCGCCAATCAACAGCGCATAGACCGGCAGCCGTGCCGAGCAGGTCATCAGCGGCGCCACCATGATGGTGGCGAGGCGGTCTTTCCAGTTGGCAATGGTGCGTGTTGCCATGATGCCCGGAATGGCGCAGGCAAAGCTCGACAGCAGGGGGATGAAGGCGCGACCCGACAAACCGACCTTGCCCATCAGGTTATCGAGCAGAAAGGCGGCGCGCGGCAGATAACCCGAGTCTTCCAACAGCAGAATGAAAAAGAACAGGATCAAAATCTGCGGCAAGAACACCAGCACACCGCCGACGCCGGCGATCACACCATCGACCAGCAGGCTGCGCAACGGCCCCGCCGCCATGTGTTCCAGTGTCCACTGGCCCAGCGCTGTCATGGCGCTACGTATCATGTCCATAGGCAGATTGGCCCAGGAAAAAACCGCCTGAAAAATCAGGAACAACACCGCTGCCAGCAAAACAAGACCCCAGACGGGGTGCATCACCACCGAATCCAAACGGTGCTGCAGGCGCCCCCGGCTCGGTGCGTCAGGTGCCACCAGGGCCAGAATGCGCCGCACTTCACGCTGCAATTCAGTTGAAGTCACTGGCTGCGCATTGGCGTCGGGCATAGGCGGCAGTGGTCGGGCAAACTGCTTTTCAAGTTGCGCCAGCAATTGAGCGTGGCCATCGTGCATGACCGCCACCGTCTCGACCACCGGGCAACCCAGTTCCAGCGCCAGGCGGGGTAAATCGAGCTTCAGGCCTTGTGACCGCGCCACGTCCGCCATGTTGACCGCCAGCACCATCGGCTTGCCGAAACGCTTGAGTTCCAAGACCAGCCGCAGGTTCATGCGCAAGTTGGTGGCGTCAACCACGGCGACGATGGCGTCAGGCGCATCTTCACCGGCACGTCGGCCTTCGATGACTTCCAAGGTCACCTGTTCGTCGGGCGTTGCTGGAGTCAGGCTAT
>CAIWNX010000039.1 GCA_903914175.1 uncultured beta proteobacterium | reverse complement strand
GTCCTGTGCGATCGCCGCAAACAAGGGTCCGTTGGCGTCGAAATGCACGCCGGTGCGTCCGAGTGAGACGGCCAGGTCAAAGCGAAAACCGTCAACGCCAAAGGCCTGCACCCACCAGCGCAGGCTGTCCATCACCATCTGCACGACGCGCGGCTCGCCCATGTTGAGCGAGTTGCCGCAGCCGCTGGCGTTCAGGTAGCCGCCCTGCTCATCGAGCGCGTACCAACTGGCGTTGTCCAGACCGCGCCAGCACAAGCTCGGCCCGAGCGCATCGCCCTCGGCCGTGTGGTTGTAGACCACGTCCAGAATGACTTCGATGCCACTGCGGTGCAAGGCATCGACCATGGCGCGGAACTCAGCGCGCACGGCTGCATCGTCGTGCGCTGCAGCGCGCGCTGCCGGTGTGGCGAAGCGGGCGTCGGGCACAAAGAAGGACAGGGTGTTGTAGCCCCAGTGATTGGACAGGCCGCGCTCGATCAGATGGCGCTCGGCCTGGTGCATGTGCACCGGCAGCAGGCACAGCGCCGTGATGCCCAGGCGCTGGTAGTGCGACAGCATGGCCGCGCTGGCCACACCGGCGAAGGTGCCACGCTGTTCAAGCGGCACCTGCGGGTGCAGCGCGGTCAGGGCCTTGACCTGCGCCTCGTAGAGAACGGTTTTGGCCAGCGTGGTTTGCGGCCCCGGCGTGATGGCAGCACCGGCGCACAGTTCGGCGGCCAGATCGAGCACACGCGCCTTGGGCATGTGCTGCGCGTTGTCTTGTGCGTCGGGCTGATCCGGCGCGTCGGCACGGTAGCCGCTTTGCAGCGCCAGCGTGGCGAGTGGTCCGCAGAGCGAGCGTGCCCAGGGGTCGATCAGGAGGCGCGCCGGGTTGAAGCGCTGCCCGGCTTGCGGCGCCCAGGGTCCGTGCGCGCGCAGACCGTAAAGCTGGCCAACGCCCAGGCCCGGCACAAAGCCGTGCCAGACACCGTCGCTGCAGGCCGGCAGACGGATGCGCGCGGTCTCGGTTTCGCCTGTGGCGTCGAACAGGCAGAGTTCGACGGCGCTGGCGTGGCGTGCATAGACCGCTGCGTTGAGTCCGCTGACGCCCTCGCAGACGCTGGACGTGACACCCATCGGCCAGGGTCTTCCCGGCGCGCAGCTGAGCAGGTCGGCTTTGTTCACGATGCAGGCTCCAGCTCAAACCAGACCACGGCCAGTGGCGGCAGGTTCAGACACAAGGATTGGGCCTGCCCGTGCATCGGCACCGGCTCCGCCCTGACACCCCCGTGGTTGCCGACGTTGCTGCCGCCGTAGTGTGCTGAATCGGTGTTGAGAACCTCGCGCCACAGACCCGGCTGCGGCACGCCGATACGCCAGCCACTGCGCGGCAGCGGCGTCAGGTTGCACACGGCCAGCAGTTGCTGCTGTGGCTCTGGCCCTAAGCGCATGAAGCTGTAGACCGAGTGGTCAGCATCGTCGGCTTCGATCCAGCGAAAGCCAGCAGCGTCGCAGTCGCGCGCATGCAGGCTGGGCCGGCTGCGGTAGAGCCCATTGAGGTCGCGCACCAGGTGCTGAACACCGGCATGCGCCGGGTCCTGCAGCAAGCCCCAATCGAGTTCGGCGTCGTGGTTCCACTCAGCCGGTGTTGCCAGTTCGCTGCCCATGAACATCAGCTTCTTGCCCGGGAAGGCGTACATCAGCGCGTACAACGCGCGCAGGTTGGCGCGCTTTTGCCAGGCATCGCCCCACATCTTGCCCAGCAGCGAGCCCTTGCCGTGCACCACTTCGTCGTGCGACAGCGGCAGCACATAGTGTTCGCTCCAGGCGTAGGTCAGGGCAAAGGTGATGCGATGGTGGTGCCAGCGCCGGTGCACCGGATCGAGTGCGAAATAGGCCAGCGTGTCGTTCATCCAGCCCATGTTCCATTTGAAGTCAAACCCAAGACCGCCAGTGCCGGCAGCGCCGGTGACGCGCGGAAAAGCAGTGGATTCTTCAGCCATGGTCAGCACACCCGCTGCTTCGCTGTGCAGGGCCTGGTTGGTTTGCTGCAGAAAGTCGATCGCCTCGTAGTTCTCGCGACCGCCGTCGCGGTTCGGCAACCACTGTCCGGCGGCGCGGCTGTAGTCGCGGTACAGCATGGAAGCGACCGCATCGACGCGCAAACCGTCCACCGCGTACTGCTCAACCCAGAACAGCGCGCTGCCAAGCAGAAAGTTGCGCACTTCGTTGCGGCCAAAGTTGTAGATCAGCGTGTTCCAGTCCTGGTGAAAACCTTCGCGCGGATCAGCGTGCTCGTACAGCGCCGTGCCGTCAAAGCGCGCCAGCGCGTGGGCGTCGGAGGGGAAGTGACCCGGAACCCAATCCAGAATCAGTTTGAGCCCGGCGCCGTGGGCCGCAGCGATGAAACGGCGCAGCGCATCCGGTGCGCCATAGCGCGCACTCGGCGCGTACAGCCCCGTGGGCTGGTAACCCCAGGAGCCGTAGAACGGGTGCTCGGTGATGGGCAGCAGTTCGATGTGCGTAAAGCCGAGATCGACCACGTAGGGCACGAGCGTGCTGGCCAGAAAATCCCAGTCCGGTATCTGGCCGTTGGGGCGGCGCCAGGAGCCGGCATGGACCTCGTAGATCGCTATCGGTGCGGACAGGGAATTCGTCGCGCCGGGTGCGCGGACGGTGTCATGCGACGCATCGCAGACCTGGGCTGCGTTGCCGGGCGGGCCTTCGCAGCGCAGTGCGTAGGGGTCGGTCTTGTGCGTGCAATGACCGTGCACATCGACAACTTCAAACTTGTAGAGCGCACCAGCGCGCACACCGGGAACAAAGAGCTCCCAGACCGCGCAGTCGCCGCGCCAATGCATCGTGTCATGGCCTGCGTCCCACTGGTTGAAGTCACCGACCACCAAGACGCGCTGCGCGTTGGGTGCCCAGACCGCAAAGGCTACGCCATCGACACCGCCCTGCCGGGTTGGATGCGCGCCGAGCTTTTGCCACGGGCGCAGGTGCTTGCCTTCGCGCAGCAGCCAGGCGTCGAGTTCGCCCAGCCAGGGGCCGTCGTTGCCGCTGGTTTCAGAGCGGGTTTGTGATTCGGCAGGGAACACGCTGGCGCGGCGCTTCAGGTTCATGCGTCAATTATCGGCTCCGGCAGGTGCTGCAAATGGCTCACGGGCGAGGCGAAGATCAGCCACGCTTGCAAGATGAACCCAAGCAGCGCCAAGATCAGGCACGCCGGTTCGCCCCACGCGGCACCGACAAAGCCGCCCAGCGCAGCGCCCAGCGGGCGGGCGCCCATGTTGACGGTGAGAAACAGGGCTGATACGCGACCCAGCATCGCATTGGGTGTAACGGTTTGGCGCAGCGTCGTCGCCGTAATCGTCCAGATGATTGGGCCAACCCCGAAAAGAAAGAACGACATCACCGCCACGGCAGCACTGGGGAACGCCAGCGTTGCGACCATCGTCATGGCCGCCAGCACCGAGATCGTGGGCCCGACCTGAATCGCCCTGCCAAACGGCAGTGCGCTCATCACCCGGGGCGCGAACAACGCCCCTACGATCATGCCCGCGCCATAACTTGCCAGCGTGATACCCACGCCACCTGCGCTCAAGCCCAGCGTTCGGACGGCATACGGCACATACGCTGCCTGCAGCACGAACCAGGAGATGTTCCAGGCAACGGCCGTCAGAAGAATGGGGCGCAGCAGTGCATGGCGCCACACGAGCCGCGCGCCGTCCTGAAGTTCGAGCAGCGGGTGGCGCGCTGGCTGGGCCAGGCGCTTCGGTTCGTTAAGCCCCAGTAACAATGCCACAGCCGAAGCCGACAGCACCGCAGCCAGCACGAACGCAGCCGAAGCGCCGGCCCACGAGACAAGCGCACCGGCAAGCGCCGGTCCGGCGGTAAACGCCACGCTTCGGGCGAGTTCAAGACGCCCATTGGCCGCCATGATCGCATCACGCGCAACCAGCGCGGGCACAAGCGCCGGTGCGGCTACGCTGTAACCGACGGTGCCAATCGCACCGACAAAACCAAGCACGGCCAGCAGTTCCAGCGAAATTCGGTCCAACAGAAACGCTGCAATCAAGGTCAGAAACGCCAGCAGGCGCAAGCCTTCGGCCAACGCCATCAGTTGGCGCCGCGACGTTCGATCAGCGAGCAGGCCCAGCGGCATCGACAGAATCAGGAAGGGCAGCGTCTGTGCCGTCGCCAGCAGTCCGATCTCACCGGGCCCGGCGCCCAGCGCCAGAACCGCGACGATGGGAACGGCGGCCAAACCCAATTGCTCGGCCGATTGCGCCGCCAGATTGGACCAGACGAGTCGCAGGAAAGGACGAGGAAGCTGATGCATCATGAAGTTTCGCAGATTTTCCGCAGTGCACCTGGATGGGGATTTCCCACGAATTTCGACTCATTTCCAGCCCACGCATTGAAAGTCCGACAAATGGCCTTATCATTAGCACTCGTAGGAGTCGAGTGCTAACGCACCCTTTCACCGGTGTTGCACCTTCTCCTCAGGATATGGCGTGCCAACTCGTTTGACGTGGCACTCGTGTTTTCAACCCCTGTTTCAAATTTTAGGAGATCCCATGAAACTTCGTCCTCTGCACGACCGCGTGATTGTCAAACGCGTCGAAAACGAAACCAAAACCGCCTCTGGCATCGTGATTCCTGACAGCGCTGCCGAAAAGCCTGATCAAGGTGAAGTGCTGGCCGTGGGCCCGGGCAAGAAGAACGACAAGGGCGAAATCAGCCCGATGGCCGTCAAGGTCGGCGACCGCGTTCTGTTTGGCAAATACAGCGGCCAGACTGTCAAGGTTGACGGCGACGAACTGCTCGTCATGAAAGAAGACGACCTCTTCGCAGTTGTCGAGAAGTAATTGCTGCTGCGCGAACGCCATGCGTCATTGCACGGTGCTCGCACACGCTTTCTTCCCTAACAACCCGTTTTGTAATTATTTGAATTAACTGGAGTCATATCATGGCAGCAAAAGACGTTATTTTTGGCGGCGAAGCCCGCGCACGCATGGTCGAGGGTGTCAACATCCTGGCCAACGCAGTCAAAGTCACCCTCGGCCCCAAAGGCCGCAATGTGGTGCTGGAGCGCTCGTTCGGCGCCCCGACCGTGACCAAGGACGGTGTGTCCGTGGCCAAGGAAATCGAACTCAAGGACAAGCTGCAGAACATGGGCGCGCAAATGGTCAAGGAAGTCGCTTCCAAGACCTCTGACATCGCTGGCGACGGCACCACCACCGCCACCGTGCTGGCGCAAGCCATCGTGCACGAAGGCATGAAGTACGTGGCCGCCGGAATGAACCCGATGGATCTGAAGCGCGGCATCGACAAGGCGGTCACCGCCCTGGTCGCCGAACTGAAGAAGGCCTCCAAGGCCACCACCACGTCCAAGGAAATCGCACAAGTCGGCTCGATCTCGGCCAACAGCGACGAAGCCATCGGCAAGATCATCGCTGACGCGATGGACAAGGTCGGCAAGGAAGGCGTCATCACCGTCGAAGACGGCAAGTCGCTCGACAGCGAACTCGACGTCGTCGAAGGCATGCAGTTTGACCGCGGCTACCTGTCGCCCTACTTCATCAACAACCCCGAAAAGCAAGCCGCTTTGCTGGACAACCCGTTCGTGCTGCTGTACGACAAGAAGATCAGCAACATCCGCGACCTGCTGCCCACGCTGGAGCAAGTTGCCAAGTCGGGCCGTCCGCTTCTGATCATCTCGGAAGACGTCGAAGGCGAAGCCCTGGCAACGCTGGTGGTCAACACCATCCG
>CAIWNX010000038.1 GCA_903914175.1 uncultured beta proteobacterium | reverse complement strand
CGTCAATGTTGAAGGCCACGCCTAAACCGAGCGCCAGCCCAGCCAGCGTGCCAATCACGCCGACCATCGCGCCCTGCACGACAAAGATGCCCATGATCGAGTTCGGGCTGGCACCCAGGGTGCGCAGGATCGCAATGTCGGCGCGCTTGTCGGTGACTGTCATCACCAGGGTTGAGACCAGGTTGAAAGCGGCCACCGCCACGATCAAGGTGAGGATGATGAACATCATGCGTTTTTCCACCTGCACGGCGGCAAACCAGCTGCGGTTCTGCTGTGTCCAGTCGCGCACATACAAATCGCCACTGAGACTGCGCGAGAGTTCGGCGGCCACTGCGCGCGCCTGGTGCAGATCGCGCAACTTCAGGCGCACGCCGCTCGGGCCTTCAAGCCGGAAGATGCGCGCCGCGTCATCCACGTGCAGCAAGACCAGCGCCGAGTCGTATTCGTAATGACCCGAGTCGAAAGTGCCAACCACCGTCATCTGCTTCAGGCGCGGCACAACGCCGGCCGGCGTCACCTGGCCGCTGGGCGCCACCAGCGTCAGCTTGTCGCCCTGACGCACGCCGAGCGAGCGCGCCAGTTCGCCGCCGAGCACGATGCCGAATTCGCCCGGCAGCAAGCGCGTCAACGCCGAACTCTTCAGTCCACCCGCCAGGTCTGTTACAGCGCCTTCCAGCGCCGGGTCGATGCCGCGCACCACCGTGCCCTTCATGTCCTCGCCGCGCGCCAGCAGTGCCTGCGTGGCGATGAAGGGCGCAGCGCCCAGCACCTGCGGATGCGCACGCACCTCGCGCAGTGTGCGCGCCAGATCGGGCAGGGCCGCGCCGCTCGGCGCATAGATCTCGATGTGCGAAACCACGCCCAGCATGCGATCCCGCACTTCCTTCTGGAAACCGTTCATGACGCTGAGCACGATGATGAGCGCGGCCACACCCAGGGCGATGCCGAGCATCGACACGCCCGAGATGAACGAGATAAAGCCGTTGCGCCGGGTCGCGCGCCCGGCCCGCGTATAGCGCCAGCCCAGAATGAGTTCGTAGGGGATTTGCATGGCCCGACCGGAATGAAACAGATGTTATTGTGGCATCCCGCACAATCACGCCATGCACCTCCTGATCCCGTACGCTTTTTCCAACTCCGAAGGCTGCAAGGCGGCCTTGCCGACGCTGCAGCTGCCGCAGCTCGAAAAGCTGCTCTCACGCCTGACACCCGAGCCGCTGGATGTGGGCGACAACGCCAGCCTGTCGCCGCCGCACGAACGCGCGCTGGCCCGCGCCCTGGGTCTGCCGCTCTCCGATGGTCTGATTCCGTGGGCGGCATTGCAGGCCCTGCAAAACAGCTTGCCCGGCGGCGCCTGGGCTTTCATCACACCCTGCCACTGGCACGTCGGCTCCAAGCACGCGGCCATGGGCGGCATGACGCTGCCGCAGTTCTCCGAAGCCGATTCACACCGTCTGCTGGCCGCGATGCAACCCTACTTTGCCGAGGACGGCATTGAACTGCACTACGGGCAGCCGCACTGCTGGCTGGCACACAGCGATCTGTTTGACGGACTGGCCACGGCCGCGCTGGAGCGCGTGGTCGGTCGTGACGTGCAGACCTGGTTGCCGGTCGGACCGAAGGCCAGCACCGTGCAACGGCTGCAGGCGGAAATGCAGATGCTGCTGTATCACCACCCACTCAACGACGAGCGCGCGGCGCAGGGCCTGGTGCCGGTCAATTCGTTCTGGCTCAGCGGCACGGGCGTGCTGCACGAACTGCCTGCGACTCCCACCGACGCCCCGGTCGTGATCACGGCGCTGCGCGATGCCGCGCTGAACGAAGACTGGGCCGGCTGGTCAAAAGCATGGACCGCGCTCGACGGCAAGGAATGCAGCGCACTGCTGGCGGCACTGGCGCGCGGCGAGCCGGTGCAACTCACGCTCTGCGGCGAGCGCCATGCGCAGGGTTTTCTTTCGCAGACGCGGTCCTGGTCGAGTCGGCTCAAAGCAGTCTTTGCCGGCCAAGCCGCCTCAGTCTGTCTGGAGCAACTGTGAAACTCATCGCCCGTGATGTGCCACCGCGCAGCGCCTGGGCGCTGGAACAGGGCGGCGTGCACCCGCTGCTGGCGCAGTTGTTCGCGGCGCGCGGCGTGCAAAGCCCACTCGAACTCGACGAGGGACTGGCGCGCCTGCTGCCACCCGACACCCTGCTCGGCGCCAGCGCTGCGGCACGCCTGCTGGCCGACGCCATCGCGGCCGACAAGAAGCTATGCATCGTGGCCGACTACGACTGCGACGGCGCCACCGCCTGCGCCGTCGGCATACGCGGCCTGCGCCTGCTGGGTGCCAAGCACGTCAGCTACATCGTGCCCGACCGCGTCGTCGATGGCTACGGCCTGACGCCACCGATCGCGCAACGCGTCAAGGACAGCGGCGCCGACGTGCTGATCACGGTCGACAACGGCATCGCCAGTTTCGAGGGTGTAGCCAAAGCGCGTGCACTGGGCCTGCAGGTGCTGGTGACCGACCACCACCTGCCGGCCAGCATCGATGGCCAGACGCTGCTGCCGCAGGCCGATGTCATCGTCAATCCGAACCAGCCGCTGTGCCCGTTCGAGAGCAAGTCCATCGCCGGCGTTGGCGTCATGTTCTACGTGCTGCTGGCACTGCGCGCGGAGTTGCGTCAGCGCGGTCATTTCGAGGCCACCGCACAACCGAAATTGGATGCCCTGCTGCCCCTGGTCGCACTCGGCACGGTGGCCGACGTCGTCAAGCTCGACGCCAACAACCGCCGCCTGGTGGCGCAGGGTTTAAAGCGCGTGCGCGCCCTGGCCATGCCGCCCGGACTGGCCGCCCTGTTTACAGCCGCCGGACGGCAAGCGGCAACGGCCACCACTTTTGATTTCGGCTTTGCCCTGGGCCCGCGCATCAACGCCGCCGGTCGCCTGTCGGACATGACGCTGGGCATCGAATGCCTGCTGACCGACGACGCCACGCGCGCTGATGAGTTGGCCAGGATGCTCGACGGCATCAACCGCGACCGGCGCGAGATCGAGGGCACGATGCGCGAGCAGGCGCTGCTGATTGCCGAGTCGCTGTTCGCGGCCGAGTTGGCGCCACCACCGGCGATCTGCGTTTTTGATGCCGGTTTTCACGAAGGCGTGGTCGGCATCGTGGCTTCGCGCATCAAGGACAAACTGCACCGCCCGACCTTTGTCTTCGCTGCCAGCGCGGCACCGGGCCACGAGCACGAACTCAAGGGCTCGGGGCGCTCGATTGCCGGCTTTCATTTGCGCGACGCGCTCGACCTGCTGGCCAAGCGCCATCCCGGCGTGCTGCTGCGTTTTGGCGGCCACGCGATGGCGGCGGGCTGCACCATCAATGCAGCCGATCTGACAACGTTTGAACAGGGCCTGAATCAGGTCGCAGGTGAATGGCTGGACGCCGACACGCTGACCCGACGCCTGGCCACCGACGGACCCCTCAAACCCGAGTACCGCCGCGTCGATCTGGTGGACACGCTGCACAAGGAAGTCTGGGGCCAGGGCTTTGCCGCGCCAACCTTCAGCGAAGAACTCGAAGTGCTGTCGCAGCGCCTGGTCGGCGGCAAGCACCTGGCGCTCAAACTTAAACACCAGGGCCAGCCGGTGGACGGTATCTGGTTCGGCCACACCGATGCGCTGCCGCCGCGCGTCAAGCTCGCCTTCCGGCTCGACGCCGACGCCTGGAACGGCGTGCGCCGCGTGCGCTTTCTGGTGGAGGCGGCGGAGATATAAACCGCGCCTGTCATCCCGCCGCTCGCTGTCATCCCGCCGCTCGCTGTTATCCCGCCGCTCGCTGTTATCCCGGCAAATGGCTGTCATCCCGGACCCGATCCGGGATCCATGCCTTATGACAGTTCGAGCAGCCCAACACGGCGGCTTAGAATGGCTCGGTGTCTTCCACACTCAACGCCGACCTCCACTGCCATTCCACCATCTCCGACGGCACGCTCACGCCCGAAGAACTGGCGCAGCGCGCCAAGGCCAACGGCGTGGCGCTTTGGGCGCTGACCGACCACGATGAAATCGGCGGCCAGCAGCGCGCCGCCGCTGCCGCTGCGGCACTCGACCTGCCGTATCTGGCCGGCGTTGAAATCTCAGTCACCTTCATTCACCAGACGGTTCACATCGTTGGCCTCGGTTTTGACCCGGACAACGAAGCCTTGCAACGTGGCTTGTTGCAAACGCGCGGTGGTCGCGGCCAGCGCGCCATGGAAATGGCTGAAAGCCTGGCCAAAGTCGGCATTCACGGCTGTTATGAAGGCGCGCTCAAATACGCAGGGAACCACGCGCTGATCTCGCGCACGCATTTCGCCCGCTTCATGGTCGAGACCGGCGTCTGCCGCGAAACCAGTGAAGTCTTTCGCAAGTACCTGACCGAAGGCAAGCCGGGCTATGTGGAGCACCGCTGGGCCAGCCTGAAAGACGCCGTCGGCTGGATCAACGGGGCTGGCGGCGTGGCCGTTATTGCGCACCCGGCGCGCTACAAGTTCAGCGCCAACGAAGAGTACGCGCTGTTCAGCGAATTCAAAACCCATGGCGGGCAGGGTGTGGAAGTGGTCACCGGCAGTCACACAGCAGCCGAGTACCTGATTTACGCCGACACGGCACGCGAATTCGGCCTTGTCGCCTCGCGCGGCAGCGATTTTCACAGCCCCAACGAGAGCCACACCGAACTCGGCACGCTGCCGCCTTTGCCCACCAAGCTGACGCCCGTGTGGGACTTGCTGCGCAACCGGATCCAAAACCAAACACATCAAACCCCGGCGGCCGATGTCGTCATGGGTCGCTGATCCGCAATGCGCTTCTGGCGTACCCGGCAAGGTGCCGGCATTTTGCTGATTGTGTTGGCGTCACTATCCTTTGCCGTGCTCGACACCGCAACCAAGCAGGGGGTCAAACTGGCGCCGGTCATGATGCTGCTCTGGGGGCGTTACGTGTTCCAGGCGGTGGTGACCTTTGTCATACGCTTTCCGACGCAAAGAGGCGCCCTGCTGCGCACACCGAACCCGCGCTTTCAAATACTGCGCGGTGTGCTGCTGCTGATCACCAGCGCCTGTTCCTTTGTTGGCCTGCAGTATCTGCCGGTCGGTGAATTCACCGCCATGGTGATGCTCGCGCCACTCGTCGCCACCGCAATGGCGGCATGGATACTGAAGAATTACGTCTCGCCGCGGCGCTGGCTGCTGATGGCGGCGGGACTGATGGGGGTGCTGCTGGTGGTGCGGCCAGGCGGTCAGGTGTTCAGTTGGGCCTTGCTGTTTCCGGTCGTCATGGTGACGGCCTATGGCTGGTTCCAGGTGCTGACGAGCCGCCTGAGCGGCGAAGAGAACCCGCACACCACGCAGTTCTACACCGGCCTGGTCGGCGCGCTGCTGATGTGCCCGGTCGTATTCTTCTACTGGAACAGCGCGGCACTGCTGGCGCACTGGCCCTGGTTCCTGCTGATCGGTTTCCTCGGAACCTTTGGCCACCTGCTGCTGATCCAGGCCTACCAGCGCGCTTCAGCGCCAGTGTTGACGCCTTATCTGTATGCCCAGATCGCCTTTGCCACGCTGCTCGGCTGGCTGGTCTTTGACCATGTGCCCGATGGCCTGGCCTGGCTCGGCATTGCCGTGATCGCCGCCAGCGGCATTGGCAACGCCGTGCTCTCAGCCCACGAGGTGAACCGGCAGCAACGCCCCGCGACCGACTGAGCGCGCTTGCCCGACAATAGCGCCATGGCCCAGTTTTTTGAAGTTCACCCCGAGAATCCACAGCTTCGTCTGCTCAAGCAGGCCGTCACGCTGCTGGAAAAAGGCGAGATCCTGGCCGTGCCAACCGACTCCAGCTACGCGCTGGTCTGCCATCTCGACGACAAGTCAGCAGCCGACAAACTGCGCCGCATCCGTGGCGTTGATGACAAGCACCACCTGACCCTGCTGTGCCGCGACCTGCGCGAACTCTCCACCTACGCGATGGTGGACAACCAGCAGTTCCGCCTGATCAAGTCGGCCACGCCCGGCCCCTACACCTTTATCCTGGAAGCAACCAAGGAAGTGCCGCGCCGCCTGAGCCACCCGGCACGGCGCACCATTGGCCTGCGCGTGCCCGAGCACAAGGTGCTGCAGGCGCTGCTGGAAATGCACAGCGCCCCGCTGCTGGCGACCACCTTGATCGCCCCGGGTGAGACCGAGCCGCTCAACGACGCGCAGGAGATTCTGGAGCGCTACAAGAACCAGATCGCCGCCGTGATCGACGCCGGCGCCTGCGCCCTGGAGCCGACCACGATCGTTGACATCAGCAGCGGCGAGCCGGTGATCATTCGCGAAGGCCGCGGCCCTCTGTCAGCGCTTGGTCTCTAGAACGTCGCGCTCTCTGGGACAATAGCGCCATGGACATCGCCCACCTGATTCAAACCGTCGCCCTGTACGCCCTGCCGGTGCTGTTCGCCATCACCGTGCACGAGGCGGCACACGGCTACGCAGCGCGCCATTTCGGCGACAACACGGCCTATGCGCTCGGGCGCATCACGCTCAACCCGCTCAAGCACATCGACCCGATGGGTACGATCCTGATGCCCTTGCTGATGTACTTTGCAACCTCGGGTGCCTTTCTGTTCGGCTACGCCAAGCCGGTGCCGGTGCGCTTTGGCAATCTGCGCAACCCCAAGCGCGACATGATCTGGGTCGCGCTGGCCGGGCCGGCGGCCAACTTCATCCAGGCCTTTCTGTGGGGCGCCCTGCTGTTTGTGCTCAAGGGTGCCGATGTATCCGAACCCTTCTTCCTCAAGATGGCGCAGGGTGGCATTCTGGTCAACGTCGTGATGTTCGTCTTCAACCTGTTCCCGCTGCCGCCGCTCGACGGCGGGCGCATTTTGGTCGGCCTGCTGCCGTATCGCCAGGCGGTGTGGGTATCGCGCGTCGAGCCCTGGGGCTTCTTCATCGTCATGGGCCTGGTCATTGCCGGCGTCGTCAGCAGCTTGTGGATGCAGCCCCTGATGGGTCTGACCTATGGCCTGCTCAATCTTCTGCTGACACCCATTGCCATGCTCCTGGGCTAGTTTTCACCGCACCTGTAACCAAGTTTTTCTGACATGAGTTCCCACCGTTTTCTAACCGGCATCACACCGTCCGGTACACCCCATCTTGGCAATTACGTCGGCTCCATCCGGCCTTCGGTGCAGGCCAGCCAGCGCGCCGATGTTCAGAGTTTTTATTTTCTGGCCGACTACCACGCCCTGATCAAGATCGACGATCCCGCGCGCATCCAGCGCTCCACGCTGGAGATCGCCGCCAGTTGGCTCGCCGCTGGCCTGGACCCGCAGCGCGTGACGTTTTATCGCCAGTCCGATGTGCCCGAGATTCCCGAGCTGACCTGGCTGCTGACCTGCGTCACGTCCAAGGGCCTGCTCAATCGCGCCCACGCCTACAAGGCAGCGGTGGACCAGAACACGGCAGCGCAGCAGGAGCCCGATGCCAACGTCAACGCCGGCCTCTTCATGTACCCGGTGCTGATGGCCGCTGACATTCTGATGTTCAACGCGCACCAGGTGCCGGTCGGTCGCGACCAGGTGCAGCACATCGAGATGGCGCGCGACATCGCGCAGCGCTTCAACCATCTTTACGGCGAGCACTTCACACTGCCCGAAGCGGCGATCGAAGAAAGTGTCGCCACCCTGCCCGGCCTGGACGGGCGCAAGATGAGCAAGAGCTACGACAACCACATCGCGTTGTTTGCGCCGCGCGCGCAATTGAAGAAACTGGTCGGCGGCATCGTGACCGACTCGCGCGCACCGGGCGAAGCCAAAGAGACCGAAGGCTCGGCCCTGTTCCAGATCTACCAGGCTTTTGCCAGCGCCGATGAAACAGCGGCCCTGCGGCAGGCCTACGCCGATGGCATCGGCTGGGCTGAGGCCAAACAGATGCTGTTTGAGCGCATCGACCGCGAGATCAGCCCCATGCGCGAACGCTACACCGAACTGATGGCCGCGCCGGCGAAGATTGAGGAAATTCTGCTTGCCGGTGCCACCAAGGCACGCGCCATCGCCGGCCCCTTCACTGCCGAACTGCGCCGCGCCGTCGGCTTGCGCGACCTGCGCTCGGTAGCGACCAGCAAAAGCCCTGTGAAAACGGCCAAAACCGCGCTGCCGCTGTTCAAGCAGTACCGCGAGGCCGATGGCAAATTCTGTTTCAAGCTGACCGAGCCCGGTGGGCGCGTGCTGCTGCAAAGCCTGGGCTTTGATTCACCACGCGAAGCGGCGGCAGCGATCCAGTTGCTGCAGCGCGAGGGGCAGTCTGCCCTGGTCAAACTCAAGACCTGCCTACAGCCCCAGGAGGGCATCGGCGCACAGGACATCGAGGCCGCACTGCAACAGCTCGCAGCGGCGGGGTAAGCCCCGCGGCGCTGCTACAATCGCGCCAGTTTGACACGCGTCGAATCACTCGGAGAGGTGGCAGAGTGGCCGAATGTACCTGACTCGAAATCAGGCGTACCGCAAGGTACCGTGGGTTCGAATCCCACCCTCTCCGCCAGTTAGCCAATGATGCACGATATGAAAATCGTTCTACCCCCCAAACAACCCCACTAAGATTTTGTGCTTGAATGAGACTGCCGTAGCACACCCGCGTTTTTTCCCATTGATACTTCGAGCAGGTTGGCTGATTCAAACCGATTTAACCGACGTAACCTACTCGGCACCCAGATGCTTTGAGGGGGGGGGGGCGGGAGGGGCCCGCGTGAT
>CAIWNX010000037.1 GCA_903914175.1 uncultured beta proteobacterium | reverse complement strand
GTGCAGGGTCAGGGCGACGGCGAGCGAGTCCTCAAGCGCGTCGAGCAACGCGCCCGAGCGGCTGGTCTGGATAGCATTTTTGTATTAACCACGCGCACCACGCACTGGTTCCTCAAACGCGGCTTCGTGCTGGTCGATCCGGACTGGCTGCCCGAAGCGCGCAAGCGCAAGTACAACTGGGATCGAAAGAGCCAGGTACTGGTGAAGAAATTGGTCAGCGTTTGACGCGACGCGCTGTTCTGGCCATCAGCGCCAGGGCCAGCAGCGAAAAGCTGACAAAGCACAGAAAAGTCCAGTTGGCGATAGAGCCGCCCAGGAACGTCCAGTCGATCTTGCTGCAGTCACCGCTGCCCTTGAAAATCATGGGAATGGCGCGCTGCAGCGGGAAAGTTTCGATCATTCCGTAAAAGTCGCGCCCGCAACTCACGACCTCGGGCGGATACCACTGCAACCAGCTCTGCCGGGCCGCCACATAGGCACCAAAGCCTGCGCTCAGCAGCATGAAGAAACCACCACCGAGGTGCATGCTTCGCTTGCCGGTGGCAGCGGCCACTGCGGCAAATACCGCGACCAGAACCGTGGCGTAGCGCTGAACGATGCACATCGGGCATGGGTCAATGCCCAGACTTTGTTGCAGGTACTGCCCAAATGCCAGCATGCCGACACAAGCTGCAAACACCCACAGGAATACCGCACGCGGAGAGTTGTCGAGCCAATTGAGCAGTGTCTTGAGAGTCATCGCCATCCTTCACCGAAAAACCACGCAGCCAGATATTGACTCCATGGTAGCGCGCCAGGGAATAAAGTTCCTGCACTGGGCAGGATACCCACTCAATCCAGTGGTTTAGGAAGCCGCCTCGTCAGCCGCTTTGCAGGACGGCGAACACACAGCCTGGGACTTGCCAAGTATCTTGCGTGTCACCATCTGCGAGCGGGCGCGATGCTTGCCACACAGAAAGCATGACATGGTCGCCGCCCCGAACGAGGTCGCGGCGGTGAACGGGGAACCCGATACTTTGGATTTGTAACGCAGGCCATCGGCCAGCATTTTCGTTTTGGTGTCTGCTTTTGCCATAAGCTTCATTTTACCGCAGCGGGCCGGGGCTACTCAAAGCTTGCTAAAGTTGACCCTTTACACGCATTCAAAAAAGGCTCCTCATGGCACGCACCGTCAACTGCATCAAACTCGGCAAAGAGGCCGAAGGCCTGGACTTGCCGCCCTATCCGGGCGAACTCGGCAAACGCATCTGGCAAAGCGTCAGCAAGGAGGCCTGGGCCGCCTGGCTCAAGCACCAGACCATGCTGGTCAATGAAAACCGGTTGAGCCTGGCTGATGCGCGGGCTCGTCAGTACCTGGCGCGCCAGATGGAAAACCACTTCTTTGGCTCCGGCGCTGACGCCGCCCAAGGCTACGTACCGCCAAACGCCTGAACGCCGCCGCTTATTTCATGGCCGCTGCCGGCCGGCGTGCCGTCACGTAGGCGTCGCCGGGCAGGTACGCTTTGCCATCGGCATAGCGCCACTGCACCATGGTGCCCAACCCACCACGCAGATCCAGTTTGCCAACGTAAGCGCCCATGGTGGACTGCTGGTCAATGGCGCGAAACTCGGCCGGGCCAAAAGGTGTGCTGAATTTCAGCCCGCGCATTGCCAGCACCAGCTTTTCGCTATCCGTGCTTTTGGCCTTGCTAATTGCCGCAAAGATCGCCTGCATGGTGGCATAGCCAACGACCGAGCCAACCTTTGGGTTCTCCTTGAACTTGCGGTAATAGTTGGCGGCAAACGAAGCGTGTTCACGGCTGTCGATCTGGTCCCACGGATAACCCGTGACGATCCAGCCGCGCGGTGTCTCATCCTTGAGCACGTCAAGGTATTCCGGTTCACCTGACAGCATCGACACCACCGGTGTCTTCGGGAAAACATTGCGCTGGTTGCCCTCTCGCACCAGTTTGGCCAGATCAGCGCCGAAAGTGACGTTAAAAATAGCATCGGGTTTGGCCTGCATGACCGCCTGCAGGGTGGTGCCGGCTTCGAGTTTGCCCAGCGCCGGCCACTGCTCGGCGACAAACTCCACATCGGGGCGTTTGGCTTTGAGCAACTCCTTGAAACTCGCCACCGCGCTTTGCCCATATTCGTAATTCGGCGCAATCGTGGCCCAGCGTTTGGCTGGCAGCTTGGCAGCCTCTTCCACCAGCATCGCAGCCTGCATATAAGTGCTCGGACGCAGGCGGAAGGTGTAGCGATTGCCCTTGTCCCAGACGATGGCATCGGTCAGCGGCTCACTCGCCAAATACAGAAGTTTGTTGCGCAAGGCGTGATCGGCCAATGCCAGACCAACGTTGGAAAGATAGCCGCCAGCGAGCACGTCAACCTTCTCGTTGGTGGTCAGTTCCACCGCATGGCGCAGGGCCTCTTCGGGCTTGCCGGCGTCATCGCGTGCAATGACCTCGACCTTGCGTCCGAGCAGGCCGCCGGCTGCATTGATTTCTTCCACCGCGAGTTGCCAACCCTGGCGATAGGGCGCGGTGAACTGCGGCATGCTGGAGTAGCTGTTAATCTCGCCGATCTTGATCGGCACGCCCTGTGCCGACACTGCCGACACCGCCAACGAAACCAAGGCTGCAAAAAACTGTTTCATAAAACCTCCAAGGGTCGCACTGTAACAGCGACGTCAAAATCGTCAGAAATTTGTCCGCATAATCAGGCCTGCCTGACCCGATTCCTGAGCCTTGTTCCAAATGATCCTTGTTGCCGGTTCCGCCAATCTCGATTTTGTGGTTCGCGCTGCGCACATTCCAGCGCCGGGCGAAACCGTGCTCGGGCGTGACTTCAAGACCTACCCCGGCGGCAAGGGCGCCAATCAGGCGGTCGCTGCCGCTCGTGCCGGCGCTGCGACCACGCATATGCTGCTGGCGCTGGGCGCGGACGCCCACGCGGCCGTGCTGGAGCAGTCACTGCAGCAAGCCGGCGTGCACAGCCACATCGTGCGCGATACGCAGCAAGCCTCAGGCACCGCCTTCATCTGCGTCTCCGACGATGCCGAAAACGCCATCACCGTGGCCCCGGGCGCCAACCTGTCGCTGCGTGCTGCCGACCTGCCGCCGCTGGACGGCTTCAGCCACCTGCTGCTGCAGTTGGAAACACCACTGGCAACGGTTTGGGCCTACGCCAGAGCCGCGCACGCGCAAGGTGTCATCGTGGTCCTGAACGCGGCACCGGCGCAAGCACTGGATGCCGACTTGCTGGCGCTGATTGATGTGCTGATCGTCAACCAGGGTGAACTCGCAACCGTGGCCCGCCATCAAGGCAGCATTGCAGAATGCTTGGCACGCATCGCCGTGCCCACGGTGGTGGTGACGTTGGGTGTGCACGGATGCTGCGCACGCTGCGACGGCGACATCACGCTGCAATCTGCCTTTGCTGTGAAAAGCGTCGATACCACCGGCGCTGGCGACACCTTCTGCGGCGTGCTGGTGGCGGCGCTGAGTCGGGGCGATACGCTGGCGCAGGCGATGCGTCAGGCCAGTGCGGCCGGTGCCCTGGCCTGCACCCGCGCCGGCGCACAGTCCAGCATTCCAACCCAAGCCGAACTGATGGCTTTTCTTGCGAGCCAGCCCGTTGCGACAGCGACGCAGTCCGATGCACTCCAGCGCTATTGCGGCTTCGCCTCCTGATGCAGTAATCAACCCATGGACGTTCGCCCCTACAAGGTCATTTTCGACACCGACCCCGGCGTCGATGACGCGATGGCGCTTTACTTTGCGCTGGCGCATCCCGGCATCGAGGTCATTGGTATCACCACCACCTTCGGCAACGTCGCGGTGGAACAAGCCGCCAGCAACGCCCTGTACCTGACCCGCATCGCCGGGGTGACTATTCCCGTGACGCAGGGCATCGCCGCGCCCCTGATCATTCCAGCGCCGATTCCGCCTGCGCATATTCACGGCGCCGACGGCCTGGGCAATCTGCCCGAGCGCCTGCCGGTGCAAGGGACGCTGGACCCACGTTCCTCAGCCCAGTTCATCGTGGACATGGCGCGCGCGCAGCCCGGCGAGATCACGCTGGTGGCCGTCGGCCCCCTGGGCAATCTGAGTCTGGCCCTGGCGCTGGAGCCCCAACTGCCGCATCTGCTGCGTGAAGTGATTCTGATGGGTGGCACGGTACAGGAACCCGGCAACGTGTCGGCCGTGGCCGAGGCCAACATCGCCAACGACCCGCACGCCGCCGCCGATGTTTTTGCTGCGCCCTGGAAACTGACCATGGTCGGGCTGGACGTGACGCACCGGGTCATCCTGCCGCTGACTTTGTTCAAAGAGGTTGCAGACAAACAACAACACATCGCCACCAGCACCCTGCACCACGCCGTCAGTTTTTACGCCAACTTCTACAGTGGCCGGCACCCCCACGTGGCACAGGTTCATGGCTGTTTTGGCCATGACGTGCTGGCTTTTTTGTACCTGGTGCAACCCGAGCTGTTCGGTCTGGCACGTGGGCGCATCCAGGTCCTGACCGAGGGTCCGCTCCAGGGGCAAACAGTGCTGAGCGGCAGCGATGGCGTTTCGCAGGTCTGCATGCAGGTCGATGCCGATGCCTGCAAACAGGCGCTGGAAGACGCGCTATTGAGCCACTGGCTGGATTGAGCGGTGCTGGCCCGGGTGAATCGGTTCCTTATACCGATTTTTTATATACCCATCACTAATAAATAGTTTGCAGTCTAAAGGCGCGCCGCTACAGTCTGCACCCATCTACGACGGTCCGCCAGACAGCGCAACGCGCTCTGGCGCGCTGCCCTTAACCCTGCCCCAGAACACATGTACCAATACACCGCTTTTGACCGACAGTTTGTAGCGCAACGCGCCGCGCAGTACCGCGACCAGCTTGAGCGCAACCAGGCCGGCACGCTCAGCGATGATGACTTTCGCCCGCTGCGGCTGCAAAACGGTTGG
>CAIWNX010000036.1 GCA_903914175.1 uncultured beta proteobacterium | reverse complement strand
CCCTCCAGACCAAAGCGGTCAGCGAGCGATTCGCCCATGATCTCATCGTCTTCAATCAGGCAGATCTTTGGCATTGTGGTTGTCATCCAAGCGGTCCAATGGAAGGTGGGTGATAAAGCGGGTCAGCTCCTGCTTTGATTCAGCGTGGATTGTGCCGCCCAATTGCGTCACGATGCGGTAGCAAATCCACAAGCCCAGGCCGTGACCGTGTTCGGAGAAACTGGTGAAGGGCTCGAACAAGCGCGTCAGTTGCTCGGGCAGCAGCGATGTCCCGTTGTTTTCGACTATCAGCACCAGTTCCTTCTCTTCAAGCGTTGCGCGCAAACGAACCTGGCCGTTTTTGCCCGCTGCGGTAATCGCATTGAGCATCAGATTGATGAGCACCTGGCGCACCAGGGTCGATGGCAGAGGCAGCGTGGCCGGTAGCTCGACCGTCCACGTCAACTGTGTGCCCAATTTGTGCGCGGCCGGGCCGACCAGAATGTGCAAGTCTTCGAAGTCGGCTGCGCTTAAGGGGTGACTCTTGACTTTGGCCTCGACCAGCAGGGCGGCGACGGTCTCGCGGATTTGCGACAGGCCGCGCTCGAGCAGCGAGATGGTCTTTTGCGTGATCGGGTCCGGGTTGCCGTGGCGTTTGAGCGTGCTGATGGCGTTGATCATGCCGCCCAGCGGGTTGTTGATTTCGTGTGCGATACCAGCCGTCAGGCGACCCACGGCTGCCATGCGCTCGCTCTTGACCATTTCCTTCTCGAACGCGGCCTTGTCCCGCAATTCGGAGAGCATCTTTTTGTAGGCCAGAAACAGCAGGCCCACCTCATCGCGGTAGGGATAGAGAGAGGGGTCGAGCGGCAGGCTTTGCGCGTTGCCGATGTCGCTGATGCGATCAGTGACCAGTTGCAGCGGCCGCATCATGCGTCGGCCCCAGTACATCGTGATGGGTATCAGCACGACCAGCACCAGCAGCGTGATCCACAAGGCCCGGTTCACCAGGCGCGAGAAGCGGTCCCAGAGCAGGGATTTGTTGTAGGTGACGATCAGGGTGCCCAGCCGCACGCCGTCGTTGGCGATGGGAACGGCAACAAAGATGATCTTGGCGCTGCGCAGGGTGTGCGCAAAGACGGGGGCATCGGGTGCCATCGGCAATTCTTCGCTCAAGGCCTCATAGTCGGGCCCCAGTTGGCTCAACTGACTGAGCACAGGATGTTCATCTGGGCGTGACGAGACATAAACTTTCTTGTCGTTGTCGAGCACGATCAGACTCTCGTGCAGCGCAGTTTCCGGGTGTGCAGAAAAAGGAAGTGAGACGATCTCAAAAGCGCCCCAGACGTTGTCGTGCAGCATGACCGGGAAAAGGGATGGCGCCATGGTGCGCCCGATGTCCTGCGCGTTTTGCAGCAGATCCTGATTCAGGTTGTCCCAGGCCTGCACCACGAACGAGGTGGAGACGGCAATCGCCGTGACCAGAATCAGGCCGCCGCCCCAGAGCGGCAGTTTGTAGCGCAGACTGAGATCAAACAGCCGCATCAGCGTTCGCCAAACAGCCTCATTATCTCGGCCACGCGGTCGTAGAGCTTGGGTGAACCGGCGATGAAACCCGTCAGCTTGAGACGCCCCAGCAGCAAGCGACCGTGCGTGTCGTTTTTCATGTTGAGCAGTACGTCCTGCATCAGCAGAAAGTCGGCATCCGGCACACTGCTTTGCGCCACGATCGGCGGAAAACCGTATTCTTCAGATCGCCAGGCAACGCGTGTCTTGCTCGTGATTTCGGGGTGTACCTTGTTCAGTGCGTCCCATACAAAGCTGTCAACCGCTGCCCCCTGGGCCAGGCTGATGGCCACCGCGTCAATCGCCTTTCGGTGCGACCAGGTAAAGAAGGTCCGTTTGAAAAAATGTTCCGGGTCCTGAGCGCTTTGTTTGATTTCGAAGCGCGGCACCAGATAGCCGGTGTTCGAATACGGGTCGGCGTAGGCAAAGACCGTGCCTTTGAGATCATTGATGTTCTGCGTCGTCTTGTCGTGCGCCGGGACGATCAAGTACGAGCGGTAGGTCGGCTTGCCTTCGTTGAGCGCGACAGCGACCAGGCGCAGTTCCTTCTTCAGCATGACGTAGGGGTAATCGCAGATCCAGGCGAAGTCAACCTTTTGCTGTTGCAGCAAGTCCATCGTGTCGCGGTAGCGGTCGCGTTGAATGAACTCGACCGGACGATTCAGGCGGACTTCCAGATAGTCACGCCATTCGGCCAGCAGGGCGTGCTGGTCGTGCAGAAAAGCCGGTGTCATGGCAAAGCGGATCGTTGGCGATTTTGTAGCGGCTTGCGCGCCGCAAGCGATCGCCCATAGGCAGGTGCTGATCAGCAGGAGTTTGAGTAGTTTTCGCATCCCTGTTCCTGTGTTACCAAAAGGTAACTTTGCTCAAGTTGGAAGCCTTCTTGGTTACCACCTCGTAACGTGTTTTCTGTGTCCGATTCAGGCTCAAGCAATGGGCTACAGAATTGCCTGATGACGCCGTCCATTTTACCGGTTGGCAGTCTGTCGAGGTGCTATTTCCTTGCGCAGGATCAACGGGGAACCAGTGTCTCATCACCTATCGGTTACCGATGCGTAACGAGGGCAGCACCGCGTTGCCGCCGCAGCAGGGCTGTCGGCAGGCGTGCCACACAAGGCAGTTCTCCTCTGGCGGAAGGCCTTGTAGTGGCGGCATGCACCAGCGCTTGATCAAGCTCCCTAATCAGTGGCATGAAGCTTGCGGAACGAAGACTGTTCGGATTGAACGCGGCTGTCTATTTTTAGGAGAAGCATCGTGAAACTTGCTCGCAGAGGATTTATACAAGGCATGGGCGCTTTGGGCGCGGCCGCAGGCATCAGCCTCGACGCGGTTGCCCAGGCGGCCAAGGCCACCAAGCCGGTAGCCAAGGGCAAGGCGGTTCGTGCCGCCCTGGAAATCAAGCACATCAAATCAGGCTGCTCGATCTGCCCGAATTTTTGCGGTATCGATGCCGCCGTGGTCGGTGGCGTGGTGCGCACCATTTATCCAGACGCTGCGCGCGCGGAGTTTTACAACCATGGCATCTGCCCCAAGGGCGCCTCGGGCATGTACAACACCTATGACCCGTACCGTCTGAAGAAGCCGCTCAAACGCACCAACCCCAAGAAGGGCCGCAACGAGGATCCGGGCTGGGTTGAGATCAGCTGGAACGAGGCCTTCGACATCGTCGCAGCCAAGCTGAACAAGATCAAGGCAGAAGATCCACGCAAACTGGTCTGGCAACACGGCCAGGGCAAGTACCTGATTGGTGAGAACTACGCAGTTGGCTTCACCAAGGCGTTCGGCACCCCCAACATGGTTCACCGCACCACGACCTGCGAGGCTGCGCGTCACGTGGCCGACGAGTTGACCTGGGCTGGCGCCAACATCCTGCCCGATCTGAAACATTCCAAATTGCTGCTCAATTTCGGCTCCAGTTATTTCGAAGGTGAACAGGCTTCGCGCTGGCTCGACTGGCAGGGGGCACAGAGCATTGAAAAAGGTCTCAAGGTCGTGGTCGTCGAGCCGCGCCTGTCGCATAACGCGGCCAAGGCTGACGAGTGGGTGCCGGTGCGCCCCGGCAAGGACGTGGCCATGATGCTGGCCATGGCCAAGGTCATGATCGATGAAGGAACCATCGATGAACCTTTCCTGGTGGATTACACCAACGCGCCGCAACTGGTGGACGCTGCGGGCATCATCCTGCTCGACAAGGATGGCAAGACACCCTTGGTATGGGACAGTGTCAGTGGCAGCGCCAAGGCCTTTGTCGCAGGCGTCAAGCCGGCGCTCAAGGGCGCCTACAGCGTCAATGGCAAACCGGCGCGCACCGCCTTCCAGGTGCTGGTTGACAACCTGAAAGACATGACGCCTGAAGCGGCGCAAGTAATTGCCGATGTGCCGGCAGCCACCATCAAGCGTCTGGCGCAGACCTTTGCCAAAGAAGCGCGCATCGGCGAGTTCATCACGCTCGATGGCCAGAAGCTGCGTTATCGCCCGGCGGTGCTCTACACCTTCCGCGGCCTGTCGGCCAAGGAGCACGGTGTGCAGGGCTGGCGTACCGGCTTGATTCTGAACATGCTGGTCGGCAACATCGACGCCGTGGGCGGCTTGCGTCTGGACGGCGCCTATGCCCGGCCGCAGTATTTTGACGTCAGCGTCTGCGAGTACCCGCCGAAACGGGCTGACCTGGCGCAAAGCGTGTTCTTCCCCTATGCCAACCACCACATTGCGCAGACGCCCAATCTGGTGGTGCAGGACCCGAAAGCCTGGGGCCTGCCCTACATCCCGGAAATGCAGATCTTCTACGGCACCAATCGCCCGGTGGCAGTGCCCAATTCTGATCAGCAGTTTGCCGGTTTTGCCATGACCTTCAACGTCGTGATCGACATTGTGATGACCGAGAGCGCCTGGTACGCCGACATCGTGCTGCCGGACAAGACCTACCTTGAGAGCTGGCACTGGGCACCGACACGCGGCACGCCGGAATCGAGCCACATGGCGATTCGCCAGCCGATGGCCAACCCCTACAACCTGGAGCACGATGCCTTCAGCATCATGTGGGAACTGAGCAAGCGACTCGGTATGCGCGACAAGTACGCCGACGAATGCAACAAGGCCTGGGGTCTGAACACGACCAAGTTCCAGCCGGGGCGCGATTACACGACCCGTGAAGGCGTTGAGGTGCTCTGGGCCGACAAGGCCAAGAAAGACTTTTCGGTGGCGCTCGAAAAAGGCTTCATCGGCAGCAAGAAGGATGTCAAGGCGCAGTACCTCAACGGCGCTGAGTCCAAGTTCAAAGGGCCGGGCAAAGCCAAGATGAAGTTCTATGCCGACCAGTTGATCGACACCTTCTACAAGGTCGAGGGCATTGCCAGGAAGAACAACCTTGCCAAGGTGGACCTGGCCAAGATGAAGATCGCCTATTCACCCTTGCCAACGCTGAACCACGCTTTCCCGACGCCGCATCTGGAGGCCAAGGGCTTCCCGTACTACGTCGTGACGCACAAGCGCATGTACCGCTACCAGAGCGGCAACACCGTGAACAACGCGATCCTGAACCAGGCGCTGGGCAAGGACGTGGCAACCAACTACGTGCAACTCAACGTGGCCACGGCCAAGGAACTCGGCATCAAGGACGGTGACACCGTCACGATCGAAACCCGTGTCGGCAAGATCAATGGAGAGGCGCAGGTCGTGCAAGGCATCCGGCCCGACACGATTGCTGTGTCCTACCACTACGGCCAGTGGAGCCCCGGGTATGCGCCGATGGGACGCAAGGGGGTTGCCATCAACCAGGTGCTGGAGCATCACCCGGACCTGATCTCCGGGCACAACTCCTTCAACGACACCAAGTGCAAACTGTACAAGGCCTAACGGAGAAACATCATGAAATTCGGACGATTGATTGACCTGAAACGCTGCATGGGCTGCCGCTCTTGTGTCTCCGCCTGCGCCGTTGAAAACCACTTCACGCCGGACGCTGCATGGAACGCGATGATTGAGTACGAGGTGGGCACCTACCCTGTAGTCAACAAGGTGTTCAACACCATGGGCTGCATGCACTGCGAGCACCCGTCCTGCAAGGCGGCCTGCGACGCGGTGGGTGCCAAGGCCATCAGCAAGAACGCTTACGGCGTGGTGCTGATCGACTACAACAAGTGCATTGGCTGCGGTTACTGCGCAGCGGTGTGCCCGTACGGTGTGCCACAGATGAACAGCAAGACGCTGGCGCCGCTCTATCCCGGCAAGGGTAAGGAGGGTGCCGAGACCATCGCCAATGCCGACCGCCATCCGACGCATCAGAAGAAAGCCAACACGGCCGAGAAGTGCACCTTCTGCTGGCACAAACTGGAGAAAGCGATTGCCGACGGCAAGGCTGACCGCATTGGTCTGGACCAGCAATACACGCCCTCTTGCGATCTGGTTTGCCCGACGCAGGCGCGGATGTTTGGCGACATCGAGGACACGGATTCCGAAATTTCCAAGCGCATCGAAGCCACGGGTGCGGTGCAACTGAAGAAGGAATTCGGCAACATCCCGCAAGTGTTTTACGTTCTGGATAAAGGAGCCAAGTCATGAAAAAACTGATTGCACTCATGGCGCTGGGACTGGCTGTGGCGATGGCGCCGGCCTTCGGTGCTGATGCTGCGGCCCCCGCCGCTGCCGCCAAGCCAGCCAAGGTCGCAAAAATCACTGGCAAGCCTTCCATGCTGGTCGAAGGGCGTTTCCACAAGATCCACGAAGTACAGGAAAAACTCCTGTGCAAGGATTGCCACAACAAGGTGCAGAAAGACATTCTGTACATGCGCAAAGATGACACCATGCCGCCCAAGATGGACGAGGTCGGTCAGGTCGCCCGCAAAGGCTGCGTGGTTTGCCATCTGCCGGGCTATGTGCCCAATCTGGCGCGCTCGTACTGGGGCGTGTAAGGCAATTTGAAGTTACGTCACACATCACTTATCACTCACTAACTGACACCTTGGAGAACTCACATGATCCGTTCGTACCGCAACCGCGCATTGTTTGGCGCTATCGCAGCCGCTGCTGCCATGTCCTTCTCCCTCCCGGCGTTGGCGCAATTTAATGCCGCCGAGGCCGAGGCGGTCTTTGAAGACAACGATTGCAGCAAGTGCCACAGCCCCGACCAACCCAAAAAAGGCCCGTCTCTCAAGAAGACGGCGGCCAAATACAAGGGCAAGGCCGATGCCGAAAAGATCCTTGTGGCCCACATGTCCAAGGTGCAGAAGGTCAAGCAGGACGATGGCAAGGAAGTCGATCACAAGCTGATTGACAGCAAGGATCCGAAGGTCAAGAAGAACATTGCCCTTTGGATTCTGTCGCACTGATTGGCCGCTCAACGGTGGCCGCGTTGATCACGCGGCCATCCACAATTTGTAGGAATTTGCTCCCATGAAGAACAAGACAATGCGCGCCTTCCTGGCGCGGCCCGGTTGGTTGATGGCTATTTTTACCAGCCTGCTGCTACTCTTGTTCTGGGCGCCAATGGCCGCTATGGCTGCGGCTGCGCAGGCCAGCCCGGCGAGCGTCAAACTTGATAACGCGACCTGCCTGACTTGCCACGACGGCAAGAAAGAGGCGCAGACGCTGCCCGCTGCAACGGCTGCGGCGCGGCCACTGCATTCGGTTGCACCGGACAAATTTGCCAAGAGTGTGCATTCGACCATGCAGTGCGTTGCCTGCCATCAGGACATCACGGACAGCGTGACACCGCACAAGAAAGACAGCGCGGCGCAAAAGCCCGATTGTGTTCAGTGCCACACGGCTCTTTGGGCAACGGCCCAGAAGGACAATCTGACGCAGGAAAAAGAGCGCCTGGGTGTGGTGGTGACGACGATCGATGCCTACAAGAAATCCTTTCACGCCAAGCTCAACAAGGAAGACAAGACCCGCGTCAATGCCACCTGTGAGCAGTGTCACGAGACGCACAGTTTTGCCGTACCACCGCGCGGCACCACACGGCGCGCCGAATGGCATCAAACAGTGCCGAACCTTTGTGGCGACAAATGCCATAAGGAAGAGCTCAAGCTCTACACCGCTTCGGCGCATGGCCAGGCCATCGTCAAGAACCATAACCTCAAGTCGGCCGTGTGCAGCGATTGCCACACCTCACACGCCATTGGTGACACGACGGACGGCGCGACCCGGCTTGACGTGACCTGGCGTTGCGGCAGCTGTCACGAAGACAAGAAGAAGACCTACATCGCCACCTATCATGGCCAGATCAGTGCGCTGGGCTATGCCAACACCGCCAAGTGTTTCGACTGCCACGGTGGGCACCGCATTCTGAAGTCCGACAACCCGCGCTCCAAGGTCAATGCCAAGAACCTGATCAAGACCTGCCGCCAGTGCCACAACGCCGACATTCCCAACATGTACGATGCGCCCGCTGGCTTTGCGAGCTTCCAGCCGCACGGTTTCTCCGATCTCAAGCGCTACCCTGAAATCTGGATCGCGACGCAGGTCATGACCCAGTTGCTGATTGGCACCTTTGCCGTCTTCTGGTTGCACACGATCATGTGGTTCTTCCGCGAATACAAGGAACGCCAGCAGAGGAAGGGCCAGCCGCGTATCAAACTCGACGGCCTGACCGAGTTGCCGGAAAGTCTGCGTGGCAAACACTTCCAGCGCTTTAGCCGCACCTGGCGCATCGCGCACATCACGTTTGCCATCACGCTGATGCTGCTGACCCTGACCGGCATTCCGCTGTTCTACCCGGAAGCACCCTGGGCGCAGTGGCTCATGACCTTGCTCGGCGGCCCGCGCATTGCCGGCCTGATTCACCGCGCCAATGCCGTGATCTTTGCTGGTGTCTTCATCTGGCATTTGTTCTACATTGCCTACCGGGTGGCGCGCGACTGGAAGAACTTCAAACTGTTCGGCCCGAATTCACTGCTGCCCAGACTGCAGGACGCACGCGACATCATCGCCATGGCCAAGTGGTTCATCGGCCTCGCACCGCGCCCGGTGTTCGAGCGCTGGACCTATTGGGAAAAGTTTGACTACTGGGCACCGTTCTGGGGGGTCACCATCATTGGCTTCAGCGGTCTGACGATGTGGCTGCCGGAAGTGACGGGCCGCTTGCTACCAGGCTGGGCCTTTAACGTGGCGGCGATCTTCCACAGCGAAGAGGCGTTCCTGGCGGTGGTGTTCCTGTTCACAGTTCACTTCTTCAACAACCACTTCCGGCCTGACAAGTTCCCGCTGGAATTGGTGATGTTCACCGGCAGCATGTCGCTCGAAGAGTTCAAGCATGACCATGCACTGCAGTATCAGCGTCTGCTGGAAACGGGTGAGTTGGAGAGCCATCTGGTTGACGCACCGACGACGGGCATGACCAGCGCATCCAAGGTGCTGGGCTTCGTTCTGATTATGATGGGCCTTAGCTTACTGACGCTGGTTGGAATCGGCTTCTTTTCAAGTCTTTGAGAAGGCCTGATCTGTCCAGAAAACCGGAGAAAGTCGACATGTCCAATCCATCGGACGAGGAACTGGCCGCTGTTGCGCAGCGGCGCAGCCAGGCCTACTGGCTGCTGGCACGCTGTTTTGCTGAAGTACCGAGCGCAAGCTTTTTCGATGAGTTGCAGCATTCGCTGGCATCGGATGCGGCCACCGTGGCCGTTGACGAACCGCTGGCCGCAGAAAGTGCGGCCTTGGTGACCGCGTTGCTTGGCGTGGCCAAGGATGAGGGCGCGGTGCAGGACCTGGCGATGGAGTTCACCCGGCTGTTTAGCGGCATATCGAAATCCTACGGCGGTCCGCCGCCGTTTGAGTCGGTCGCACGCGAAGGCGCCTGGGGTGGTGACACGGTCGCTGCCGTGGTCCAGGCCTATGCCGATGCCGGCATCTCGCCGCCGCTGCCTGAAGGCGCGCCGCCTGATCATCTGGGTGCTGAATTGCGCTTTCTGGCACTGGCCTGCTACCACGAAGCGCAAGCCTGGTCCGGCGCCGAGCGCGAGCTGGCCCTTGAGTGGCTTGATCGTGAACAGGACTTTCTGGACCAGCACATCCTGCCCTGGGTACCTGGCTATTGCAGCGCGCTTGCGGCGCTGGCGCACAAGCCGCTGTACCAGGCTTTGCTGGCCCTGACGCCGCTGGCCTGCCAGAACGATCGCCAGGACATTGACGCCATTCTCAAAGCCGTGGCGCCGAGCCCGGATCATGGCTGAACTCATACAGGCGACGCTACAGGCGAACAAGGCCTACCCAGCCGGGTTGACCCGCATCTTCGGTGAGAAACCGGTCAACACCGATGGCGTGATCTTCCACTCGCACGGCACCGTGCTGATCTGCGGTGCCAGCGCTGTGGTTGCCGCCGATGCGGCCAGAAGGCTGCTGGCGCGTGCATCTGATTTGCGTGTCGTGGTATTTGCACCGGGCATCGATGCCATTGCCGATTTGCCAAGGGCTGTCACGCGGGTTGGCGGGCGCATTGTCTCAATCAAGGGTCATCTGGGGGCCTTCACCGCCACGGTTCCGGCTGGCAATGGCCGGGAAGAAGACGCCGGGCTCTTCAGCCCGAATGCGGATCATGTTTTTGATCTGGTGCTGGATTTGTTTGCGACGCCTTTGCTGCAGGCTTCGGTGCCGCCGGTTGGCTATTTCGCCGTTGGCGACAGCACGACGGCTGTGGTGCGCGCCTTGGAAACACTGCCGTCACTGGTCGGGATTTTTCATAAACCGAAGTTCTTTGACTATGAGGCTTCGCTGTGCAGTCACCGCGTCAACGGTGTAGCCGGTTGCAACCGCTGTCTGGCGGTGTGTGCGGCACAGGCGATTCGCGCCAGTGCCACCGACGTCGAGGTTGATCCCTACCTGTGCCAGGGTTGTGCCAGTTGCGCCCTGGTTTGTCCCAGCGGCGCCATGCGTTTTCCGCTGCCAGCAGCGTCCGAACTCGCTGCCGGTATCGCCCGGCCTGGCGCCCCGGGCGAAGTCCGAAAAGACATTCTGCTGGTGCATGACGCGGCGGTGCAGGCCGACCTTGACAGCGTCCCGTCGACGCGCTTGCAACGGCTGGAAGTCAACCCGCTGCTGGCCTTCAATGAACGGCTTTGGCTGCAGGCGCTGGCGCAGGGCTATGCCGGCGTGCGGCTGCTGCTCTCACCGACGCTGCCGGTGCTGACGCGTGCTGCGATCCAGGCCAAGGTCGTTGAAATGCGCGAGATACTGGGTGTGATCGGTCGTGATCCGGCGGCGCTTGCGGCGGTGGAGGCGCAGGATCTCGCTGCGTCGATCCGGGGCCTTGCAGCGGTGCACACAACCAGCCCGGCCTTGCCTGTTGGCAACGGAGTCGGCAAGCGCGCCAGTCTGCTGGGCGTCATCGATGGGCTGACGCGAAAGAATCTGCGCAAGGATGCTGCGCCTTTGCCGGTCGGCGCACCTTTTGGCAAGGTGACGGTGGATGCGCGCAGTTGCACGATGTGTTTGGCCTGCGTCAATATCTGCCCGACGCTGGCACTGAGCGGGCGGATGGCACCGACACCGCAGATCGGATTTCAGGAAAGTCTTTGTGTCCAGTGCGGTCTATGCCGTACTGTGTGTCCGGAAAAGTCCATCAGCTTGCAGCCGCGTTTTGTTACGGAGCCGTCCCGGCGCAACGAAATCCGGATTGTCAACCGTGACGAACTGGTGCCCTGCAGCCGATGCAACACACCGTTTATTGGCCGGCATTTTCTGGCCAGCAGCATCAAGATGATGCTGGCGCGCCCCGGTGCGCTGCCCAGCGCTGCTGATTTCCTGCGCCTGTGCCCAAGCTGCCGCCAGCGCGGAATAACGGCGACCTGATCGATCTTCAAGAAAAAAAGTGAGGCATCCAGCATGAAAATTTTCGGCATCGCCGGTCATTCCGGCATGGGCAAGACCACGCTGCTGGAGCGGCTGGTGCCAGCCATCGCAGCGCACGGTTTGGTGGTCTCGCTGATCAAGCACAGCCACAAAAATATCGACATTGACCGGCCCGGCAAGGACTCGTACCGCCTGCGCGAATCGGGCTGCAAGGAGGTGCTGCTGATGGGCAATGACCGCTGGGCCCTGATGCATGAACTGCGTGGTGCAGAGGAGCCTTCGCTGGACTATCTGCTTGACCGTATGCAGCACTGTGATCTGGTTTTGATCGAGGGTTTCAAGCATGGCAATTTTCCCAAGCTTGAAGTCTGGCGTGCTGCGGTCGGCGCACAAACCCTGTGGCCGGACTGGCCGGGCATCATCGCCATTGCCAGCGACGCACCGCCGGTTGCGGTTGTCGAGCACAGCGTGACGCCGGGTTTGGCGCATCTGGATTTGGCCGATACTGCAGCCATTGCGACTTTTGTGCTGGCTCACGCGGTTGAGCGCTGAGGGTCGCTTGCACCCAAGGAACGCCTGATGGACCCCGCCGCAGAAAATGACTTATCGGAATTTGCCAAGACCCTGATTCACTCGCGCCGCAACGTCTCGCCCCGGCGCCTGATCGAACCCGGGCCATCGGCCGAGCAGTTGCAGGACATTCTGGGTGCCGCCGCCGCTGCGCCGGATCACGGGCAGTTGCTGCCCTGGCGCTTTGTTGTAGTGCCGATCGCGCAGCGTGAGCGCTTGGCGGATGTCTTTGGACTGGCCTTGCAGGACCGCGACCCGAGTGCCACAGCGGAGCAGGTTGAGAGCGCACGCGAGAAAGCGCACCGCGCCCCGTTTCTGATGCTGGCCATTGCCCGACTCGCAGACCATCCGGTGCCACCGGGCGCCGCGTCGGGTCGTGGGTCCGAGCATCCGCTGGCCATCGACGTCGAGGTCAACGACGCCGAGCGCTTGGTGTCGCTCGGTTGCGCGATCCAGAACGTGCTGCTCAGCGCTCACGCCGCCGGCTTTGGCACCGGCGTGACCAGTGGCCAGGCGCTGGCCTCAGCGCGGTTGCGTGCCTTGTTCAACTTGCAGGAACGCGAGCAGGCGGTTTGCTGCATCAACATCGGCAGCGTGGTAAAAAACAAGCCCTCGCCGGTGCGGCCGCAGGTGCTGGATTACGTTTCGGAGCTAAGCTAAGTTCCCGCCTGCCATCGTGCGGCAAGGCAATCCATGGGTTTGGCTGTCATTGCGGGCTCGAGCCGCAATCCATGCTACAGGCGGCATGGATGCCGGATCAGGTCCGGCATGACAAGGGTGTCAGGGAATAGCACCCGCCTCCACCTGCACCAGACAATCGTAGAAGGTCGGCGCATGGCCGATGTCGGTCAGGGCCTGGCTGGTGAGCTGGTTGACGTTGTGGCCGTCCAGGCCGAGCTTGCGCCACCAGACACCCAGGCCATTGACGACACCGGGCCGGGCGCGTTGGCTGATCTTGAGTTTGCAACGGTAGCTGCCGCGTGCATTGAACACGCGCACCACGGCGCCGTTGGTCAGGCCGCGCGTTGCGGCATCGGTGGCGTGCATCTCGAGCAGCGGTTCGCTTTCTGTGTCGCGCAGGCTCTTCACGTTGACAAAAGTGGAGTTCAGGAAGTTGCGCGCCGGCGGCGAGATCATGGCCAGCGGGAACTCGGTTGATGAATTGAAAGCTTCGTAGTTGGGCACGTGATCGGGCAGCCCGTCCATGCCCTGCGCTGCCAGGCGTGCACTGAAGAATTCGCATTTGCCTGAGGGTGTCGGGAAACTGCCTTGCGCAAAAGGTGCATCCGGCGTGGCCAGGGTCGCAAAGCCATTGGCCAGCAGTTCATCAAAGTTGACGGCGTCGCCATAGGCCATGCGGCACAGGGTCTGGTCGTCGTCGCCAAAACAGGGCGCATCGAAGCCCATCTTCTGCGCCAGTTCGCGAAAGATCTGGCTGTTGGGTTTGGCTTCGCCCTGCGGCGCGATCGCGGGGCGATTGAGCAGCACGTCGGTGTGGCCGTAGCTCATGTGAACGTCCCAGTGTTCGAGCTGTGTGGT
>CAIWNX010000035.1 GCA_903914175.1 uncultured beta proteobacterium | reverse complement strand
TCGTTGACGTTGATGGCGCGCAGCTTCAGGCTGCCCTTGACCGACATCTCGTTGAGGCGGTGCACGCCGGTGGTGGTTTCTTCGGTCACGCCGATGATGTGCTTCAGGCGCCGGCTGTACCAGGTCGGGTCGACCTTGAGCTTGGCCTTGATCGCGTTGAAGAGGCAAATCTCTTCTTCGCTGCCGGGCTTGGCCAGCAACTTGATGTCGGTCTCGGCGCGGGCGCCGAGGTGCATCAACAGCGTGGCGTCGCCGCCGTCGTCCAGAATCATGTTCGGGCCTTCGGTCTTGGAACCTTTGGGGCCAAATTCAAAGATGCGGTGCGTGTAGTCCCAATAGTCAACCAGGGTCTCGCCCTTGTAGGCAAACACCGGCGTGCCGGCTTCGACCAGCGCGGCAGCGGCGTGGTCTTGCGTCGAGAAGATGTTGCACGAAGCCCAGCGCACTTCGGCGCCAAGCGCCTGCAGGGTCTCGACCAGCACGCCGGTCTGAATCGTCATGTGCAGCGAGCCGGTGATGCGCGCGCCCTTGAGCGGCTGCGACTTGGCGAATTCCTCGCGGATCGCCATCAAACCGGGCATTTCGGTCTGGGCAATGTTCAATTCCTTGCGGCCCCAGGCGGCCAGGCCCAGGTCGGCAATCACGTGATCTTGGTTCTTGACAGTTTTCGATGCGGCGCTCATGGCTTACTCCAAAGTTAAATTTGAAAAGCCACTGCCAGCACGGGAAATCTCTGTGAAAGACTCACCTCACGAAGCAGTGGGTGAGCGCGGTTGATGCGATGACCCGGCGGTAGCCAGATCATGCGGTCCGAGCCTCGTTCAACAAATGTGAACTGCAACGCTCCTCGGATGAGGCCGGATTATACGGAATAAGCCCTTATGACCCCGCCGTTTAGAATTCGGGGCCCTGCAACCGCATGGAGCCAACAGGAATCCATCTGTGTCTTTTGCCAACGAAACCCGCCGCCGCCGCACTTTTGCCATCATTTCCCACCCGGACGCCGGCAAGACCACGCTGACGGAAAAGCTGCTGCTGTTCTCGGGTGCGATCCAGATCGCGGGCTCGGTGAAAGCACGCAAGGCCACGCGCCACGCCACCAGCGACTGGATGGAAATCGAGAAACAGCGCGGCATCTCGGTGGCCTCCAGCGTGATGCAGATGCTGTACCGCGACCACGTCATCAACCTGCTCGACACGCCCGGCCACAAAGACTTCAGTGAAGACACCTACCGCGTGCTGACCGCCGTTGACTCGGCGCTGATGGTGATCGATGCCGCCAACGGCGTTGAGGCGCAGACGCGCCGCCTGATCGAAGTCTGTCGCCAGCGCAACACGCCCATCATCACCTTTGTCAACAAGATGGACCGCGAAGTGCGCGAACCGCTCGACATCCTCGACGAGATCGAACGCGAACTCGGCATGCCCTGCGTGCCCATGACCTGGCCGGTCGGTCAGGGCAAAACCTTCGGCGGCATCATCAACCTGCGCACGCAGGTGATGACGGTGTTCGAATCCGGCAGCGAGCGTCTGCCACAGGACTTTGACGCCATGCCGCTGTCCAGCCCGCAAGCGCTGCAAAAGCGCTTCGGCCACGAATTCGATACCGCCATGGAGAGCATGGAACTGGCCACGGGCGCTTCGCCGGCCTGGGACCGCGAAGCCTTTCTGGCCGGCAAGCAGACCCCCGTCTTCTTCGGCTCT
>CAIWNX010000034.1 GCA_903914175.1 uncultured beta proteobacterium | reverse complement strand
GACAGCAGCAACTCCTGGTCGAGAAAATCAGTTTCAGACCACTGGCTGACTGTCATGTTCAGGCGCTGCGCGAGTGGGCGCGAATCAGGTCCTTCACGGTGGCGAGCAGTCCATCGGCGATCTGATCGGCGTTGACGTCAAATCGTCCTTCGGCAATGGCGGCCCGAATGTCCTGCACCTTCTTCGAATCGAAGGGAATGGACTTGCTGGTCGCTGCGGCGCCCAATGCCTGCACCTGTTCGGAAATCTGAACCTGCGTGGCTGCCACTCTGGCGCTGGCCCCCGACTCGGTTGCCTTGCTGGTTTGGGTTGCGGCACCAGGCAGGTTGGCGTTGGGCAAGGGGCCGCTTGAGCGATCAATCTTCACGATATTTCCTATCGAAAATAACAGTCATCGAACCGTGTTCAGTCTATAACGACGCCGATTCGGCGAACTTGAGGGTGCGGGCCTTAAATGATTCATGGCGTCAGCACCACGATACCTTCTGGCGTGGCCTGGCCCGTGACCACCTGCCCCGAAGGGGTGCGGACCTGCACCGTTTGTCCGTCGCTGGCATTGGCCAAAGCCCGGCCCTCATGGCTGATTTTGAAGCCGGGTCCGCCTGCCAGCAGGGTGACCGTTTGACCGGCCTTGACCAGGGTGATGGCGCGGCTCGGACGGGGTTTGGCGCTGGCAGCGGCCGGCTTATCCTGAATCACGGCACTGACGTAGAGGTTCCAGACCTGGGGCGCGCTGCAGCGAACGCCAACACGGATGCTGCCGCGCAAGGGTGCTGCGCTGTTGGGCAGAGAGAACACCGGCGCCGGGCAGTGTGCCAGTGTCAGTGTGGGCTCCAGCGCCGCGACGCGGATCGGCGCGTCTTCGGCCAAGCCGGACTCGGCGCGCAGGAACTGCACGAGTTGCGTCTTCAAGGCGGCTAGGTCATGCGCCGGGCCCGGCGTCTGGGCCCAGACGTTGCCGCACAGACCCAGCACAGCCAGCAGGTGGATTGGTAATTTTTTCACGTTGCCAGTGTAAGTTTTTATTCGGTCTCGCGGCCCAGCGCAATTGCCTGAGGTGAGTGTTTTTTAGTGGTCTTATCCAGCGTTTATCTGGCCTGGTTCTGCGTACGATTCAGTTCCATGCAGGTTCGCATCGTCCCGATTTTGAATGTTGCTGTGCAAAGTCTTGACCAGGAGAAATGAATGCTCGGAAAACTCGATCAGGCGTTGGGGTTTCATGAAAGCGCGCTGCGACTGCGCAGCCAGCGCCAGCAAGTGCTGGCGTCCAACATCGCCAACGCCGACACGCCCAACTACAAGGCGCGTGACCTGAATTTCGCCCAAGTTCTGCAGGCCAGGCTCAAGACAGGAACCGGCGCCGTTGCGTTGACGCAAACCAGTCCGGTGCATCTGGCGCTGGGCGGGAATATGCAGCAGCCAGAAACCCAAATGCGCGTGGCCAGTCAGAACAGTATGGACGGCAACACGGTCGATCTCGACGTTGAGCGCGCCGCCTTCGCTGAGAACGCCTTGCAGTACGAGGCCAGCGTGACGCTGGCCAATGCCCAGATCAAAGGTCTGATGACCGTTCTGCAGGCTTGACGCAAATGTCCTTGCTCAATGTTTTCAACGTCGCCGGCTCGGCCATGACGGCGCAGAGCAAGCGCCTCAACGTGGTTGCCAGCAACCTTGCCAATGCCGAAAGTACCAGCGGCCCGGATGGCCAGCCGTACCGTGCCAAGCAGGTGCAGTTCATGGCGGCTCCGGTGGCAGGAACTTTGTCCACCGGCGTCAAAGTGGACAAGGTGGTGGAAGACCAGACGCCGCCCAAGCTCGTCTACAACCCGGCGCATCCGCAGGCCAACGACAAAGGCTATGTCGCCATGCCCAACGTCAACGTGGTCGAGGAGATGGTCAACATGTTGTCGGCCTCACGTTCCTACCAGACCAATGCCGACACCCTGAATGCAGCCAAGTCCATGCTGCTCAAAACCCTGACCCTGGGTCTGTAGAAAAGGAGTTTCCATGACCGTCTCCGCCGTCAACAACACCAATACCAGCACGGCTGCCAGTGCCACCGCTGCCTCGACCCAGTCGGTCAACGAAGCGCAGACCAATTTCCTCAAACTGCTGGTGACCCAGATGCAGAACCAGGACCCGACCAATCCGATGGACAACGCACAGATGACGAGTCAGATCGCGCAGTTGAACACGGTCTCGGGCATCAATCAGCTCAACAGCACAATGCAGTCGCTGGCCGTCACCTTGCAGTCGTCGCAGGCGCTGCAGGCGTCCAATCTGCTGGGACGCAATGTGCTGGTGGCCGGCTCGGGCCTGCAACTGGTGCAGGGCCAGGCCGCCATGGGCGTGGACTTTGCGCAGTCTGCCGACAGCGTCAGCATCACCGTCAAGGACAGCGCCGGAGTCGTGGTGCGCACCCTGTCAGCCGGGGCCCAGCCCGCCGGTGTGCAAAACATCTTCTGGGACGGCTCCACCGATGCCGGCAGCACCGCCAGCGATGGCAGCTACAGCTTTGAGATCAGGGCCTCGCACAACGGTCAGTCGGTCACTGCGACACCCTTGGCAGCCGGTCGTGTTGACAGCGTCTCGATGGCCGCCGGTGGTCTCACGCTCAGTGTCGCTGGGCTGGGCAATGTTGCGCTGGCCGATGTGAAGCAAGTGCGCTGAAGCGCCGCCCCCGAATCTTTTTTTCAATCCTATAGAAAGCAAGCACCATGGCATTCCAGATTGACACCGCCAGCATCCACTCCGCTTCCATGCGTTTGGAAGTCATTGGCAACAACATCTCCAACTCGAATACTTCCGGCTTCAAGGGCTCGGATTTCAGTGACGTTTTGGCAACTTCCATGTCCGGTGCGATCGGCGCCAGCAAGGCCGGCACACGCCAGAGCTTCACGCAGGGCAATATCACGGCATCGAGCAATCCGCTGGACATGGCCATCAATGGCAATGGTTTTTTCCGGATCGAGTGCAGCGGCATTGCACGCTACACGCGCAATGGTCAGTTTTCGCTCGACAAAGACGGTTGGATCGTCAATTCGACCGGTGATCGGCTCTCGGGCTATACGGTGGACACCAACGGCAAGATCATGACGGGCGCGCCGGTCGCACTGAAAATTAATCCCGACCCCTATCTGCCCAAAGCCACTGAAAATGCGACGCTGAACCTCACGCTCGATGTGCGCAAGGATCCGATTGTTCTTGCCGACACCCCTTTTGTCCCCGGTGACCCGACCACCTACACGCACTCCACCACCACCACGGTGTACGACGCTTCGGGTGGCGCGCACGACGTGCAGACCTTCTATGTCAAACGCGATGCCACCAACTGGGATGTGTACGCCAGTGTCGATGGCACGCTGACGCCGGCTGTCGTTGCGCCGGCTGCCGCCACGAAGGTGGGCGCGTTGGAATTCGACAGCAGCGGCGTCTTGACAACGGCCTCCGCGAAAACGGCTGCCGCCACTTCGATTGCCGTGAGCAGCACGCGGAACGTGGCATTTGATATGAGCAGTGCGGTTCAGTTCGGCACCAGTTTTGCTGCCAGCATGGACCAGGACGGTAGCGCGCCCGGCCAGATGACCGGTTACAAGATTGGTGTTGATGGCATCATTACCGCCAGCTACAGCAACGGCCGCTCGATCAATATGGGTCAGGTCATCCTGGCCAGTTTCAGGAACGCTGACGGCCTGACGCCAACCGAGAACAATGAATGGATGGAGACTTCCGCGTCCGGCCCGGCTGCGCTCAATACCGCTGGCGCGGGTGGCCTGGGTTCACTCGAAGCGTCGGCCACCGAAGATGCCAATATCGATCTCACCGCTGAAATGATCAAGATGATTTCAGCGCAGCGCGTTTTTCAGGCCGCCGCTGAGATGGTGAAGAAGCAGGACCAGATCATGCAGACGGTGGTCAATATTGGCCAATGATGATTTGATCAACCTGAACTAGCCTGACAGCATGGACCGCCTAATCTACACCGCGATGACTGGCGCGCACCAGGTCATGGAGCAGCAGGCGACGGTGGCAAACAACCTGGCCAACGCCAGCACCACCGGTTTTCGCGCTCAGGTCGATACCTTTCGCGCGGTGCCGGTGACCGGCGCGGCGCTGGCCACACGCACGCAGGTGCAGGACGCCAGCGTGGCCGCTGATTTCACGCCGGGCCCGATCCAGCAGACCGGGCGCGACCTGGACCTGGCGCTGCAGGGTGCGGGTTGGTTCACCGTGCAGGCTGCCGATGGGAAGGAAGCCTACACCCGCTCTGGCGCGCTCAAGGTCAATGCCAACGGTATTCTGCAGACCGAGAAAGGCCTGACGGTTCTGGGCGAGAGTGGGCCGCTGACGGTGCCGCCTGACACCAGTCTGCTGGTTGGCAAGGACGGCACGCTGTCGACGGTGACCCCCGGATCATCCCCGGCCGAGATCGCCGTGCTGGGCCGGCTCAAGTTGGTGAACCCGCCGGCCAAGGACCTGCAGCGCGGTGACGATGGCTTGTTTCGTCGCCGCGATGGCAAACCGGCAGTGGCCGATCCGTCCGTGGTGGTGATCGGCGGCGCGCTCGAAGGCAGCAACGTCAACGTGGTCGACGCCATGGTCCGCATGATCAGCCTCGGGCGCCAGTTCGACATGCACATGAACCTGCTGAAAAACGCCGAAGGCAATGCCAGCAAGGCCAGCCAGATACTGAGTCTGAACTGAGTCTTCCTTCAATCATGATTCGCATAAAGAGAAACTTTGTCATCCCGGCCAAGCGCCTTGTCATCCCGGACTCGATCCGGGATCCAGTGCCTTTTGCACCATGGATTGCGGGTCGGGGCCCGCAATGACGATATTCATTCAAGTTTATGAGAGAGAAATAGCATGATTCGTTCACTCTGGATCGCCAAGACCGGCCTGGAAGCGCAGCAAACGCAAATGGACGTTGTCACCAACAACCTGGCCAATGTCGCCACCAATGGCTTCAAGCGCTCGCGCGCTGTCTTTGAAGACTTGCTGTACCAGACCATTCGCCAGCCCGGCGCGCCGTCCTCGCAACAGACGCAGTTGCCTTCGGGCCTGCAACTCGGTACCGGTGTGCGCCCGGTGGCCGCCGAGCGGCTGTTCACGCAGGGCAATCTGCAGCAGACCAGCAACAGCAAGGATGTCGCGATCCAGGGCACTGGATTCTTTCAGGTGTTGACACCCGAAGGTACCACCGCCTATACGCGCGACGGCTCGTTTCAGGTCGATAGCCAGGGGCAGTTGGTGACCGCCAGCGGCTATCTGGTGCAGCCGGCCATCGCACTGCCGGCCGATGCGCAAACCATCACCGTCGGACGCGATGGCATCGTCAGTGTCACGCAGCCCGGAAACACATCGCCGGTGCAGGTTGGCCAGTTGCAACTGGCGTCCTTTATCAACCCGGCAGGGCTTGAAGCCAAAGGCGAAAACCTGTTTGCTGAAACCGGTGCATCGGGCACGCCTTCCGTCAATGCGCCGGGCAGCAACGGTCTGGGTTTTCTGTCGCAAGGCTATGTGGAAACGTCCAACGTCAACGTGGTCGAGGAGATGGTCAACATGATCCAGACGCAGCGTGCCTATGACATCAACAGCAAGGCCGTCACGGCGTCCAACGAGATGCTGCAAAAACTGGCGCAGCTCTGAGTCTGCAGGAGTCGATCGTGTCGCGAATTTTCAGTCTGTTTTTTCTTGCGCTGCTGCTGGCCGGCTGCACTGCGGTGGCACCGAGCTCCATCGTGGGTGCCTCCACCAGCGCGCGCCCGCAAGCCAGCACGTCTGCGCCGAGCGAGCATGGCAGCATCTTTCAGGCCAGCACCTACAAACCTTTGTTCGAGGACCGGCGCGCGCGCGCGATTGGCGACACCCTGACCATTCTGATCAGCGAAAAGACTTCCGCCGACAAGAAGAATGCCGCCACCGGCGCGGTAACCGGTAGCGTCAACGCCAAGACCGGCACGCTGCTCGGTGTGCCCGCCAGCAGCAGTGGCCTGCTGAGCATCAATGGCAGCGTGAGCAGCAAGTCCGATAACAAGGAGGCCGGCAGCGCGAGTTACAACTTTTCCAGCACCATGGGCGTGACGGTGACCGAGGTGTTGCCCAATGGCAATCTGCAGGTCAGTGGCGAAAAGCAGATCGGCCTGGACCGTGGCGCCGAGTACATCCGCTTCTCCGGCGTCGTGCCGTTGAGCGCCATCGGCGCCGGCAATGTCGTGCTGTCAACCCAGGTCGCCGATGCACGCATCGAGTACCGCACCAATACCCAGATCGACACCTCGCAGCTCTCCAGCATGATGAACCGCTTTTTCTACAGCCTGCTGCCGCTGTGATGGACGGGATGATGCAGCGCTCCATTTCCCCTCATTGCGGGCCACGACCCGCAATCCATGTCCGCTTGCCTCAGGCCATGCGTATGCTTGCCGCGGTGTTGGTCGGCTTGATGGGTTTTTGCGCGCTCCCGGTGCAGGCCGAACGGCTGCGCGAACTCGCCAGCATTCAGGGCATCCGGCAAAACCAGTTGCTTGGCTACGGTCTGGTGGTGGGGCTGGACGGCACTGGCGACCAGACGCCGTTTACGACCCAGAGCACCATCAACATGTTGCAGCAGTTCGGCGTGAACCTGCCAGTTGGCGTCAACCTGCAGTCCAAGAATGTGGCCGCCGTCGTGGTGACCGCCAGCATGGGCGCTTTCGCGCAGCCCGGGCAAACGCTGGACGTCACCGTTTCCTCGCTCGGAAACGCCAAGAGCCTGCGCGGCGGCACCTTGCTGATGACGCCGCTCAAGGGCGCTGACGGTCAGATCTACGCC
The DNA here is from genome assembly GCA_903914175.1 of uncultured beta proteobacterium. Lineage (GTDB taxonomy): Bacteria > Pseudomonadota > Gammaproteobacteria > Burkholderiales > Burkholderiaceae_C > Rhodoferax. The sequence continues at coordinate 15,758 of CAIWNX010000034.1, read as the reverse complement.
ATGGCGCAGGGCAATGTGGTGGTGGCCGGTGCCGGTGGCGCGGCCAATGGCGGCAAGGCCCAGGTCAACCATCTGAGTGCCGGGCGTATCGCTGGCGGCGCCAGCGTTGAGCGCGCCGTTGCCACCAGTCTGGGCCAAGGTGACTACGTGGCACTTGAGCTCAGGGAAGGCGACTTCATTGCTGCCACGCGCGTCGCCGAGGTCGTCAACCAGCGCTTTGGTGCGGGCACCGCGGCTGCACAAAATGGTCGCGTGATCCAGGTGCGTGCGCCGCTGCCGCACGACGCGCGCGTCAGCTTTATCAGCGAACTCGAAGCATTGGAGATCAAAGCCTCGCCGGTGGCGGCCAAGGTGGTGCTCAACGCCCGCAGCGGCTCTATCGTCATGAACCAGGCCGTCACGCTGGACCCGTGCGCCGTGACGCACGGCAGTCTGTCGATTGTCATCAGCAGCGCGAGCGCGGTGAGCCAACCGGCAGCGCTCTCCCAGGGGCAAACGGTCGAGGTCAAGACCAGCCAGATCGAAATAAAAAGTGAACCGGGTCAGGTCGTGCTGTTGCCGCGCGCTGCGTTGCTGAGCGATGTGGTCAAGGCACTCAATTCAATGGGCGTGACGCCGCAGGACCTGCTGGCCATTCTGCAGGCCATGAAAGCCGCAGGTGCGCTGCGCGCCGAGCTGGAAATTATTTAGTTCGCTGATCATGAGCCTTACCCCAGCCGACAACAGCAACAACCTGGCCATGGACGTGCAGGCGCTGGGCCGGCTGCGCCAGTCGGCGCGGCAGAAGTCGCCGCTGGCGCTGAAGGATTCAGCGCGCCAGTTCGAAGCCTTGTTTTTGAACACCATGCTCAAGTCGATGCGCGAGGCCTCGATGAGCAGCGAGCCGTTCTCCAGTCCGGACAGCAAGCTCTACACCGCCATGCTGGACCAGCAGCTCAGTCAAACCATGGCGCAGCGGGGTGTCGGTCTGGCCGATTTCCTGGTGCGCCAGATGACGCCGGCGCTGCCCCCAGCCCCGGCGCAGCCCACCGCCTCGGACGCATCGACCACGGCAGCGCCCGTGTCAGCCGTCGCGGCGCTGCCAAAAGAAGCGCCGACGAACGCGGCAGTGCCGGTTCAACGCCCGACGCCGGCCTTGCCGCGGTCTTTGGTGAAGGACTTTCGTGCTGCGATGGCGGCGCCAGCGCAGACCGCGGCGCGCCAGACCGGTTTGCCCGTTTCCTTCATCCTGGGACAGGCGGCACTGGAGAGCGGCTGGGGGCGCCGGCAGATCGTCGCGGCCGATGGCACACCGAGCTTCAACCTGTTTGGCTTGAAGGCCGGTGCGAGCTGGAAGGGCAGGGTGATTGAAGTCGCCACCACCGAATACAAAGAGGGTGTGGCGCAGAAAGTGCTGGCCCGGTTTCGCGCCTATGACTCCTATGCACAGGCCTTTGGCGACTATGCCAGCATGCTTAGCCGTAGCCCGCGCTACCAGCAGGTGCGCGCCAATGGCCAGACCGTGGCCGGATTCGCCCAGGGTATGCAGCAAGCCGGCTACGCCACCGATCCGGCTTACGCGGCCAAACTCGCGCGGGTTATCGGGCGCACGCTGACGGCCTGACCCTCAAGCTTTTCAATCCGCTGCCGTAAAAGACATTAAGCAAGCAAAAAATCCACCGTCATGGCCAGCATCTTCACCATTGGACAAACCGCCCTCGCTGCCGCGCAGGCCGGGGTCAGTACGGCCGGGCAAAACATCGCCAATGTCTCCACGCCCGGTTACAGCCGCCAAAGCGTTATCCAGACCGCCAGCACGCCGCAGCCGCTGGGCTTTGGCTACCTGGGGCAGGGCACGCAAGTCACCGAAATTCGGCGCGTCTACAACGATTATCTGGGCAGCCAACTGGTGTCGGCGCAGTCGGGTAGCAGCGAACTTGGCGTCCAGTACACGCAGGCCCAGCAGATCGACAATATGCTGGCCGATCCGAATGCCGGTCTGTCGCCCGCCATGCAGGATTTTTTCAACGGCCTGCAAGAAGTGTCGACCTTTCCGGCTGACGCGCCGGCGCGGCAAGCGGCCTTGTCCAATGCCCAAGCCCTGACTTCGCGTTTTCAGGATATCCAAGGCCGTCTCGAAGACATTCGCCAGGGTGTCAATCTGCAGATCAGTGACAACGTGCAAACGATCAACCAGTTGGCGCAGCAACTGGTCGCGTTGAACCAGGCGATTGACCGCGCGCAAAGCCTTACCAGCGGCAAACCGGCCAACGACCTGCTCGACCAGCGCGAGCAGGCGCTGTTGGAGCTGAGCCAGAGAATCAAGGTTACGGTGTCGCAGCAGGGTGGGAAATACACGGTCTCCATCGGCAATGGGCAACCGCTGGTGACCGGTGCAACGTATCACTCGCTCAAGACCGTGGCCTCCAGCACCGATCCGACCCGGCTTGAAGTGGCTTATGACACGACCGGCCCGAAGGCGATCCTGTCAGCCGACAGCCTGGCCGGTGGTTCCCTGGGTGGACTGCTGACGTTCCGTACCGAGACGCTGGAGCCGGCGCAAAACGCGCTCGGGCGCATTGCGCTGGGCCTGGCCAGCGCCATGAACACACAGCAGGCGCAGGGCTATACCCTGGCCGACCCGGCGACGCATGGCAGCGCCTTCTTCACGCTGCCGGCCATGAGTGCGGTGGCCAGCAGTGCCAACCAGGGCAATGCCGCCATCGGTGCTGAATTGGACGATGCCTCCCTTCTCACGACCAGCGACTATCGGCTCCAGTTTCTGGGCGGTCAGTATCGCCTCACACGCACCGCTGACAACACCCTGCTCAAGTCATCGGCCACCTTAAGCGAAACACTGGCGGCCAGCAGCAGCGAAGGTTTTTCCATCACGCTCAGTGGCACCCCAAGTGAAGGCGACGAGTTTCTGATCCGCCCAACGGCCGGCGTGGCCGCTTCGCTAACGCTGGCCATCAGCAACACCAACGACATCGCCGCCGCAGCCAGCGCCAATTCCCATGGCGACAACAGCAATATCCTGCGGATGATTGCCTTGCAGACCGACAAGACACTGGGCGGTGGCACCGACTCGTACCAGAGCGCCTATGCCAAGCTGGTCAACCAGATCGGCAGCACGACGCGTCAGTTGGAGGCCACCAGTACCTCGGCCGCGACGATCCAGAAGCAGGCCGAGCGTGCCATGCAGGATGTCTCGGGCGTCAACCTGGATGAAGAAGCGGCCAATCTGATCAAGTACCAGCAGGCCTATCAGGCCGCTGCAAAGGTCTTGCAACTGGCCAAGCAGATGTTTGACAGTCTGCTCTCCATGAGTCAGTAAACCAGCAGGTAGATTCGCATGCGCATCAGTACCAGCACAATTTTTGACGGCGGCAGTGCCCGCCTGACTGACCTGCAATCCCAGCTTGATCGCACGGCGCAGCAAGTGGCTTGCGGCCGCAAGGTTCTGACGCCATCGGACGACCCGGTGGCCGCGGCGCGCGCGCTGGAAGTGCAGCAGTCGTCATCGATCAACGACCAGTACGCCAAGAACCGGCTCAATCTGAAGAATTCGCTCGGCGTCATGGATGGCTCGCTCTCCAGCATGGTCGATACCTTGCAAGGCATGCACGAGCAACTCGTCGCGGCCGGCAATGGCACCTATTCAGACACGGACCGCGCCGCCATTGCCAACGTGTTGCAGGGCCAACTCGACCAGTTGCTCTCGCTTGCCAACAGCACCGATGGTGCCGGCCACTATCTGTTTGCCGGTCTGCAAAGCGGCACGCCCGCCTTCGCCGCCGATCCGACCAGCGGCGTCATTGGCTACGTGGGAGACACCAGTTCCCAGCAATCGGTGCAAGTCGACAGCTCGCGCAGCATGGCGAGCAATGTTTGCGGCTCGACGATGCTGACGAGCAGTGACTTCTTCCAGCCGATCAGCGATGCCATCGCCAAGTTGAAGAACCCTGCCAGTTCCGCCACGCCGCTTGGAACGCTGCTGACAGACGCAGGAGCCGGTTTTGCCAAGACGCTTTCCCGTGTCAGCACGGTGCAGTCAATGGTTGGCACTCAGCTGGCGCAACTCGACGCGCTCGACAATCTGGGTAGTGACCGCAAGTTGCAGTACGAACAGACGCTGTCGGGCTTGCAGGCGCTGGACTACAACAAGGCGCTGTCCGATCTGTCACGCCAGCAATTTGCGCTACAGGCGGCGCAGAAGACCTTTGCCCAGATTAGCCATCTCAGCTTGTTCGACTACATCAATTAAGCGAGCGGATCAGATCGAGACCGCTTTGCAATAAACGCATGATCGGGGTCGACCAATAGGGCAGGCACAGGCCGAGCATCAGGAAGCCAACGCTCATGGTGACGGGAAAGCCGATGCCAAATAGATTGAGCTGCGGTGCGGCCCGGGTCAGGATGCCCAGCGCCAGATTGGTGATGAGCAGGGCGGTGACCACCGGTAGCGAGATCTGGACACCGATGCTGAAGATGTGTCCGCCCCAGAATGCGATGTTCCGGATGCTGCTCCAGTGCAGCGCATTGACTTCGATCGGCAGTGTGCGAAAACTCTGCACCAGGGTCTCGATCAGCAGCAGGTGAAAGTCAGCGGCCAGAAAGAGCAGCAGCGCCAGCAAGGAGAGGAATTGACTGATGACCGAGGAGCGGCCTTTCGATTGCGGATCAAAGAAGGTGGCAAAGCCCAGACCCATGGTCATGCCGACGAGTTCGCCGGCCAACTCGATGCCGGTAAAAATCAGGCTCATGACGAAGCCGATGGCAACGCCGATCAGAAACTGTTGCACGGTAATCAGCAATCCGTACCAGGACAGGATGTCTTGCTCGGTTGATGCCGGCAAGCCCGGCGCCACCAGGATCGCCAGCAATACCGCCAGACCAACGCGCGACTGTATCGGCAGGCTGGCGTGACCCAGCACCGGTGCCGTGCTGAAAATGCCCAGGATGCGCGTCAGTGGCCACATGAAGGCGCTGACCCAGGCCAGCAACTGGGTGTCGGTGAAGTCGACCATTAGCGCGTCAGGTTCGGGATATTGGTCAGAACCAGCCGGAAGTAGTCGCCCAGCACGGTCAGCATCCAGGGCCCGGCAATGATCAAGGTGCCGATGATGCCCAGCAGCTTGGGGATGAAGGACAGGGTGGTTTCATTGATCTGGGTGGCGGCCTGGAAGATGCTCACCACCAGCCCGATCACCAGCGCCGCCAGCAACAGCGGCGAGGCCACCAGCAGCGTGACCTCAATCGCCTGGCGCCCCATCGTCATGATGGCTTCAGGTGTCATGTGCTGGACCTCATCAGGCAAAACTCTGGGCCAGCGAGCCCAGCAGTAACTGCCAGCCGTCGACCAGCACGAACAGCATGAGCTTGAAGGGCAGCGAGACGATGGCTGGCGACATCATCATCATGCCCATGGCCATCAGCACGCTCGATACCACCATGTCGATGATCAGGAACGGGATGAACACCGCAAAGCCGATCTGGAAAGCGGTCTTGAGCTCGCTGGTGACAAAGGCCGGCACCAGCACCTTGAAGGCAACATCGGAGGCATCCTGCGGCGCCGGCGTGCCCGACATCTTCACGAACAGCGCCAGATCCGACTGGCGCGTCTGCTTGAGCATGAAGGCTTGCAGCGGCTTGGCGCCGATCTGCAGCGCCTCGGTGGTCGAGATCCGGTTTTCTGCCAGAGGCTGGTAGGCGTCGGTGTAGATTTTGTCGAGCACCGGGCTCATCACGAACAGACTCAGAAACAGCGCCAGCCCGACCAGCACCTGATTGGGCGGCGTGCCCTGCGTGCCCAGGGCGCTGCGCAGCAGCGACAGCACGATGATGATGCGGGTAAAGCTGGTCATCATCAGCAGCACAGCGGGCAGGAAGGTCAGCGATGTCAGCAGCAGCAGAATTTGCAGATTGAGGCTGTAGACCTGCGCGCCGTTGGCACCCTTGCTGACACTGACGCCGGGCAGGCTCTGGGCCTGGGCTTCTGGTGCCAGCAGCAGGAGCAGCATCAACAGCACCAGCGCCGCACTGATCCAGCGTTCGCGTTGCGGGTCACTAGCGGCCATTGACTTTTCCAATGTAGGTGGCAAGCCAGGAACCGGGGCTGACAGCGCCAACTGAGCCTTCACTTTGACGCAGCGGGGGTGTCGCCAGTTGCGCCAGCGTGGTGACGCGCCCGGGCGCCACGCCCAGCAGCAGCCATTGGCCCGCCACTTCAATCAGCACCACGCGCTCTCGCGTGCCGACGGCAACCGTGGCCTCGATGTGAATTGTTTGCCCAGCGCCGCCCTGGCGTTTGCGTGCGGCCTGCAAAAACCAGGCCAAGCCAGCGATGCTGGCCAGCACCAGCAGCAGGGTCAGGGTGACTTGCAACAGGTTGGCCATCATCGATTGAGCTTGCGGATGCGCTCGGCCGGGCTCGTGATGTCGGTCAGGCGGATGCCAAATTTTTCGTTGACCACCACCACCTCGCCTTGCGCGATCAAGCAGCCGTTGACCAGCACATCCATCGGCTCGCCGGCCAGGCCGTTCAACTCGATGACCGAGCCCTGCGCCAGTTGCAGCAGATTTTTGATCGCGATCTTGGTGCGGCCCAGCTCCACTGTCAACTGCACCGGGATGTCCAGAATGAAATCAATATCCGGGTTGGTTGTGCCCTTGATCGGGTGATCGGAGAGTTCCTTGAAAACCTCGGCGCTGTGATTCTTTTGCGCCAGCGCGGTCTGCTCGCCCTGCGCTTGCTCGCTGAGCGCGGCGCCCCAGTCGTCATCCGCAACCGCCTGTGCATCCTGTTCATCTGTCATGGCTTGCTTTCTGCAGGCCATCGCCTGCACTGTGAATGATGTTTTCGACACTCAGGGCGTACAACCCATTGAGTTGTCCGTAGCGGCACTCCAGGATCGGAATCTCGTCAACTTTCAATTCAATGGTCTCCGGCAGGGTCAGCGCAATGACGTCGCCGACCTTCATGTTCAGGACGCCGCGCAGCGTTGACGGCGTCTGGCACAGGTTGGCCACGGCCTCGACCTCGGCGTCCTTGATTTGTTGCTTCATCATGTGCACCCAGCGCTGGTCCAGGGTCAAGGATTCGCCTTGCAGGCTGCTGGTCAGGATGTCCTTGATCGGCTCGATCATGGAATACGGCATGCAGACGTGCATTTGGCCGCCGACGGCGCCGAGTTCCAGACTGAAGGAGATCGCCACCACTACTTCGTTGGGCGTTGCGATATTGGCAAACTGGGTGTTCATCTCCGAGCGCAGGTACTCGAATTGAATCGGATACACCGTCTCCCAGGATTTGGCGTAGGTCTCGAAGACGATGGCCAGAATGCGTTGAATGGTGCGTTGCTCGGTCTGGGTAAAGTCGCGACCCTCAACCCGGGTCTGAAAGCGCCCGTCGCCGCCAAAGAAGTTGTCGACCAGCAAAAACACCAGGTCCGGGTCGATGACGAAAAGGGCGGTGCCGCGCAACGGCTTGATGTGCACCAGATTCAGATTGGTCGGCACTACCAGATTGCGGATGAATTCACTGTATTTTGTGACGCGCACGGCACCGGCTGTGACTTCGGAACTGCGGCGCAGAAAGTTGAACAGGCCAATGCGCAACAGCCGGGCAAAGCGTTCGTTGATGAGTTCGAGCGTCGGCATGCGCCCACGCACAATGCGTTCCTGCGTCGCCAGGTCATACGAGCGAACGCTGCCGGGCTCCAGCCCTGCAGTGGGCTCGTCGGTCTCTCCGGTGACGCCTTTGAGCAGGGCGTCAACTTCATCTTGCGACAGGAACTTGTCAGTCATGGCTACTGGATGACAAATGAGGTGAAGAACACGTTGCTGATCTTGACCGGCTTGACGCCGCTGGCAAACGGCTGCTCGATCAGGCTGGCGATCTCGGCGCTGAGCTTGGTCTTGCCCTCCACCGTCGAGAGCTCGGTCACGGTCTTGTTGGACAGCATCAGCAGCAGTCGGCTGCGCACCTGTGGCATATAGAGCTTGATGCTGCCGGACTCGTCGGCATTGGCTATCTGCAGCGTGAACGTGGCTTGCAAAAACTGACCGTCGGGTTGCAGGTTGACCGTGAAGGGTTCCATCACGACAAAAACGGGTGGCCCGACCGGCGCGGATTCGGCCTTGCGTGCGGCAGCGTCCTTGCCTTCGGCCTTGTGCGGGATCAGCATCCAGGCGGCGCCGGCGCCACCAGCAATCAGCAGCAGCAGGGTCAGAATAATAATGAGCTTCTTCTTCGGCTTCTTGGCGCCGGTCTCAATGCTGGCATCGCTGGCCTCAGACGCTGGTTTATTTTCCGGTGTGGACATGGTTGGGTTGCAGTCAGGTATTCAGAAGTCTGGCAAGTGCTCAGGCATACAGGTTGATCAGGCCGCGTCGCATGGGGAGCGTTTGACGGGTTCCTGCATTGGCGCTGGGCTGCGCCGGGTCGGTTGCGTCTTCGGCTCGGGTCATGAAAGGGTTTGCCAGCGCGGCGGCGGGATTGCGCTGCTGCTGTTGCGAGCTGACGTGGGCTTGTCCGAGCGAGAGGCCGGCTTGTCCGAACATGTCACGCAGCACCGGCAGTGCGTCCTGCAAAGCTTGCTGCACCTGCACGCTGGCAGCAACAAACTGCACGCTGGCCTGCTGGTTTTCGATTTGCACCGTAACCTGCACCGGGCCGAGCTGCGGCGGGTTCAGGGTCAGACTGGCGCTTTGCAGCTTGTCCTGTGCCATCCACAGCACGCGTTGGCTGATGGCTTCGTCCCAGCCAGCCTTGGCGAAGGGCTGGGCAATCAACTGGTTGACCTGGCTCAGGGAAGCGGCGGCAACGGGCGCAGCGGTGATGGGCGTGGTCGCCATGGCGATTGCTGACAGTGCCGCGGGTGCTGCGTGCCGCGTGCGCATCTCGGTCAACTCCGCGCTGGTGGGCGAAGTGCTCGCCGGGTCGTGGCTCTCGCTGGCGTCTGCCGCACGCACCTGGGGTTGGTACACCCGCGCTGCGGCGCGGCCCGCGCTTGGGGCCGGCTGTGGCGGCGGCTGTATCGGTGCGTCGGGCAGTGAAGGGGTTTCGCGCGCCGACGTGGCGAGGCGGTGCGCGACGGCTGTTGCACCGGTCAGCAGTGATTGGGGCGCAGGCTTTGCGGGCGATTCGGTCTGGATGCTGGTCGCGCTCGCAGTTGCGGTCTGGGGCGGTTGCGCAGTCGGCGTTGCCGTGGGAGTCGCTGCGGCTGTTGTTGGGGTCGGCGCTGCTGCCAGCGCCAGCGGGGCATTGGGCGGCGGCAAGGCAGCCATGCTCAGCAGCAAGGACAGGATGTCGGGCCTTGCACTGTTGGCGCTTTCAGCGCTTTGCTCGTCGGACGCAGTGGGCATGCGCATGCTGGCGGGTTTGGCGACGCTGCTGACGGCGGGAGTGTTAGCGATAGCGATAGCGGGTGCGGCTGCCAACTCGCTGCCGAGCATTTGCTCAAACGAAGGCAAAAAACCGTTGTGCGCGCTGCTGGCGGCGCTGTCTGAGAGAGGCGTGGCAGTTGCGTTCGGCGCGGAGACGGTGAGCGCAATCATGGCCGCCTAGTGCAGTGTGCGGCGCGCTCGCGCCGCATGTTCGTCGGTCTGCTTTTGTTCGAGCCGGCCCTCGCGGTGCAGCGCCGAGAGCGTCTGGCGCTGTTCCAGGGTCTCGAAGGAAAGGCGCTTGCGCTCGCAGGCGCGCCACATTTCAAGTTCATGGGCAGCGGCTTGCTGAGTGCCCTTCCAGACTTGCGTTTGCTGGCTGATGGCGCGCTCCAACCCAGCGATGAACTCCTGGAAATTGCGGTGGTCCTGCGCATTCAGACCCGTGCTCAAACGCTGCCCCAATTGCTTCACATAGTCGTGCTGATAGTTGATCAGCAGATTGAGTTTTTCCTGCGCCTGATCGCTGGCCTGAACAGCCTGTCCGAGGCGCTTGGCTGCCTCGTTGGATTCCTGGTTTGCCAGATCAATCAGGGTTTCGAATACGGTTTGTTTGGCCATGCGAAATTATGTTGGCCGCAGGGCCTGGGCAATCAATTGAACAGAGCGGAAAGTTCCCTCAAACTCTGCTCAATGCCGGCTCGTTCCTGCACGTCTTGCTGCAGGAATTTCTCGATGCGCGCGTGCATCGCAATCGCCATGTCGATCTGGGGGTCGCTGCCGGCGCGGTAGGCGCCGACATTGATCAGGTCGCGGTTGCGCTGGTAGCTCGCCATCAGTTGTTTGAGCCGGCGCGTGAGTTGCTGCTGCGGCTCGCTGGTGATGCCGTGCATGGCGCGGCTGATGGACTGCTCGACGTCGATGGCCGGGTAGTGCCCGGCCTCGGCCAGCGACCGGCTCAGAACAATGTGGCCGTCCAGAATGGCGCGGGCCGCGTCGGCAATCGGATCCTGTTGGTCGTCGCCTTCGGTCAGCACGGTGTAGAAGGCCGTGATGGAGCCACCGCCGGCCTGTCCATTGCCGGCGCGCTCAACCAAAGCCGGCAGCTTGGCGAAGACCGATGGCGGATAGCCCTTGGTGGCGGGTGGCTCGCCGATGGCCAGGGCAATTTCGCGCTGTGCCATGGCGAAGCGCGTGAGTGAGTCCATGATCAGCAGCACGTTCTTGCCCTGATCCCGGAAATGTTCGGCGATCAAGGTGGCGTAGCTGGCGCCCTGCAGTCGCAGCAGCGGCGGGCTGTCAGCCGGTGCCGCCACCACCACCGAGCGCGCCAGACCACTCTGACCCAGAATCTGTTCGATGAATTCCTTGACCTCGCGCCCGCGCTCGCCGATCAAGCCGACCACCACCACATCGGCCGCCGTGTAGCGTGCCATCATGCCCAGCAGCACGCTCTTGCCCACACCGGAGCCGGCAAATAGCCCCATGCGCTGGCCACGCCCTACGGTCAACAGGCTGTTGATGGCGCGCACACCGACATCGAGCACGCTCGATATTGGCTCGCGCAGCAGCGGGTTGACGGTTTGCACGTTGAGCGCAGCGGTCGTGTGGCCTTGCAGCGCGCCCAACTGGTCCAAGGGGCGTCCGGTGGCGTCGAGCACGCGCCCGAGCAGGGCGTTGCCAACTGGCAGGGTTCGTCCATGGTCGGAGCCGGTAGGCGGCTGGCGCGTGCCCCGCAGGCTGGGTGCTTGCCGGGTCACGATGGTAGGCACCACCGGCGCGCCGGGTTGCACGCCTTCGACGTCGCCCAGGGGCATCAGGAACAATCGCTCCTTGTCGAAGCCGACCACTTCAGCCTCGAGTCGAAAGCCGTTGGGCAGCGGCACATGGCAGGGACTGCCGACCGCGAGTTTCAGACCGACGGCTTCCATCACCAGCCCCGCCACGCGGCTGACGCGGCCACACTGGTGCACGGTGTCGCTTTGACGCGTCTGCTGTTGGCAGGCGCGCAGAAAATGGGCCCAGTCTGACGCGGGCGGCGGCGTCACAGCGGACTCAGGCATTGCTCCGTCAGGCCAAAGGCCTGTTGCAGCCGACGCCAGCGCGTCTCCAGTGTGGCGTCGATTTCGTTGCTTGGGGTCTCGATGCGACAGCCCCCGCGCGCCAGCTGCGCGTCGGCACGCAAGCGCCAACCGGCGGCTGCGAGTTGCTCGCCTTGCGCCGCCTTGACCAGTTCGAGGTCCTGCGGCTGCAGGTACAGCGTGGCCGGCAACTGCAGCAACGGCAGGTTATGCAGTGCGTGATCGATCACCGGCAGCAGCCGCTCCGGCTGCAGTTCGAGCGTGCTCTTGAGCAGCGCGTGCGCCATGTCCAGCGCCAGCGCCAGCAACTGCTGCGCGATCTGTTCGCGCGCCTGTTCGGCCTGCTGCGTAAAACCCTGGCACAGTCCGGCCAACGCCGCCTGCTGCGCAGCCAGCATGCCTTCGCTCTGGGCCAGACCCTGCGCCAGTCCCTGCGCCTGGCCGTCGATGCGGCCCTGCTTCAACCCGGCCTGATAGCCTTGTTGGTGTCCGGCGTCGCGTGCTGTCATCATCTCCTGCGCCAGCTTCGAGATCGACGCACTGGTCGACGATGGGTTGCTGCGGCGCTCCCCCAGCGCCGACATTTCCCAGCGCTGGTAGGGGCTTGGCTGCGGCTTGCTGACCGGTACTTCAGACATAGGCGTCGTCTCCGCTGCCACCCAGTGTGATCTGGCCTTCGTCGGCCAGGCGGCGCACGATTTGCAGGATTTCCTTTTGCTGCTTCTCAACCTCGGAGAGTCGCACCGGCCCCTTGGCTTCCAGGTCTTCGCGCAGCGTATCGGCGGCACGCTGCGACATGTTCTTGAAGATCTTCTCCTTGAGTTCGTCCTTCGATCCCTTCAGCGCCAACACCAGCGCCTCGGATGGCACTTCGCGCAGAACGATCTGGATGTCGCGGTCTTCGATGTCCAGGATGTTGTCAAACACAAACATCTGGTCCATCACCTGCTGCGCAATTTCCGGGTCGAAATTCTTCAGGTTCGCCATCACCGAGGTCTCGACGTCGCCATTCATGAAGTTCATGATTTCGGCCGTGGTGCGCACGCCGCCCATGGCCTTCTTGCGCAGGTTGTCGTTGCCGGTGAGCAGCTTGGTCAGGACCGCGTCGAGTTCATTGAGCGCGGCCGGCTGCACGCCGTCCAGGGTGGCGATGCGCAGCATCACCTCGTCGCGCGTTCGCTGTGTCAGTTGGGACAGCACCTCGCTGGCGTGGTAGCGCTCCAGATGGACCAGGATGGTAGCGATGATCTGCGGGTGTTCGTTGCGGATCAGATCGGCAACCGCCTTGCCGTCCATCCACTTCAGGCTCTCGATACCGGAGGCGTCACGTGTGACCAGAATCCGGTTGATCAGCGAGGCCGCCTTGTCGTCACCGAGCGCCTTGGTCAGCACGCTGCGGATGTAGTCATCCGAGTCAATGCCGAAGGAGGTGTTTCGTTGTGTCTCGTCGATGAAATCGCGCAGAACCGCTTCCAGCGTCTCGCCCGGCACGGCCTTCATGGTGGACATCGCCGTGCCCAGTTTCTGGACCTCGCGCGGCTCCAGGTATTTCATGACCGAAGCCGCTTCGTCCTGGCCCAGGGCCAGCATCAGCACCGCCGCTTTTTCAACGCCCGCATCACTCATTGTTGTTGACCCAGTTCTTCACGACATTGGCCACCACCTTGGGGTCCTGCGTCGCCATCTGTTTCGCGTTTTGCAGGTTGTCGGCGTAGCCGGTATTGGCTGACGCACGCGCGGAACCGCTACTGGGCTCGCTGCGTTCCGCCACCGAACTGCTGGTGGGCGCACGCGCTGGCGGTGCGCTGGTGGCGCGCTTGAGCAAGGGGCGCAGCACGCCAAAGAACAGATAGAGCAGCAGCGCGGCCGAGAGTGCGTATTGGCCGGTAATTTTGGCAGTACCGATGTTGGCATAGGGCTTCCAGAACGGCTCTTCGGGAATGATCTCGCGCGGCGTTTCGGCGAACACGCTGTTGCTGACGTTGAGCGAGTCGCCGCGCTCCTTGTTGAAGCCCATGGCCTCTTTGACCAGATTGCTGATCTGCGTCTTCTCATCCTCGTTCAGGGCGCGCATCGTCACCTTGCCCTGCGCATCGACCTCGCGCTTGTGGTTGACCAACACTGCCACCGTCAGGCGCTTGATGGTGCCACTCGATTGCTGCACGTAGCGGATGGTCTTGTCCACCTCGTAGTTGATGGTGTTGTCCTTTTGCAGGTTGCCGTTTGCTGCGCCGGAAGCGGCCAGCGCAGGGGCCGAAGCGGCTTGGTTTGAGGCCGCACCCGGGATGCCGCCGACCTTGGCCGGTTCGCTGGCGCTGGTCTCGTTGATGCGCTGGCTGCGGATGGCGCTGGCGTCGGGCGTGGCGTTGGGCTTGTAGGTCTCGGCCGCCTGTTCCACGCGCGAGAAGTCAAGCTCGGCATTGGCTTCGGCGCGCACGTTGCCGGCGCCCACCATCGGCGTGAGAATCGATTCGATGCGCCGCACGATGCTGTCCTGCAGGTCCTGCACGTATTTGAGCTGGGCCGGGTCCATCTGCTGCCGGTTGGACTGGTTCTCCGGGCTGCTGAGCAGGCTGCCGTTCTGGTCTACCACGGTCACATTCTGTGCCGTCAACTCGGGCACGCTGCTCGATACCAGGTGCAGGATGGCGCTGACCTGCTGGCGGTCGATGGTGCGCCCGGGGTGCAGGTTGAGCAGCACCGAGGCGGTGGGTTTTTCCTTGTCGCGCACAAAAACCGAGGGCTTGGGGATGGCCAAGTGCACGCGCACCGACTGCACCACCGAGATCGAATTGATGGTGCGTGCCAGTTCACCCTCCATGGCGCGCTGGAAATTGACTTGTTCGAGAAACTGCGAGACGCCGAGCTTCTGGTTTTCCATCAGCTCAAAGCCGACGTTGCCGCCCTTGGGCAGGCCCTGACTGGCGAGCTTGAGACGCGCATCGTGCACGCGCTCGGCCGGCACCAGAATCGCACCGCCACCGTCGGCGAACTGGTAGGGCACGTTCATCTGCTGCAAGGCCGAGAGGATGGCACCGCCATCGCGGTCCGAGTAATTGGCCAGCAGCACGCGGTAGTCGGGTTTCTGGTTCCACATCCAGACCGCCGCCATGATGCCCAGCACCAGTGCCATGCCAGCGCCCAGCGCCAGATTGCGCGCCAGCGCGCTCTGGAAGAAGGCCGACCAGCCGCCGGCGGTTTCGTCAGTTGAAGTGGCCATGGGTTTGCGCGGCACGAAGGCACAGGACAGGGCAAAGGTAGGACACGGTTGGGTCAGGTAGTTGAATCGATGAGGAATTCTGCGGGAACTTGACAGCGCTGAAGGCTCGAACAGAGCGCCAGAAGCATGGCTTATTCAGCGCTCGAAGTGGAGTGCCGGTGCTACCTTATAGGCGTCTTCTTGTGCAATCAAAAACAAGCGAGGTGACGTGATGAAATCATTGACAGGTTTCCAACAGCAGATGCCGCTGGCGCTGCCGGTCGACCCGGTTATTTTGGAAGACTTGATGCTGATTAAGGCGCGCGAGTTGTACCGGCGCTCAAGTTTTCTGCGTGTGCGTTATTCGAGTTTGAGTCGCCTCATGGAAGACCCGATCGCCGGGCGTTGCATGCGTCTGAGCGTGATGCAATTGCTGCGCTTGGGCAAACCCTGCGAGCGTGATGCCAACATCAACTGAGGGCGCCCACGCCGCACCGCATCGACCGATGAGCCGGAGAAATTGAGATGAATGGAATCGACACCAGCCAGATTGCCGCCATGGCGGCGCAGATGCGCAGCGCCGTATCGAGCATGCAAAGAGCCGCTGCACCCGCTGCTGCGGCGGCCGCAAGTGCCGGCCAGACAGCGCCGGCGCGCGGTGATTTTGCGCAGGTGCTCAAGGCGCAGCTCGATCAGGTCAACACACTGCAAGAGGATTCGCGCAAGCTCGGCCAACGCTTTGCCATCGGTGACGACAGCGTCAACCTGTCGGACGTGATGCTGGCCACGCAGAAGTCCAGCATCGCGCTGCAAGCCACGGTGCAGGTGCGCAACAAGCTGGTAACCGCCTACCACGACATCATGAACATGCAGGTGTGACGCTTGTCATGCGCTGCATGTCATGCCGGACCTGATCCGGCATCCATGGTTCGCGCGGCACTGGATCCCGGGTCAAGCCCGGGATGACAACTGCGGTGCCCGGGATGACAACTGCGGTGCCCGGGATGACAACTGCGGTGCCCGGGATGACAACTGCGGTGCCCGGGATGACAACTACGGTGCCCGGGATGACAACTGCGGTGCCCGGGATGACAACTGCGGTGCCCGGGATG
>CAIWNX010000033.1 GCA_903914175.1 uncultured beta proteobacterium | reverse complement strand
GTCGACGCGGGAGGCAGTGAGCGCATGGATCAAAAACGCCAAACTGCGGGCTGAAGACTTCCTGTTCCCGAGTCGGATCCATGACTCGCCTCATCTGGGAACCCGCCAGTACGCACGAATCGTGGATAACTGGGTGCGGCAGGCTGGACTCGATCCCGCCTCCTACGGAACGCATTCCATGAGGCGCACCAAGGCGTCTCTAATCTATCGTCGAACCAAGAACCTGCGCGCGGTACAGCTTTTGCTCGGCCACGCCAAAGTTGAAAGTACGGTCCGCTATCTCGGCATAGAAGTGGATGACGCTCTGGAAATGGCAGAGGATACAGAGGCTTGACGTTGCCGACTCACCCGGTTCTGGCGTTGCACTTGGTGAGTTCTATCGCACCGGCGAGCGCCAGTTTCGACTTTTTGGCGGCGGTTCGAACGCTTGAGGGCGCGCGTTCCGCCGCTGATTGTCAGCTTTCGGGCACCGTGTCCGATGTAGAAAATCGTCGTGGAAATGGGTAACCTGCCTCTCAGGATTTTTGACTGTCTGTCTCATGAGGGCTGTCAGGAGCCTTCCACGACCGGCAGCTTTCCCGCTGCCCCTAATGACTCCGGTCAGATCGGATGCAGGGCGTTCATCCAGGGTTGCGCATGGCCTGCGCGATTGCGGTGTGTCCCCGCGCATCCAGTGTGTCGGCGGCGTTGAGACGATCGCGCACTTCCCTGTTTTGGCTGAGCTTGGCCTTGCCTACCAGCGACGTGATTGCGATCTCGATGCCCACAATGTTACGCAGCATGTTGTTAATGAATTCGGGCTCTGAGTCCCCCATCTTCCAGGGCTTGGATTCGGCGGCCTCGTGCCGTCGCGTTAGTTGCGCAACAACTCGTCGCACAAAGCGCTCATCGTCATGCACGGTGAGCGTGCCATACGCATGCACCACTTCGTAATTCCAGGTCGGAACCTGGCGATGTGTCTCATGCTTGCTGGGGTACCAGCTCGGTGAGATGTAGGCTTCTGCACCGCGAAACATGACCATCACCGGCGTGCCTGTTGGGCAACGCTGCCAAAGCATATTGGCGCGGGCGACATGCGCCATGAGTGCACCGTGCGCCCCTGTACCGCCATCAAATTCAAACGGAATGTGGTCGGCATCCAGTCCGGTATCGCCGTGGGTCACCAGCATCCCAAGTGGGTGCTCGCGAATGATGCGGTGCAATTCTTCAGGTCGTGTTTCAGCAAAGTGAGCTGGGATATACATGGTGTGCCTCTGAAAAAACAACGGAATGGTCGCTACTTTGGCTCACAACCGGCACAATTGGAAGAACCAGTTTTACAAAATAAATATGGTCCAGTTTCAACATACGCAAAGTTGCCAATGCGGTGCAACAGGTGCAGGGCGCAATGTCTATGACCTGCTGCGTGCGCAGATCTCGGACGGCACATTGCCAGCAGGCGCTCGGGCGCCGTCCACGCGAGGCCTTGCCAGCGAGTTGGGTGTGTCGCGAACGACGGTCACTGCCGCCTACGAGCAACTTGCAGCCGAAGGTTACTTGGCCACTTCCGCGGGGCGGGTGGCCCGAGTAGCAAAGTCACTGACGGCAACTTCAACATCCGAGTTGCCAACAACTCACGGCACAAGGTCTGCGCCAACCTTGTCCGAATTTGGGTGCCGCCTCCAGGAAATCGGTATGCCGGCATTGCCTCATGCCGAACCAGTTCGATTCGACTTTCTGTACGGTGCGGTGGCCTATCGAGACTTTCCAACCTTGGCCTGGCGACGTGCCTACCAAGCTGAGCTGTTGCATCAGCAGCACCGCCTGTACTACGCCGCACCCGAGGGTGATCCGTCACTACGCAGCGCAATACAAGGCTATCTGCGGCGTGCCCGGGGTCTGGCTTGCAATGCCGAGCAAATACTGGTGGTACACGGTTCGCAACAGGCCATTGACTTGTGTGCCCGGTTGCTACTGAGTGCCGACGATGCCTTTGTTTTCGAGGACCCAGGTTACTTGATGGCACGGTGCTGCTTCCAGGCCACGGGCGCAAGGTGCCTGGCAACACCTGTGGACAGGCATGGTCTTGATACCAGCCGTCTGCCTCAAGACAAAACCGCTCGGCTGGTGTATGTGACGCCATCACACCAGTTCCCGTTGGGTGGAGTTCTTCCGATCACTCGGCGCCATGAACTGCTGCAGTGGGCGCGGCGTCAAAACGCCTGGATCGTGGAGGACGACTATGACGGAGAATTTCGTTATGGACAGCGCCCAATCGATGCGCTGCAATCGATTGATGGCGATGGTCGCGTGATCTATGTCGGCACCTTCTCCAAGACATTGTCCCCTCAACTGCGGCTGGGCTATCTGGTGCTCCCGCCCGACCTGGTTCCGGTGTTCCGCCAGGCCAAGCGAATGACCGACCGTCATGCTCCAGTGCTGGAGCAGCGCGTGCTGGCTTCGCTGATTGAGAGCGGCAGCTATGAGCGCCATGTGCGCCGCATGCGCCGCGAAAATGAGCGCCGTCGTGGGGCTCTCATG
>CAIWNX010000032.1 GCA_903914175.1 uncultured beta proteobacterium | reverse complement strand
TGCAGATGCACCTGCATGCGGGCCAGCACTTCCTTGGGCTTGATCGGTTTCGTGACGTAGTCAACACCGCCAGCGTCGAGCGCGGCCACCAGGTATTCGGTCTCGGTCAGTCCCGTCATAAAGATGATGGGGATGTGCGCGGTCAGCGGCGCCGCCTTCAGGCGCCGTGCCACTTCGAAGCCATCCATGCCGGGCATCATGGCGTCGAGCAGCACGATGTCGGGCAGCGCCTGCGCCGCGCGCGCCAGGGCCGCTTCGCCGCTGGTGGCCAGCAACACGGTGTAGCCCGATTCATCCAGCGCGTCGTGCAGCACCGAGAGGTTGTCGGGAACGTCGTCGACGATCAGCACGACGTCGCTGTTGGCGCGGTCCAGCGTCAGGTCCAGCGGCTTGGGCGGCGGGCTATGTTTCATCGACTGCTTCACTCAATAGCTGGCCCATGGCCTCGAACTGGAACTGCTTGGCCAGGCCGCGCAACCGGGTCACAAAGGCCGCGCTGGCGGGTTGCGCTGTTTCGATCGCATCGAGCTGGTTCATGATGCCGCGGTAATAGCCCAGGCTCACCACTTCACGCAGCGCATCGAGTTGCTGCCGCTGCGGGTAACACACGGCTGCAGCTTGCGCCGTGACGGCAGGCGCATCGATAGGGGCCGCGCTGAGCCATTCAAGGCCGAGGCGGCGTTCCAGCCAGTCCAGCAGTTCGGAGTGGCGCAGCGGTTTGAGGATGAAGTCCTCGGTTGGGATGCCGACGTCGTTCTCCAGCCCCTTGTCAAACGCGTTGGCCGAGACGATGGCGATTTGCGCCTTCGGCTGCATCGTTTCCACTTCGATTTTGCGCAGGCGGCGAATGGTCTCCCAGCCGTCAATGCCGGGCATGGCCAGGTCCATCAGGATGACGTCCGGGTGGTAGCCACTGGCGAGCAGGTCCAGGCAGTCGTGGCCGCTGGCTGCCGTGCGCAACTTAAAGCCCAGCGGCTGCAGCAAATTGACCAGCAGGTCGCGATCCGCCTCTTCGTTGTCCACCACCAGAACAAGCCGGCGCGCGCCGGCATAGGCCAGGCGCGGCGTGACCGTGGCCACCTGGTGCCGACCCGTCGCAGCACGGGAGGAAGCCGGGGCCCGGTGCACCTCCGGCAGAAAGAGCTTGACCTTGAAGACCGATCCGACACCCGGTGTGCTCGTGACACTGAGTTCGCCGCCCATCAGATCGGTCAGCATTTTGGCAATCGTCAGACCGAGACCTGAGCCGGGGGTCACCGCACTGGCCGTGTCGCCGCGCGTGAAGGGCTCAAAAATGCGTGCCTGCTGCTCGGCCGACAGACCCGGCCCGCTGTCTTCGATGGCGATGATGGCCATCTCGCGCGCATAGCGGATGCGCAGGCTGACCCGGCCCTGCATCGTGAACTTGATGGCATTGCCCAGCAGGTTGATCAGAATCTGGCGCACACGCTTCTCATCGGCGCGCACCACGGCCGGCAGTGCGTTTTCTTCGTGGTATTCAAACGCCAGGCCCTTGGCTTGCGCCTCCAACTCAAACAGGCTGGCGATCTCCTGCACGAAGTCGGCAAACTGCATTGGCTTTTGCAGCAGCGTCAGGCGCCCGCTTTCGATGTGCGCGATGTCGAGCGTGCCTTCGATCAGCGAGAGCAGGTGCTCGCCGCCGCGCTTGATGACGCTGACCGCCTGCTTGCGGTGCGCGGGAATCGAGGCGTCTTCACCCATCAGTTGCGCGTAACCCAGGATGCTGTTGAGCGGCGTGCGCAACTCGTGGCTGATGGCGCTGATGTAGCGGCTCTTGGCCTGGTTCGCCTGATCGGCGGCACGGCGCGCTTGCTCAGCCACCCGGCGTGCGCTTTGCAGGGCCTGATCGGTCTGGCGGTGCGAATCGATTTCCTGCATCAGCAAATGCGTCTGCCGGTTCGATTCTTCCTGCGCCACCTGGCGGCTCTTGTGCGCCAGCACCACCCACCAGGCCACCAGACCGGCGATCACGGTCAGCGCCAGATAGGCTTTGAGAAAGCCCGAGCGCAGCGCCAGACGCAACGTATCGAGCATCTGCGCCGACAACAAATCCATGTCGCCAACCGCCTGCGCCAGCGCGCGCAGTTCCTGGTGATAGAGCAGGCCAAAAACGCTGGCCAGCAGTGGCGCGATCACCAGCATCAGCAACAGGAAGTAACCCAGGCCGTTGTCCAGATAAGACCAAAGCCGGCGTGGCAGCAACCAGTGCAACGTGGCCGACCACTGCGTCGACAGACTGGCTTGGGGCTTGCACATGTCGCCACAGCGCGCATCGAGTGTGCAGCACAGAGAACAGATGGCGCCCTGGTAGGCCGGGCAATGCGCCATGTCGGGTGCCTCGTATTCGCGCTCGCAGATGACGCAGCGGGTGAGGCCAACGTTCGGGAACACTCCGC
Source organism: uncultured beta proteobacterium (assembly GCA_903914175.1). Taxonomy (GTDB): domain Bacteria; phylum Pseudomonadota; class Gammaproteobacteria; order Burkholderiales; family Burkholderiaceae_C; genus Rhodoferax. The sequence continues at coordinate 4,662 of CAIWNX010000032.1, read as the reverse complement.
ACAAAACCTTGTCATTCCGGCGCAGGCCGGAATCCAGGCCTGCGCCGGGATGACAGCCAATGGCGGAGGCACGCGCAATGTAGTACTTCCCTTGGGTGGCCCAGGCAATCAGCGGCGCGGCGATGAACGCTGTGCCCAACGCAATCAGCGCCGAAAACGCCTGCGCCAGTTCACCTAAGAAACCCAGATGCGCCGTCACCGACAGGATGGAAGCCAGCGTCATGGCGCCGACCCCGACCGGGTTGATGTCGTACAGATGCGCGCGCTTGAACTCGATGCCTTTGGGCGAGAGACCGAGCGGCTTGTTGATGACCAGGTCTGCCACCACCGCCATCATCCAGGCGATGGCGATGTTGGAGTAGAGACCGAGCACATCGCCCAGCGCCTGAAACACATTCATCTCCATCAGCATGAAAGCGATCAGCGTATTGAAGACGACCCAGACCACGCGCCCCGGGTGGCTGTGCGTCAGGCGCGAGAAGAAGTTGGACCAGGCCAGTGAGCCGGCGTAGGCGTTGGTAACGTTGATCTTGAGCTGCGAGATCACCACCAGCAAGGCGGTGGCGGCAACCGCCCAGCCGTAGTGCGGGAACACGTATTCGTAGGCTGCCAGGTACATCTGGTTCGGGTCCACCGCGCGGTCAATCGGCACGGCGTGGCTGATGGCCAGATAGGCCAGCAGCGCGCCACCGAGCATCTTGAGCACGCCCGGCACCACCCAGCCCGGGCCGCCCACCAGCACACCCAGCCACCAGCGCCAGCGATTGGCCGGCGTGCGCTCGGGCATGAAGCGCAGGTAGTCGGCCTGCTCGCCCATCTGCGTCATCAGCGCAATGCCGACCGTGAGTGCGGCACCAAACAGGGGCAGGTAGAAACCATCCGTGTTGCCGCGTTCCCCTTTGTAGTGCAGCACCCCGGCCAGTGCACCGGGATCTTGCATGAACACCGCGACATAGGGAACAACCAGCAGCAAGAGCCACAGCGGCTGCGTCCAGACCTGCAAGCGGCTGATGGCGGAGACACCGTGCGTGACCAGCGGAATCACGACCAGCGCGCAGACCAGATAGCCCCAGCTTGGCGGAATGCCGAGTGCCAGTTCCAGCGCGTAGGCCATCACCGCGGCCTCCAGCGCAAAGAAGATGAAGGTGAAGGATGCGTAGATCAGCGAGGTGATGGTCGAGCCGATGTAGCCAAAACCGGCGCCGCGCGTGAGCAGGTCCATGTCCACACCGTAGCGCGCGGCGTAGATGCTGATCGGCAGGCCGGCCAGGAAGATGATCAGGCCGGTGGCCAGAATGGCCCAGAAGGCGTTGGCAAAGCCATATTGCACCAGCAGCGTGGCGCCAACCGCTTCCAGAATCAGAAACGATGCCGCGCCAAAAGCGGTGTTGGCGACGCGCCACTCCGACCACTTGCGAAAGCGTTGCGGCGCAAAGCGCAGCGCGTAGTCCTCCATGGTTTCGCTCGCGACCCAGGCGTTGTAATCACGCCGGACCAGCGTGATGCGCTGCCATGCGTCAGATGGAGATGGGGGATTGGCGTCGGAAGTCACACCGTTGTGGTGCACGTTTCATGCCACGGCACGGCAATTGCATGGTGACTGGCATGGAACTCACACCCCGCGAAAAAGACAAGCTGCTGATCTTCACCGCCGCCCTGCTGGCCGAGCGGCGCCAGGCGCGCGGCTTGAAGCTCAATTACCCCGAAGCACTGGCCCTTATCAGCGCCGCCGTGATGGAAGGCGCGCGCGACGGCAAGAGCGTGGCGCAACTCATGAGCCTGGGCCGCACCATCCTGACCCGCGCCGACGTGATGGACGGCATCGCAGAAATGATCCCCGACATCCAGGTCGAAGCCACCTTCCCCGACGGCACCAAGCTCGTCACCGTGCACCAGCCCATCGTCTGACGAAGCCGGAACAAGCATGGGCTCCTATTCCCGCGATTGCCAAAAGACATGGATCCCGGATCACGTCCGGGATGACAAACTTGAATTGTCATTGCGGGCCCGACCCGCAATCCATGCCGCGCGTGTCGCGCCACCATGGATCGCCACACTGCGCTCGCGATGACGAGAATCGCGACCCCTTCAATTTCCTCATTCACCACTGCCACATAGCAAGAGGACACCTATCACCATGACCCCTGGCGAAATCATCACCGACGGCCCTGACCACGCGCTCAACCCGGCTCGGCGCACCATCACCCTGGTCGTGCAAAACAGCGCCGAACGCCCGATCCAGGTCGGCTCGCATTACCACTTTGCCGAGACCAACGGCGCTTTGAGTTTTGACCGCACTGCCGCGCGCGGCATGCGCCTGAACATTGCCTCAGGCGCAGCGGTGCGCTTCGAGCCCGGGCAGCAACGCACGGTGGAACTGGTGGACTACGCAGGTGACCGCTTTGTCTACGGCTTTCGCGCTTTGACGCAGGGGGCACTCTGATGGCGACCATCGGCCGCCAGGCCTATGCCGAGATCTTTGGCCCCACCGTGGGTGACCGCGTGCGCCTGGCCGACACCGACCTCTTGATCGAAGTCGAACAAGACTACACGCTGCGTGCCGGCGGCTATGGCGAAGAAGTCAAGTTCGGCGGCGGCAAGACGATACGCGACGGCATGGCACAGTCGCAGCGCATGCGCTCGGAAGGCGCGGTGGATTGCGTGATGACCAATGCGCTGATCCTGGACCACTGGGGCATCGTCAAGGCCGACATTGGTCTGGCGGGCGGGCGCATCGTGGCCATCGGCAAGGCCGGCAACCCGGACGTGCAAAGCGGCGTTGACATCATCATCGGCCCCGGCACCGAGGTCATCAGTTGCGAGGGCAACATCGTCACCGCCGGCGGCATCGATTCGCACATCCACTTCATCTGCCCGCAGCAGATCGAAGAAGCCCTGGCCAGTGGCGTGACCACCATGATGGGCGGCGGCACGGGCCCTGCCACCGGCACCTTTGCCACCACCTGCACGCCCGGGCCCTGGAACATCGAGCGCATGCTGCAGGCGGCAGATGCCTTCCCGATGAACCTGGGCTTTCTCGGCAAGGGCAACGCCAGTCTGCCGGCCGCCTTGCAAGAGCAGGTCGATGCCGGCGTCATCGGCTTGAAGCTGCACGAGGACTGGGGCACAACACCGGCAGCGATCAGCAACTGCCTGGACGTGGCCGAAGCCAACGACGTGCAGGTGGCGATCCACTCCGACACGCTCAACGAATCCGGCTTTGTCGAGAACACCATTGCCGCGACCAAGGGCCGCAGCCTGTGCGCCTTCCACACCGAGGGTGCCGGTGGCGGTCATGCGCCCGACATCCTGCGCGTGGTCGGCGAGGCGAACTTTTTGCCCAGTTCGACCAATCCGACCATGCCCTACACCGTCAACACGCTCGACGAGCATGTGGACATGCTGATGGTCTGCCACCACCTCGACGCCGGCATTGCGGAAGACCTGGCCTTTGCCGAGAGCCGCATCCGCAAGGAAACCATCGCCGCCGAAGACGTGCTGCACGACCTGGGCGCGATCAGCATGTTCTCGTCCGACAGCCAGGCGATGGGCCGCGTCGGCGAAGTAATTCTGCGCACCTGGCAGACCGCGCACAAGATGAAGGGCCAGCGCGGCAAACTCAGCGAAGACAACGCGCGCAACGACAACTTCCGCGCCAAGCGCTACGTGGCGAAATACACCATCAACCCGGCGATCGCGCACGGCATCAGCCACGAGGTTGGAAGCATCGAAGTCGGCAAGTGGGCTGATCTGGTGGTCTGGAAGCCGGCCTTCTTCGGTGTCAAGCCAGCGCTGATCCTCAAAGGCGGCTTCATCGCAATGGCGGCGATGGGCGACCCCAACGCATCGATCCCGACACCGCAGCCGGTGCATTACCGCCCCATGTTCGGCGCCTACGGCGGCGCACTGACACGCGGCTCGCTGACCTTTGTCTCACAAGCCGGTCTGAACGCCGGCATCGGGCAACGCTTCGGCCTGGCCAAGACATTGAGCGCAGTGCACAACATCCGCGGCGTGCGCAAGCAGCACATGGTGCACAACAGCTATCTGCCCAAGATGGAGATCGACGCCCAGACCTACAGCGTGCGTGCCGACGGCCAACTGTTGACCTGCGAAGCGGCGACCAGCTTGCCGATGACGCAGCGCTATTTTCTGTTCTGATAGCGGGTTGAATTTGCGTCCATTACCCCGGTTGTCCGCGCCTGTCGTTTCCCGTAGTGGATGTGCGAGATGTGGCCAAAATGCAGCGTCTGGCGCTGGAAACAACCGAACCCAGCGGATGGCGCTACCTGGCGGTCTCTGGCACTGCATGGTTTCTGGACATGATGCGACCCATCAAAGCCAAACTCGGCGTGCATGCAAAGAAGGTTCCGACGTCCGAACTCCCCAACTTTTTGATAAGGCTGATCGGCATTTTTGATCCGACTGCGCGCGCCATTGTTCCGGATTTGGGGCTCTATATCGGCGTCGACAATCGGCGCACGCGCATAGCCTTGGGGATGGAGTTCATCGGTGTTGAGGAGTCTGCTCCGGCCATGGCGCAGAGCCTGGTGGACCTGGGTCTTGCCTGACCACGGCTTGGTCGGAAGCGAGGTGACTCGGTCAGCCTCTGGCAACCGACACAGGCTGGTCTGGAGGAGGTTGTAGACCCGCTGGGCAGCG
>CAIWNX010000031.1 GCA_903914175.1 uncultured beta proteobacterium | reverse complement strand
ATCAGCTCCATCGCTTCGCGGAAGCGCCCGGTGCCCAGCAGTTCGAGCATCTCCGGAATATGAATCTTGACCGGGCAGCCACCCTTGGGCTCGAACTTGCCGGCCACGTGCACGCCGATTTCGCAGGGCTTGTCTTCGCACTGCTTGTCGCGCAGCGCTTCCAGCCAGACCAGGAGTTCGACCTCGCGCGCGTTGTAGCCCAGGTTCATGTAGCCGAGGTAGCCCTGATTCACCAGGCCAAAGTCTTTGGAGCGCTCGACCGCGTCGCGCATGTAAGGCGGGATCGCGTTGTCAGCCGGCCAGCCTTGCGACAAGCCCTTGAACATCGGGTAGCGGTCCGACAGGTGGTTGTCGATGGCGCGTACAAACTTGCGCTTGAGCCCGAGCGGCACGTTCCAGACAAAGCGCATCAGCACCTTTGAGGTGTCATCGTCGCGCAGCAGCAGGCTCCAGAAGGTGCGGGTGAACTCAGCGCTCAATTCGTCCTGCTTGAACTCCCAGACCATGGCATTGCTGCCATCGGCAATGAACATGTCGCGAAAGGCCTGCGGCTCATTGAGCAGGCGTCGGCGCAACAGCGCCAGCTGGCTGTGAAAAGCCTCCACGGCCTCGGTCTGTTCCAGCGCTTCGAGTTGCGTGCGCGTTGCCTCCAGCGTGCTGCTGGCACTCAGATAGCGGTTGAGTTCGTCGCCGCCGGCGGCGGATGGGTTGATGCTGCTCATCGAATGATCTCCGCGTCGCAGTTGGCCGACACCCGCTTGATGCGGGCCTTGAGTTCGGGCGTGACCTTGACCTTGTCGAGCGCACCCGGAATCATCTGCGCCACATCACGCGAAACGCCATCGACCACGATGCGCGTCTTCTCGAACAACTCGGGCAAGTCCTGATAGCAGGTCTTGCAGTCCGTGCACTTGACTTGATCGGCCACGTCATAGGTGACCAGCGCATCGGCTACCGCGGTCGCGGCGCCGGCTGCTGCGGCCGGGCTGCCGGCAACGGCGGTGATCGGGATCACGCGCGCTGCGCCGACCGGTGCCTTACTCGAAGCGGCAAGCTCCGACATGGCGCGGGCAAAGGAGTCGAGCGAGGTATCGCGCTGCGTGACGGATTCGAGGTACTGCGCCTGCAGTGCCTGCATGCCCTGGCGATGGTCTTCGTCGAGCTTGGCCACGTGCTGACCGTCGAGGTACTGCAGCAGATGCCAGTACTTGCGGCGCTCTTCAACCAGCGCCACGATGGCCTCACCGACCGCAATTTTTTGCAGGCGTTTCTTGGCATCGGTAGACCAGATGAAGGCGGTCCTGCCGGCGCGCTCGGCCTTGGGCAATTCAACAAAGTCTTCCACCGGTAGCGCATTGACATCGTCAGCGGGCAGCTTGTGGAATTGCTTCTTGAAGCGGATTTCACCCAGGGCAAAGTGCGCTGGCGTCAGCGCCGTGCTGAGCAGTTTGATCTGGCCGGCGTCGTCGATGTATTCGAGCGTGCTGCTGGCCCAGGTCTTCTCGATGTCGGGGTTGCCTTCGAGCGAGAACCAGTCGTGCAGCGTCGTGCCGCGACGCGGGTCGTGCACAAACACCGGGTTCATGCGACTCTGCACCGCCAGGCGCGAGCGCTCGGACGATGCGGCGTCCCCAATGCCATGCTCGCCCTGGCACGGCGTGTAAACGTCGAGCAGCGCCGGGCCATCGGTGTAGTTCAGGCATTCCATCGTGTTCTTCAGGAAGTGCCCCTGCAGCGAGGTGCTGGTGGCGCAGACGAAAACATTGGAATGGAAAGCCGCGATCAAACCGAGTTCCTTGCGCGACTCGTGCTTGCCGCTGGCACTGCTGCCAAAGCGCGCCAGGTCCGAGTCCTGGCCGATGAAGCTCGAAGTCGAGGCCTGGCCGCCGGTGTTGGAATAGGCCCCGGTGTTGAGCACCAGCACCTTGAGCGGCGTGCCGCTCATCAGAATGCGCGACAGCGCGCCAAAGCCGATGTCATAGGTGGCGCCGTCACCGCCGACCGTGATCACGGTGGGCATCAGGCCCAACTCAGTCACGCTGAACTGCTCCCACGACAGCATGCGCAGATCCTGATCGTGAACCTTGGCGTCATAGGCGTCAGCGAGTTCCAGCCGCGCCAGGCGCTGCGCCTTGACATCGGCAACCGTTTGCGCCGCGATCCCTTCAAAGATACCTTTGGCCAACGGCTGCGCATCCTGGAACAGGCTGTTGACCCAAGGGTCGTTGTAGCAGTTGTACGGGAAGGTGGAAGCGTAAACGCTGCTGCAACCGGTGGAGTTGGCGACGACAGCGCCGGCCGGTCCGTTGCCGCTGGGTCCGCTCTCGAACAGATAGAGGCGCTTCTCCAGCGTGCTGATCAGCGCGCCAATGCGTTGCTGGCGCTGGGCATCACCGGTCAGTGCCGCCTGCTTGGCGCCCAGATCGGCAATCATTTTCTCCAGTTCGCGTACATGATCGTGCTGGCGCTTAGCCGTGATGGCGTGGTTGCTGGCCATGACCAGGCGGATCGCCGTGACCTCGCCGCAACCACGGCAGGCACCGTGACCACCGGTGGTGGAATAGTAGTTGGCGCGGTCAAGCAGCAGGCGCTTGACTTCGCCTTCGGGCTTGATCGCGTCATCGACAAAACGCGCCGGCGTATTGGGCAGTTTGCCCATGAAATCAAACTTCGCTTGCAGCGTTTGCAGCACAACGGCGTCCTGCTCGCGCGCCACCAGCGCAGCGGGACCGCAAACCTCGATGCACTCCAGGCAACCCGTGCACTTCCAGGGATCGACGTTGACGGCGAACAGTCCGCCGCTGCCGGCCCTGGCCTTTTCCATGGCGTCGAAGAAGGGCCGTGTGCGCGCTACCGGATAGACCGCGAGCACTTCAATCAACTTGTTGAAATGGCGCAGCAGCGCGACGTTGTCGGTTTCCAGATGGCTTGCGGCGTCAGCCACCAGTTCGTGGAAGGGGCGTGCATCCTTGCTCTGGCGATAAGCTTCGCGCACCGCTTCGGCCAATCCAAAGACATGGCCGCGCATGGCCTCGGCCTGCGCTGGCGTGATGTCGAGTTGCTTGATGCCGCCCAGCAGCAGTTCGTGAATCTCATGCACCACGTTGGGAATGGCGGCGTCCGGGCAAACCAGCGCGCACTCCATGCAGCCGGTGCACAAATCGGCCTTGAACTCGGGAACGGTGCGGCGGAACAAGCCCTTGTCTTTGGCGCCGGCACTGCCAGCGGGCATGAACAAACCGGTACCGGGAAGCACCGGTGCCTCGCCAATGCTGCCATCGCGGAACGGCTTCAAAACCATGTCTTCGTAGTACTGCGCATCGAACATGCCGGCGCAACCCGACGGGCCTGCGCTTTGACATTGGTTTGCCGAAAGCGCGGCACTGTAGATCTGGATCGGTGCCGGTTTCGCGTCCATCAGGACAAAGGCCTTCGATTCGTAATCAACCTTCTGCGTGGCTTCGATGCCTTCGCGGATCACGGCCATATTGCCATCGGTCACGGCGCCGCCCTTGCCACCGAATTTCTTGTCAATCTGTTGGCGCACTTTTTCCAGAATCGCTTCTTCGCTGGCGCCGGCCGAAACCTGCGGCACGTGCCCGGCGACGGCGCCGATGAAGGCGATGCCCATCATGCGTGTGGCCAGTTCCGGCGTAGGCGCGTGCTTCTTGGCAACGGCAAAGGCATCGACGATCAGGAAGCGGATCTTCTGCGCGCGAATGGTCTGGCGCGCCTTGGCCGGCAACTCCTGCCAGACCTCTTCAGCGCTGGCATTCGATTGCAGGATGAAGGTGCCGCCTGCCACCAGCCCGAGCAACGGATTGGTGTGGCTGAAAACTTTGTGATCCGGTGCAACCACAACCTCAACGTCTTCCAACTCGGCGTTGGTAATCTTGACCGGCTCCGGGCTCAGCGTGATGTAGTAGTTGGTCGGTGCCCCGCTCTTTTCGGAACCGTACTTCGGCGCCGACTTGGAATGCATGCTGAGCACGCCGGCCAGGATGTCAGTCAGCAGTTTGCCCGAGGCAATCGTGCCGTAACCGCCGATCGAATGGAAGCGCACGCGAAAGCCCGCATCGGGCAGCAGCTTCGGATTGGCCAGCGTCTGCAAGGCCATCGGTTCGGTCTCGGGGTAAGCGGCCTTGAGGCGCTGCAGCAGTTCGGCCACGCGCGGTGTCGCGCTGTCCGAGAAGAACTGCGAACCCAGATAAATCAGCGGCACCAGTTTGCCGTCTTCCATATTCTTGAAGGCCGCTATCAGGTGACGCGGTTGCAGGTCGTGCCCACCCAGGCCGAAGATGGCGGTGGTCAGCAGCGGGCTGTCTTTCAGGGCCGGAATACCGGCATGACGAACCTTTTTGACATTCTCACGCGCCTTGAACAGCGCCTGCGTCACCAGACTGGTCAGCACGGTCTGATCAGAACGCTCCAGCACCGTTACCGCTTTCTTGCCTTTGAGCGCGGCTACCAGGTCAGCTTCCGGGAACGGCTGCAACTGCTTGATCGCCACCAGGCCCACTTTTTTGCCCTGGCCGCGCAGGTAGCTCACCACGGCTTCGACGTCATCCGTGACCGAGCCCAGGCCGACCATCACGGTCTCGGCGTCATCGCACATGAAGGTCTGCACCGGCTGGTACTGGCGCCCGGTGAGTGCGGCATATTCGTCCATCGCCTGGCGCACGAAGGCCGGCACAGCACTCGCAAAATGGGTGCGGTGGTCAACCGCACCGGCTTGAAAATCGGGCTGGTTCTGCACCGCGCCGGTGAGACCCGGGTTGTTCACATCGACCAGCGCCGGCACCAGTTGGCGCGTGCCCTTCTCGAAAGCGTTGAGCCACTGGCGTTGCCATGGTGCGTGCAACTCGTCGGGCAGCCAGCCAAGTGTTTTGGCCACCAGTTTGCCGGCGTTGTCGGCCTCGACCTTGGCGACGTTCTTGTCGAGAAAGGCTTGCAGTTTGCCCAGTTGATCAGACGTCAGATTGGCTTGCTGGCGCGCCAGGTATTGCTGCAACTGAACAACACGACCCTTGGCACCGTAGAGCATCTCCTGCGCCAGCGTCGGCGCCTTGATGCGACCGGCCGGGTCGCCCAGAAACTCGGCCAGCATTTCGGGCTCGGGCATCAGCGCTTCACTGAGCATGTGGCTGGTGGCAAAACCGTCCATGGCGTTGGCCACCGGGATCAGCGAGAGCGACGCGACTCGGTACGAGATCGCGGCCAGGTCAGCGGCCTCCTGCGGGTTGGCGCCGAACAGAATGGTGTAGCCCGACGACATCAGCGCATAGACATCGTCATGCCCGGCCATCACGTTGAGCGAATGTTTGGAGACCACGCGCGCAGCAACCTGCAGCACAAAGCCGCCGACCTTCTTGCCAACGGTGACGTAATGCGATTCGAGCGCATACAAAATGCCCTGACTCGACGAAGCGTTGGAGATGAACTGGCCGCCGGTCAGCGCTGCGCCGAGCGCACCGCTCTGCGCCGAGTGCTCGCCTTCGGGTCCGAAGAAGAACGGGTGCTTGCCCCAGACATTGATGCCACCTTCAGCCCGGAAGGCTTCGTAGATTTCGGCGATCTCGGTCGAGGGTGTAATCGGGTACCCGATGACGCCTCCGCAGACATTGTTCATGACATAGGCGACTGCGCCGTTGCCGTGAATGACGTTGGGGATGCCGGGGAATTTGACTGTCTTGGTTTTCATCGTGCTGCGTCCATGAGTAATCGGTTGATCTCAAGGCCCACCCTGGATGAACTCACAGCTTGGTCGAACACGCTCCGGCCACAGACAGGTAAGCGGGATAACACTCACCCCAAATGGGCAAACGAGATTTATGTCTCTCGAATATTTTGGTGAATGAATAGTAGCACCACCATGTGATAAGTCACCCCCGCTTGCGCTATCTATTGATGTGTATCAATCAAGCACCGGATAGGCGTTTACATGCCTTTGAACAGACCCGCATAACTGCGGCTGACTTCGAGTTTCTCCGGGTGGCCACGCACGCTGACCAACTGCCTTCCGCGCTCGTCCCGGCTGACGCCGGCAATGGCCTTGATGTTGACCAGAGTCGAGCGATGGATTTGCCAGAACAGGTTCATGTCAATTTCTTCCACCAGCTCCTTGATCGGCTTGCGAATCAGGGCTTCCATGCTGGCGGTCTGGACCCGGGTGTACTTCTCGTCGGAAATGAAGAACAGCACATCTTCAACCGCAATCATCTGGATCGTCTGGCGCACCGTGGCCTGGATCCATTTCAGTGGCGCTGGACGTTGCGGATTGACTTGCGCTGCCAGCTGTTGCAGCAGCTGCTGCATCGCCGGCGTATGCGCTGCAAGTGGCGCAGCAGGCACGGCACCGACTGCATCGGCCTCGTGCTGCGCGCGTTCGCTCATGCGCTGGCGCACGCGCTCAACCGTGAGTTTCAATCGTTCGCGCTCGGCCGGCTTGAGCACATAGTCGACCACGCCCTGCTCGAAGGCCTGCACGGCATACTGGTCGTAGGCAGTGATGAAGACAATCTCGCAACCGGGCCAACCGTCGGCCTCATCGTGTGTGGGCAACTGCGCGATTTGCCGTGCGGCATCGACGCCGGTGAGCACCGGCATCCGGATGTCGAGAAACACCACATCCGGATGATGTTGTTCAGTCAAGTCAACGGCCTCTTGCCCATTGCGCGCTTCGGCCACGATCTGGAGTTCGGGCCAGACCTCGGTCAGGCGCGCGCGCAACTGCTCACGCATCAGGCGTTCGTCATCGGCGATCAGGGCTGTTGGCATCTCAAGCCTCCGTACCGGTATGCGCCACGTAGGGCACGGTGATGGTGACCGAGGTACCCCCGCCATCGGTTTCGCTCACCGTCAGGCTGGCCTTGTTGCCATACAACAGCGCCAGCCGCTCCCGGATATTACTCAAACCGATGCCGGTGCCGACAGTGGCGGCCTTGCCAAAACCCAATCCGGTATCGGCTACGGTTACCGCCAGTTTGCCATGCACGATCTCGGCACTGACACGAAGCAGACCGCCTTCAGCCTTGGGTTCGAGCCCGTGCTTGATGGCGTTCTCAACCAGGCTTTGCAGCATCATGGGCGGGAATTCGGCTGAGAGCAAACCGTCGCTGACGTCCAGTTCCGTTTGCAGGCGTTCCTCCATGCGCACTTTGAGAATTTCGAGGTAGGGTCGGATAACAGCCAACTCGCGCCCCAGATCGCGCGTGCTCTGCGCATTGGCTTCGCGCATGGTAGGCATGGTGGCGCGCAGCAGGGCAATCAGGTTTCTTTGCATCTTGCCGGCGCGCGCCGGGTCGGTCTCGATCAGATGCTCAATGCTCGCCAGTGTGTTGAACAGGAAGTGTGGTTCAACCTGGGCCTGCATAGCTGCCATGCGCGCCTCGATCACCTGGCGTTTCAAAGACTCTGATTCGGCTACTTCGGTCGCCTGCGCCGCCTTCGCCTCGGCCTGTACCTTGCCCTTGTAGCTGAGTTTGACGATGATGGAAAAAAGAATGAACCACATCGTCAAGGGCATCAGGGGTTCACCAAACGTGTGCCGGACGACACGCGGATGCTGCGCATCCGCAGCGGCCTCAGCAGCGTCCTGCGCCTCCTGGCGCGCCTCTTCCAGCGCGTCGAGCAATTCGCGGCGCGCCTCTTCCACCGCGTCCTTCACGGTCTGGGCATCGGCGCCCGGCGGCAAACTGATCGACACACCCGAGGTCGAGGCCGGTGCCGCCGGCGCGGAAGCGGCTGAAGCGGCCGGCGCCGGTGCTGCACCGCGCGTGCTGATATGAACCCCGCGCTCATCGATAGAAATATCAACACCATCGGCCGAATATTTTTTGCCCGCCGCAGGTTTGTTCACGTGCACCACCTTGCCTGAATGCGCGCTGCCGGTAATCACCGTTTCAGAGTAGGTCCAGCTCAAAGGCGGTATGTCATGAAGAATGCCCATGGCCACCAACAGCAGCAGTGACAAGCCAACAAAGCGCCACCAGCTGATGCCCACCAGCCAGCCAGCGTAGGCGTGATAGGCCCGCAGTGCGGCGCTCGAAATGCGGGTCCAGCGGCTGCTGCCGTCCTGCTTGCTTGGTTCCATGGTCATATCGGCTTTCTGTGCTGCTGGAGTTTCCATGACGCTACTGTACGCACTCACCCCTCCTGCTGACCAGTCGCGAGCGACACACTGCAGCAGCATCGGACAAACTGCGCGCACGGCCGATCTGCCGCTTCACGCACCCACATGTGCCTAGAATAGCCCAACCATGCCTCCTCGTCTTTCATACCGAATCCTGCTGTGCCTGTTGCTGTCGGCCTGCAGCGGCTACGCGCCACCGGCGGCCTTGAGCGGGATGGCGCGTGCAGCGGTGATCACACAGATGGGCCAACCGGATCAGGACCGATTGACAGAGGGCGGCAGCCGCCTGGAATTTCCGCGCGGGCCCTATGGCCGACATACCTGGTTTGTCTATTTCGATGCAGCCGGCCGGGCCAGCCGCGCGGAGCAGGTGTTGACGGAGCAGAACTTCATGCGCATCGACGCCGGCATGGCGCAAAACGATGTACTCATGCTACTGGGTCGTCCGAGCGAAGTGAGCCTGCTCGGGCGCGCACGAGGCATGGTCTGGAACTACCGCTACGAGACCCACGACTGCAAGTGGTTCCAGGTAGAACTTTCACTCGAAAAAGAAGTGCGATCGGCCGGTTACGGTGAACCGCCCGAATGCGCCGGCCCCAACGATCGCGCCGCGAACTGATTCCAACTAGCGATAGAACAGCGTCGGCAACCACATGGTCAGCGGCGGCCACAGCGCGGCAATCATCAAGTCGATCATCGCCACAATCACCAACGGCATGACGGCGCGCGAAATCTTCCCGAGTGAGATGCCGGCAATGCCGCACGCCACAAACAGGCAGATGCCCACCGGCGGCGTCAGCATGCCAATGGCCAGGTTCACCACCACCAGCACACCGAACTGAACCGGGTCAACCTGCATCTGTGGTGTCAGCAAGGCCAGCACCGGCACCAGCAAAAGCAGCGCCGCCGTTGTCTCCATAACGCAGCCCACCACCAGCAGCAAGGCCATCACCAACAGCAGCAGACCCGTTGGCGGCAGCGAGAGCGAATTGACAAAGACATCGAGCAGGCGCGCGCCCTGCTGCATCGCCAGCAGCCAGCCAAAAATCTTGGCCATGGCAATGATGAACAGAATGCCACCGGCTGCCACCTGCGAGCGCATGATGAGACCGGGCAACTCCTTCCAGGGCAGTTCACGGTTGATCACGGTACCGACCAGCAAGGCATAGAACACCGCCAGCGCAGCCGCTTCGGTCACGGTCACAATGCCGCTCAGAATGCCGCCGAGGACCACAATCGGTGCGCCCATCGACCAGAACGCTGCCTTGCCGGTCAGAAGCACATTCTTCCAGCTAAAAGGCTCGCGCACGCCGTAACCCTTGCGCCAGGAAATCCAGACCGCAACAATCAGAAAAGACATCCCGAGCAACACACCGACCAACATGCCGCCAGCAAACAGTTGCGAGATCGAGATGTTGGTCATGAAGCCAAAGATGACCATCGGAATCGAAGGCGGAATGATGATGCCGATGGAGCCGCCGGCTGCCACCACGGCAGCGGCAAACGCTGGCGGGTAACCCTGGCGAATCATGGCCGGAATCACGACGCCACCGATGGCGGCGGTATCGGCCGCTGCCGAACCGGAAATGCCGGCAATGATCATCGAAGCGACGATGGCCGCCGCCGCCAGCCCACCCGGCGCCCAGCCCACCAGGCTGTTGCAAAAATCAATCAGGCGGCGAGAAATACCGCCGACTTCCATGATGGAGCCGGCGATCATGAACAGCGGCACGGCCAGCAGATCGAACGAATCAACACCGGAAAACAGTTGCTGCACGATGGTCTGGCCGAGTGCGGAAATGGCAACGGTGTCCGGAAAAACACCGGGTGTCACGATCAGGCCAATGGCCGGCAAGCCGATCGACAGCGCAATCGGCAAGCCCAGCGCCATCAGCAAAAACATCAGGGCGAACTGCAGGATGATGATCATGCGACCTCCTGCTTGCGCTTGCTCATGTCGGCCAGAATGTGCAGCAGAAAGATCGCACCCGACAAGGGCACGACCGAGATCGGGATCGACATCGGCATCTGCACGGCTGTCGAGGTCTGCTCCCAGGCATTGAAGGTGTACTTGGTGCCGTACCAGGTGATCAGGCCGAAGCAACCCAGATTCAGAATCTGCAGCCCCCGCAATACGACCTGCTCAAACAGCAGGCCAAAGCGCGCGCCAAAGCCGGCCAGACCGATGAAATGGGCGCGCTTGTAAGCCACCGTTGCGCCGAGAAAAGTGGTCGCCACCAGCAGGTAGCGACCCAACTCTTCCGACCAGCTAAGCGAATGTCCGAGGTAGCGTGCCAGCACCTGCGCAAACAGGATGATTGAAATGGCCACGCCGGCCACCAGCAACAACTTCTCGACCAGGCCGTTAACCTGCTCGCTGAGCGACATCAACCGGTGACTCATTCCCATGGGTGGTGCGCTTACTTCAGAGTCTTGCGAATGTCGTCAACGATCTTCTTGGTGTCGCCACTCAAGGTCGCATAGACTGGCTCGGTCTTGGCACGGAAGGCCGCCAGATCCGGCACGTCAACCACCTGCATGCCGGCGGTCTTCAGGGCGGCGAGTTGGGCCGCTTCGTTATCACGCACATAGCGCCGTCCGGCAATCGATGCAACCTGGGACGCATCCATGAAAGCCTTGCGATCAGCCGCCGGCAATTTGTCCATGAAGGCCTTGCTGCCAACAAACACCAGCGCCGAATAAACGTGGCGGCTCATGGTCAGGTACTTCTGACCGGCTTCGTTGAGCTTGCCGGCGGAAATCACGGAGATCGGATTTTCCTGACCATCGAGCACGCCTTGTTGCAGCTGCGTGGTGATGGGCCAGGCCATCGGTGTCGGGTTGGCGCCAATTGCGCGCCAGATCGCCAGGTGGGTGGGAGACTCCATGGTGCGGATCTTCAGGCCTTGCAGATCGGCAGGACCGTTCACCGCGCGCTTGGAGTTGGTCACATTGCGAAAACCGTTGTCGAGGAAATGCAGGCCGACCAGACCGACCTTCTCGAAGCGCTTGAGCAGGTCCTGGCCGATCGGGCCGTCGAGCACCTTGTCCGTCGCTTCATACGAGCTGAACAGGAAAGGCATTTCCAGCGCCTTGACTTCGGGAACAAAAGCTTCCACCGGGCCGGTGGTGCACACGCTCATCTGCACCGTGCCGAGTTGCAGTTGTTGCAACACCTGGGTCTCGCTACCGAGAGCTGCCGAGTGGTGAATGATCACGTCGTACTTGCCCGGCAAAGCCTTGTCGAGTTCTTCCTTGAACTTCAGGGCGGCAATGGTGTGGACAAAGTTCGGTGCCGTGACGATGCCGATGTTCACCTTCTCTGCAGCCTGTGCAGAACCAGCCAACACCAGACCCGTGGCGAGTGCCAGACCGGTCAATGTACGGGAAATGAATTTCATGCTTGCTCCTTGTATAGCTGTAAACGTCCCAGCGGGCCGGACGGCAATCATACAGGCTCGGCGCCGACGAATTGGTGAATAATGAAAGCGGCGCGCACAGCGCGAATCATTCAAACCAAATACTGGGAAAACCATGGCTGCATATCTGGTCGTCGATACCAAACTCACCAACCCGGAACTGTACGAAAGCTACAAGCTCAAAGCCAAACCGCTGATCGAGCGATTCGGTGGCGAATACCTGGCGCGCGGCGGCAAACTGTCGGTCAAGGAAGACACCCTGTGGTCACCCACCCGCATGGTGCTGGTCAAGTTTGCTTCCGTCGAAGTGGCCGAGGCTTTCTACCAGTGCGATGAATACCAGGAGATCCTGAAAACAAGCAAGCTGTCGGCGGATCGGACGGTTGTGATCGTTGAGGGGATGTAAGGGGCGCAGTGCGGCAATCCATACCCCTGGCTGTCATTGCGGGCCCCGACCCGCAATCCATGCGCCGCGCAGCACTGGATCCCGGATCAGGTCCGGGATGACAATTCCTTAAGTCCCGGGATGACAACAAATGGGCTGTCATTGCGGGCTCCGACCCGCAATCGCTCGCTAGGCCAGCGGAATCGCGATGACACTCGCACTACCTCACCTCACTGGACGCATTAAAGCGCAGGGTCACCTGGGTTGAGGCTTCGCCGCCGGAGCCATCGCGCGCGATGACGCGCACTACGATCTCCGGTACGCCCCGCGGCGCATTGCCGGTAAAGCGAGCGCTGGCCGGGTCAAAGTTCAGCCAGATCGGCAAGGCCTTGCCATCGGCCATTCTGGCCTCCAGGGCCACCGTCGCGCGTGCATCAGCGTGCTGGAAGGTGTCCTTGGGCAAGGTGAAACTGAAGGCCGAGCCGGTCGACACCGTGGTCGCGTCGAAGCTGCGCACACTGATGAAGCCGCCAGTGCCTGAAGCATTGCCGCTGGCCGCGCTGCTCGATGAACTCTCTGCGCTTGAGGCAGAAACGCGCGCATCGCCAGCGCTGTTCAGGTTCACTGGAACAGGCGTTGCATTGGACGTTGCGGTCGCGGGCGTTGCAGCCGAGGTTGCAGTCGGCATAACAGTGGACGTCCCGGCAGGAGTTACCGCCACGCTGGTCGTAGCTGGCGCTTCAGTACTTGGCGCCGCTACTGTGCCGGTGCTGGCGGCGGTGCTACCGGTGGCGCTGGCCGGACTGCTTCCAACCGCAATCGAAGTGCCAGTGGGTGCAGCAGCCGGTATTGAAGTTGAAGTCGGAGTGGGAGTCAACGTCGAGCTTGAGGTCACGGACGCCACTGGCGTGGAAGCTGGCGTGCTTGCAATGTCAACCGGAGTTGACGTATTGGCAATCACTGCTACCGGAGCCGGTGGCGTTGGAACTGACACCGGTGGAATCACCACTGATGCAACCGACGGCGGCAAGGGTGCCACGGTGGATGGCACCGGGTTAATGTCGGCCTTGGTCGATGTGTCTGATACCACGTAGTTGCTCGCCAACCCACCGCCAGCTCCATTGGCCAGAGCAAGCTTGACGTTGACCGTCTTGCCCATGCCGACATTCGGATCGACAAACTTGCCCACCCCCGAGACCCCGATCGACTCACCACTGACCAATCCCACCAGATTGCCAAGTGTGATGCTCGCATCGGTCAAGCCGTCATAGGTCTTGTTGCTGGCACTCACATCCGACAAGGTCAAGGCTTTGGACGCAATATTGGCTGTGCTGCTGGCCTGATTGGCGATGTTGTAATTTCCCACATCAGCACCGCTGTAGCTGCTGGTGAACGTTACCGACTTGCCGGTACCAACGTTCTTGTCGTTAAAGGTTCCGATAGCTGCCACGTTGACCACATCTCCGGCCACCAGTCCGGCCTCGGTCACACCGGCGGTACTCACAGAAGCCGTAGTGCTGCCGTCATAGACCTTGTTGGCAGCGGTGATGCCACTGATAACCAAAGCCTTTGGGGTCACGTTGGCCGTGGTGCTGGCCTGATTCGTGATGCTGTAGTTACCTACATCAGCGCCGCTATAGCTGCTTGACAGCGCCACCGCCTTGCCCGTGCCAACGGTCTTATTGTCAAACTGGCCGGTGGCGGCGACTGCTAGCGTATCGCCGCTGACCAGGCCGGCGTAGATCACATTTTGCGTGCTAACGCTAGCGTTACGCGTGCCGTCATAAACCTTGTTGCCCGTCGTGATGCCGCTGACCATCAAGGGCTTGGGCGTGATGTTGGCCGTGGTCGAAGCCTGGTCATTGATGACGTAGTTGGCCGCATCGGCACCGTCGTAACTACTCAGCAGCGTCACGGTCTTGCCGACGCCGACATTCTTGTCGCTGAAGGTGCCGGTAGCCGAGACCTTCATGTCATCACCCGCGATCAGGCCAGCATACGTGGCGTTTTGCGTGCTGACGCTGGCGCTGGTGGTACCGTCGTAGACCTTGTTGGCCGCCGTGATGCCAGCGATGTTGACGATGCCACTGACCACCACGCCCTTGGGCGTGATGTCAGCGCTGGTGCTGGTCTGATTGGTAATGCTGTAGTTGCCGACATCGATTCCGCTGTAACTGCTGGAGAGCGTCACCGTCTTGCCCACACCGACATTCTTGGTGTCGAACAGCCCGGTGGCAAACACGGCGAACTTGTCGCCCGTTACCAGCCCGGTATAGACGGCACTGCCGGTATTCGCCCTGGCCGTGCGGTTGGCGTCATAGATTTTGCTGTCTGCGGTGATGCCGCTCACACTGAGCGCCTTCTGGCTTACATCGGCGCTCGTGCTGCTTTGATCAGTGATGGTGTAGTTGCCCACATCAGCGCCGCTGTAGCTGCTCACCAGTGCGACGGTCTTGCCAACACCCACATTCTTGTCGTTGAAAGTACCACTGGCGGATACGGCCAGCGCATCGCCGCTGACCAGTCCTTCATAGGCGGCCGAGCCGGTGCTGACCGTAGCCGCAGTACCGCCGTCATAGACCTTGCTGGCCGCCGCAATACCACTGATAGTCAGCGACTTTTGCGTGATGTCAGCGCTGGTACTCCCCTGTCCAGTAATGGTGTAGTTGCCCACATCGGCGCCGCCATAAGTGCTGGCGAGCGTGACGGTCTTGCCGCTACCCACGTTCTTGTCGCTGAAGTTTCCGCTGGCCGAAACGCTCACCGAGTCGCCACTGACCAAGCCGCTGTAGGCGGCACCGCCGGTGCTGATTGACGCAACAGCATTGCCGTCGTAGGGCTTGCTGGCGGCGGTGATGCCGCTGACGCTCATGGACTTGGGCGTGATGCTGGCCGTGGTGGTGGCCTGGTCGGTGATGTTGTAGTTGAAGACATCAGCGCCGGTGTAGCTGCTCGACAGCGCCACCGTCTTGCCGCTGCCAACGTTCTTGGTGTCAAACAGCCCGGTGGCCGCCACCGTGAGTTGGTCGCCGGTTACTAGGCCGGTATAGACCACATTCTGCGTGCTGACGGTGGCGTTACGGGTGCCGTCGTAAACCTTGTCGGCCGCAGTGATGCCGGTAATCGTCACCTCCAGACCGGTGATCGCCAGTGCCTTGGGCGTGATGTTGGCGGTGGTGGTGGCCTGGTCGGTGATGGTGTAGTTGGCCCGGTCTGTGCCGCCATAGCTGCTCGTCAGGTTCACCGTCTTGGCGTCGCCAACGTTCTTGTTGTCGAACAGGCCGGTAGCGGAGACGGTTACGTTATCGCCAGAAACCATGCCACCACTTTCAAGCACCGTGGCCGTCACGCCAGTGGTACTGACGGTCGCTGCGGTGGTGCCGTTGTAGATCTTGTTGGCGGCGCTGATGCCCGAGATCGTCATCGTCTTGGGCGTGATCTTGGCTGCGCTGCTGGTCTGGTCGGTGATGGTGTAGTTGCCGACATCGGCACCGCCATAGCTGCTCGTCAGCGCCACCGGCTTGCTGGTTACCGCGAGCGCCCCAGCAGCAGTTGCTCCGACTCCGTTGCCTCCGGACAGGGTAATGGTGGGTGTGCTGGTGTAGCCCGAGCCAGCATTGGTGATGGTGATGCCAGTAACCACGCCGTTTGCGACAACTGCGGTTGCAGTCGCCCCACTGCCACCGCCACCACTGATGGCCACTGTGGGGGCTGAGGTATAGCCGCTGCCACCACTGCTCACGCTGATGTTGGAGGCCACGTTAAAGGCTACGTTCTTGTCGTTGTTCGTGTTGCCTGCGTCACGGAAGTTACCCGTGGCCAGAACCGTGACCTCATCGCCAGCCACCATGCCACCGGTCTGCAGCACGGAAGAAGTAACGCCCGCTGTACTGACATCCGCCGTCACCCGGCCGTCATAGACCTTGTCGCTAACCGTGATGCCGGAAATGGTCAGGGCCTTGGGGCTGATCGTGGCAGACAGACCGGTGGTGTCAGCCAAACTGTAGTTGGCCGCCAGACCCGAATTTGTACCATTGGCAAGTGTGTACCTTGCTGTTGCCGTGCGGCTGCCGACGGCCTTGCTGTCGAATGTGCCGCTTGCCGTCGCCGTCACAGTTTCGCTGCTGACAAAGCCCGACAGCGTGCCAACGGTGATGGCCGCATTGGTATTGCCATCGTATTGCTTGCCGGCAGCGCTGCTGGCGCTAACCGACAGGGCTTTCGGGTTGATGGTCGCCGCCAGGCCACTGCTGTTGGCAAGGCTGTAGTTGGACGCCAGACCGCCATCGCTGCCATCGGCCAGCGTGTAGGCAGCGGTAGCGCTGCGGCTGCCAGCGTTCTGGCTGTCGAAGGTTCCGGTCGCGCTCGCCGTCACCGTTTCGATACCGACAAAGCCGGCCAATGTGCCGCCCGTGATCGTGGCACCAGTATTGCCGTCATAGGTTTTGCCGGCGGCGCTGCTGCCGCTCACCGTCAAGGTCTTGGCCGTGATGGTGGCCGCCGACGGGCTCTGCAGCGTGAGGCTGTAGTTGCTGTTGTTGAGCGCCAGACCGCTGTAGTCCACGCTGCTTGCGCCCACCACATTTTTGCTGTTGTAGGTTCCGGTGGCTGTGCCGCTGATGGCCACGGTATCGCCGCTGTAAGGCTTGCCGTCGATCGCCGTGCCGCTGCCGGCCGCAATCGCGCTCTGCAGCGTCGGCGTGCCAGTCACGACTGCGGCCAAACTGCCGTCATAGGTCTTGCTTGCAGGCACCGACAGGCCGCTCATGGTGAGTGCCTTGGCTGTAATGCTGCCGATCGCGCCGCTGACCGAGCTTGGCAGCGTGTAATTGAGAAGAACCGTGCCCTGGCTGGCACTGAAGTCGCCGCTTGCAAGACTCACCGTCACCGTCTTGTTGTCACCTGCGGATGTTGTCGTGTAGGTTCCGCTGGTCTTGGTCACCGTCGCGCTGTCGCTGCCGACCCAACCTGTGAGCAGGTAGTTGCTCGGGCTCAGTGTGGCCCCGTTGGTTCCGTCGTAAACCTTGCTCGTGGTGCCGGTGAGACTGCCGCTGATCAGATTCGCTCCGCCGATGGCCAATTGGCCACCGACAAAAGTCAGGGCATAGTTGTTGCTGGTGAGGCCCTGCGGCGTGATGTCATAGCTGCCTGCGTTGATAGCGCCCTGGCTGGTTCCACTATAGCCAAGGGTGCCAGCCAGATTGCTGGCATCTTCGCCCCCGACAAATGTATGGGAAGTCACGCCATTGGAGACAACGCCAAAGGCAACACCAACGCCGCCGCTGTAGGCCGTGCCGTCGTAAGTCCGGCTGTCGGGCAAGGCAGTCACCGTGAGCGACGCCTGGTTGATGGTGCCGCTCGCGGTAGCCAGCGTCACGGCATAGTTGTTACCGCTATTGCCGTCATTGATGGTGTAAGGACTGACGCTCAGGATGCGGCCGCCGCTGGCGCTGGCGTTCTTGGAATCAAAAGTCTGCGTCAGTGTGCCGGTAATCGAGTCGCCAGCAGCGGTTTTAATCGTTCCGCTGGTAATCGTCGGCGCAACACTCGATGCCGTGCTGCCGTCGTAGGTCTTGCTGTCGGTGCTCGCCGTGATCGTCAACGGTGCCGGTGTGATGTCAGCCACCGTTCCGCCGGTTGCAGACACGCTGTAGTTGGCGGCGTCACCGCTGCTCAAACTGACCCCGCTCACATTCACCGTCTTGCCGATGCCAACGTTTTTGCCGGTGCTGCCAGTGTTGTCAAAGGCGGCTGTGCGGTTGATAGTGAAGGTGTCGTTGGCGACACGGTCGTCGCTGGTGGTGACTGTGGCCGCCGTCGTGCCGTCATAGACCTTGGTCACGCCAGCATAGGTCACCGCCAGCGGTCGCTGCGTAATCGTTGCCGTGGTGCTGGTCGTGCTGGGAATGCTGTAGTTGCCAGCGTCCGTGCCACTCAGTGCAACGCTCACATTGACCGGTTTGCTGGTGACCACGCTGTTGCTGTACGCGACGTTCTTGTCGTTGGCCGAGTTGTCCGCATTACGGAAATTGCCGTTGCCGCTGACGGTCACCGTGTCGCCGGCGATCACGCCGCTGCCGCTGACCGTGACGTTGGCGCTTGTGCTGCCGTCATAGACCTTGTCGGCAGCGCTCACACTGCTGATGGTAAGCGTCGCTTTGCTGATCGTCGCCGTCGTGCTGGTCTGATCGGCGATGCTGTAGTTGCCAGCGTCGGCACCGCTGTAGGTGCTCGCGAGGGTAACGGTCTTGCTGGTAGCCACGTTGCTGGAAATGGCCACGTTCTTGTCGCTGAAGGTTCCGGTTGCAGAGACGTTCACCACGTCGTTCGTAATCAGCCCGCCCATGCTCACGTTCGTCGTATTTGCTGTGGCCGTGTTCGTGCCGTCATAAATCTTGTCGCTGGCCGTGATGCCCGTGATGGTCAGCGCCGCCTTGTCGATGGTGCTGCTGGTGTTGGGTACATAGGTAATACTGTAACTGCCCGAAACATCGCTACCTCCGCCGTCCTTAATGGAGACACCACTGGCGTTTACTGTCTTGCTGGTGCCCGCGTTCTTGTCCGCAAAGACCTCCGAACCCGGAGCGTTCACGACATCGCCGCTGACAAGCGTACCGATCGTGGGTTTAGCGCCATTGGTTCCGGTGGTTCCATCGTAGGTCTTGGTGACCGCCGTGGCTGTCACGGTCAGCGGTGCAGGCGTGATCGTTGCCGTAGTGCTGGTCTGGTCGGAGATGGTGTAGTTGGCTTTGTCGGTGCCTGCATAACTGCTGCTTAGCGTTACTGTCTTGCCTGCAGCAGCAAGCTTGGTGCCAAATGTGCCGGTCGATGTCACGCTCAGGTCGTCCCCGGAAACCAAACCTGAAAACAAAGCCCCTGTGGTATTGACCGTCGCCGCAGTCGTACCGTCATAGGTCTTGTTGGCAGCCGTGATGCCCGACACCGTCAATGCCTTGGGCGTGATCGTCGCGGTCGTCGTAGGTTGCCCGATGATGGTGTAGTTACCAAGATCGGCGCCGCTGTAGCTGCTTGTAAGTGTGACGGTTTTACTGGTGACTGCGTTGCTGCCGTCAAGGGCAACGTGCTTGTCGCTAAACACCCCTGAGGCCGAAACAACCACCACATCACTGTCAATCAACCCGGACTTCGTCACGACAGCGGTGCTGACCGTCGCCACATTGTTGCCATCATATTCCTTGCTACTGGTAGTGATGCCGCCGATGGTCAGCGTTTTGGGCGTGACGGTCAGATTGCCAACGACCACCATACTGCTGAAGTTCGCCCCGGCCGTGGACCCATTGCCGACATTCAGCAGATAGCTGCCCGCACGCAAATTGGTTGATGAGCTGTAAGCACCTGCCAGCGGCGCCAATACAACCGTTGCCTGATCACCGGTGGTCAATCCAGTTCCCGCTATGGTGGCGGTTGCATTGGTGATCTCGATGTGGTTGAAACTGGCACTTGGGATCAATGTATTGACTGAATAGGTCGGATTGGATGAAAGTGCTGACCCCAGCGCCGTACTGAGCGTAATGTTCTGCGCACCGGCGATATCCGCCGTAACCGTGCCGTACGTACTCCCGACATTGACGATCTTGCCCGTACTCAAACTAGCACCAGCGCCCAACGCGAAAGCCTTGTCCAGGTTTGAAGCAGTGACCGCCGCAAAGGGTACGCCAGAGACAGGGCCGGACAGGGCGCTGTCAATCACAAACGTTTTGTTGTTCGTATCAAGCGAACTGATGGTACGCAACTGCCCATCGATCACAACTCGCGACCCGTCTGTCAGCGCGGTGTCGGTCGTGTAAGTCGCGGCAGTCCCTGTCACCGAGATCGCTCCCGCTGCCGCTACTAGGAGTCTGGGCGGCAGAAACCAGGGTTGTCACCAACAACGCGATGTGAGGTGAGGCGTTAATTAGGGATGAGCACCAGCTACATACCTTACCAACCCGATCAACAGTATCTTTTGCCCTGCGCCTTGCAGGAATGGTTACCCCAAGGCCACTTGGCGTACTTCATCAGCGACACCGTGGACAGCCTGAACCTGAGCGCCTTTCATGTGCGCTACGCAGGAGGTGGGTCACGCAATCAACCGTTTCACCCGGCCATGATGGTCAAGGTGCTGGTCTACGCTTATGCCACCGGGGTCTTCAGCTCACGCAAGATTGCCAAGAAGCTGCATGAAGACGTAGCCTTTCGCGTGCTGGGTGCAGCCAACTTTCCGGCCCACCGCACGATCCGGGACTTCCGTGCATTGCATCTCAAGGAGTTCACAGACCTGTTTGTCCAGGTCGTGCGCCTGGCGCGCGAGATGGGGCTGGTCAAGCTGGGCACCATCGCCGTGGACGGCACCAAGATCAAGGCCAACGCCAGCCGCCACAAGGCCATGAGTTATGGGCGCATGCAGACAGCAGAAGCTGAGCTCAGAGCGCAAATCACGGCGCTGGTGAAGAAGGCGGCCAGCACCGACGAAGCCGAGAAGAACGAACCCGATCTGGACATTCCTGCCGAGATCGAACGCAGGCAAGCACGTCTTGCTGCGATTGAAGCGGCCAAGGCCAGGTTGGAAGAGCGTCAACGCCAAAGCGACGCACAGCGCGGGCGCGCTCCTGACGATGAACGCAAGCCCAAGGATAAAGACGGCAAACCCAAAGGGGGCAAACCTTACCAGCGCGACTTCGGCGTTCCTGCGCCCAAAGCCCAGGACAGTTTTACCGACCCGCAGGCGCGCATCATGAAGCGTGCTGGTGGCGGGTTTGACTACAGCTATAACGCGCAGACCGCAGTGGACGAGGCGGCGCACATCATCGTGGCCGCCGAAGTGGTCAATACGAGTTCAGACGTACAACAACTACCCATGGTGCTCAAGGCCGTCAAAGAGCACACGGGCGCATCTGCTGCGCAGGTACTGGCCGATGCGGGCTACCGCAGTGAGGCGGTGATGGCCGAACTGGCAATGACTCAGCCCGATACGGAACTGGTTATTGCCTTGGGTCGTGAAGGCAAAGTACTGGCCAAACCCAGGGATGCGCAGCGCTATCCGCACACGGTGGCGATGGCCGCCAAGTTCGAAACTGAACAAGGCAAAGCCGACTACCGCAAACGCAAATGGATCGCTGAGCCACCCAACGGCTGGATCAAGAACGTCTTGGGGTTCAGACAATTCAGCATGAGGGGGTTACAAAAGACACGGGCCGAGTTCAAGCTCGTGTGCATGGCGCTCAATCTGCGAAGAATGGGGGCCATGCAGGCCTGTTGAGGCAAAGAAAACCAGGAAAACACAATTCTGCCGGCTTGAGCCATGTGCAAAAGTCATCACGTCACAACCGACAAAGGTGTTGATGGACGCACTCACCACAACCCAGATGACTTTGCATCGCCAATCGTCAAAGTCGCGTTTGTCGAAAAACTTCTGGCGCCCAGACTCCTAGGGTGCCGCTGGTCAAAGTTCCGGAACCTGCAGCCACCTTCAAATAGGAGGCGGCAATGCCGCCAGCGCTGGCCCCATTGGTGCTGTAAACCGGCGCGCTGCCATAAACGGCCGATACCGGATTGACCTTGACGAGCAAGATCCCCGCAGGAACGATGGTGAAGTTTGCCGGAACATAGTTGAAGCCGTAGTTATTGGCAGACAAGCCAAGCGCGCTGATCGCCCCGCTATAGGTGCCCGCCAACTCGCTGCTGCCGGACGGATTGCCATCGGGGCCACTGCTGGAACGACTCACCGAGAGTGTCCCGGTCAAGCCGGCTGTTGCGGCAGTCTCCCCATTCACAAACCCCGAATAGCTGGCTGTGAAGGTCGGATCAGCCATGGTCACGTACTTCGCGTCGTCGTTAGCACGGACCGTCAGCGTTGCCTTATTGATCATCGCGGTGGTGTTGGGCTGATCAGTGATGGTGTAGTTGCCGACATCGGCACCGCTGTAGCTGCTGGTCAGCGTGACGGTCTTGCTGATGACGGCGTTGTTGCCATCGAGGGCAACGTCCTTGCCGCTAAACGTACCTGTTGCCGTGACGCTCACATCATCACCGGCAACCTTGCCACCGGTCACCAGAACGGCGGCCGTCACGCCCGTCGTATCGACCGTGGCCAAGGTCGTGCCATCGTAGGTCTTGTCAGCTGCTGTTATCCCCGTGATGGTGAGCGGCGCCTTGCTGATGGTTGCAATCGCGTTGCTCTGCCCGGTGATCGTGTAGTTGCCGACATCCGCGCCGCCATAGGTGCTGGCGAGCGCCACCACCTTGTTCGCTCCCGCGTTCTTGTCGCTGAAGGTCCCGGTTGCCAAAACGGTCACGTCATCGGGCGTACTCACACCGCTGACAAGTACGGACACCAGACCAGCCTTGTTCGCTGCAGCGGTACTGACCGTGGCGGTGGTCGTGCCATCGTAGGTTTTGTCGGCAGCAGTAATGCCTGACACCGTCAAGGCCTTCGGACTGATCGTCGCCGTCGTGCTGGCCTGCCCCGCGATGCTGTAGTTACCGACATCCGCGCCACCATAGCTGCTGCTCAGGGTCACCGTCTTGCTGCCCGCATTCCTGTCTGCGAAAGTTCCCGTGGCGGCGACCGTCACCACATCCCCCGCGAGCAGTCCGGTCTTCGTCGCCGCTGCGCTGCTGACCGTGGCAGCAGCCGTGCCGTCGTAGGTCTTGTTGGCTGCAGTGATGCCGCCAATCGTGAGCGCCTTGGCGCTGATCGTTGCCAGGGCAGTACCCTGGCCGACGATGCTGTAGTTGCCAACATCGGCGCCGCTGTAGCTGCTCGTGAGCGTGACGGTTTTGCCCACCGCTGCGTTCTTGTCGCTGAAGATACCCGTGGCTGAAACGCTGACCACATCACCTGCGATCAAGCCGCCGGTCTGCAGCGCCGTGGCGTCAACGCCTGTCGTGCTGACTGTGACCGTGCGATTGCCGTCATATTCCTTGCCAGTGGCCGTGATGCCGCTGATGGTGAGCGTCTTGGGCGTGATGGACACGCTGCTGTCGGTCAGGGTGCTGCTGGCGAGTTGGTAATTGCTGGCCTTGCCGCCGGTGAGCGACACGCCGCTCACGGTCACACTGTAGGTTCCGACGTTCTTGCTGGTGAAAGCGGGGACGGTACCGCTGGAAAGGCTGACGGCATCCAAAACGCTGTTCACCGTCTCCACGCCGCTCAGCGTGCCGCCCTGCAAGGTGGTTGCCGTGGTGGTGCCATCATAAACACGATCGTTCAGGTTGAAATTGCTCACCGTCAGGGTCTTGCGAGTGATGCTGACCGCGCTGTCGGTGGCGCTGCTGCTGGCCAACTGGTAGTTGCTGTTGGAGAGTGCAAGACCCGTCACTCCTACGCTATAGCTGCCAGCATCGACACCACCAAAGGCGGCGACGGTTCCACCGGTCACGCTGACCACGTCATTGCCGACCTTGCCCGAAAGGGTGCCGTAGCTCTGCACGGTGGTGGCGGTGTTGAGGCCGTTGTAGGCACGGTCGGTCAGGTTCAGGCCGCTGAGCGTCAGCGTTTTTGCGGTGATTGAAGCCGATGCGCTGCCCCCTGTGAGCGTGTAATTGGTGTTGGATAGCGTCAATCCGCTGGGTGACGTGTAGGTGCCCACGTTGGGACTGGTGGCGGT
Organism: uncultured beta proteobacterium; assembly: GCA_903914175.1. GTDB lineage: Bacteria > Pseudomonadota > Gammaproteobacteria > Burkholderiales > Burkholderiaceae_C > Rhodoferax. Next base: position 12,079 of record CAIWNX010000031.1, on the reverse strand, counting down.
CGCGCTGCCGCCGACCGAGAGTGTGTCGCTGTTGACCAGATTGGTAGCTGAATAAATGGACCCAGCCAGGGTTGTCGTGCCGTCATACACGCGGCTGCCGCTGAGTGTGACCGGTTTGGCGTTGACTGTGAGTGTGCCGTTGACGTAGCTGACGCCAAAGCCGGTATAGGCGACGGCGCCGCTGGGAATAATGGCGTAGCCGCCCGGCACCACCGCTGCGCTGGCCGCCGCACCGGTGGAACTGGCCGTTGGCAAGGTGCTCAGTGCATCGGACGTGCTGTAGTTCAAATACAGGTTTCCATAGGTCGCCGCGCTGCTCAGCGGCAGCCCGCTGTAGGCAATGTCACCTGCGGCAAAGGTCAAACTGTCGCCATAGGTCTTGGACTTGTTAGTGGCTGTGACTACCACCGTGGCCGGTGCGCTGAACACGTAGCGGTTGCCTGCATAGCCGGACTTCAGCGCAGTGGCGCTGAGGCTGCCGGCGGTCTTGCCCCAGATCGCCTGCTGGGTGCTGTTCAGGCTACCGAAGGTATCGGATGCCGGCGTCGTGCTGTACACCATCCAGCTACCGCCCGTACCCGTGGCTTGCAACGCGGTGGAGCCGGAACTGTTGATGAAATTGCCGCTCGCCTCCAGCGCCAGGTAGCCATTGGCCCTGCTCGTTGTCAGGTTCGAGGAGGCGTTCAACGTGATGTTGCCTCCGGTGATGAGTTCCAGCGGCGAATTGTTGAAGGCGTTGCTACCGCTGACCGTTATCGCACCGGCTGCACTGCTGCCGATGGCAAAACGCGACCAACTGGCGCCAGTGAAATACGCCAGCGTGGCACTGCTCAGGCTCAGCGTGCCGCTGCCGCCATTGAGGCCGATGGTGGTAGCGCTTGTGTAGGGTTTGATCGTCAGCGCGCCGGTCCCGCTGGAATTGGCTGAGGCGCTCAGTGTGTTGCCGGTCAGCGTCAAGTCACCTGTGCCGGTGCTGATGGCGCCCAGGGTCAGTGCCGTGCCGCTGGCAACGCTGCTGGTCAGACTCACCGCCGCATTGCTGCTGTTGATGCCGCTGTAGGCCACTGCATTGAGCGTGAGCGCGCCAGCCGTCAGTGCCGAAGCATCGTTCACGCTGAGCGCACCGATACCGCTACCCGAAGCAATGGTGCCGATGGCGTTGGTGTTGTTGCTTAACGTCTTGGCGCCGGCGCCGACGAAAACCAATCCGTTGACATTGCCGCTGCCGGTTGTTACCTGACCGGCAATCGTCAGATTGCCAGAGCCACCAATGGAACTCATGGCACCCAGCGCGAGCGTGCCACTCACAGTGCCTCCCGTTCCCGTGGTGCTGTTGATCAGCGCGCCGCCATTGCTCACGCCGCTGCCGCTGATGGTGAAGTTATTCGACGGCGCGTTGCCATTGAGGTCCAGCGCACCGCCGCTGCTGACCGTCGCTGCACCGCTGCCCAGGGCTGCCGTGCTGCCGGCCTTGAGCGTGCCAGCGCTGACCGTGCTGCCGCCGTTGTAGGTATTGGTGCCCGAGAGCGTCAGCGTGGCGCTGCCGACCTTGGTCAGTGCGTAGCCGCCACTGAGCACGCCACTGAGCGTGATGTCCCCGCCGCCACCGATCGATGTGGCGGCCGACATGCTCACCGTGCCGCTGTCTGAAGCGGCGCTGCCACTGCTGTTGAGCAGGGCGCCGGTGCTGCTGATGCCGGTGCCGCCAATGCTCAGGTTGTTGTTGATCGACTGGCCGTTGAGGTCGAGCGCCGCGCCGATGGCCACGCTCACCGCACTGCTGCCCAGGGCCGATGCGCTGCCGGCCTTGACGGTACCGGCACTGATGGTGGTGGCACCGCTGTAGTCATCGGCGGCCGACAGCGTCAGCGTGCCGCTACCGGTCTTGGTCAGGCCGCCTGTGCCGGTGATCTTGGTGCTGCTGAGCGAGGTGCTGCCAGCACCGCTGAAGGTGCTGAGGTAGCCGGCGTTGGTGATGCCACCTGTGAGGGTCAGTGCCGTGCCTGAGCTGTCAATGCTGCTGGCTGCACCCAGCGTGACAGCGCCCGCGAGACTGCTGCTGCCGGTGCTGGTCTTGAGCGTGCCGCCATTCAGCGTGATCGCCTCGGCGCCCACCACCACGTTCTGCAGGTCCAGCGTGGCGCCGCTGACCACCGTGGTGGCGCCCGCCGTAGTGCCCAGGCCGCTGGCATTGCTCACGACCAGCGTCCCGCCGCTGACCGTGGTGGCGCCGGTGTAGGTGTTGGCAGCCGACAAGGTCAGTGTGCCGGTGCCGGCCTTGCTCAGTCCGAAGCTGCCACTGACGATGCCTGAAAGCGTGAGCGCCGTGCCGCCCACATCCGCCGCGCTGTCAGCCCCCAGTGCCACGTTGCCCGAGAGGCTGCTGCTGCCGGTGCTGGTCTTGAGCGTGCCGCCGCTCAGCGTGATCGGTTCTGCGCCCACTGCCACGTTCTGCAAATCCAGCGTGGCGCCGCTGGCCACCGTGGCACCGCCCGCCGTGGTACCCAGCCCCGTTGCATTGCTCACCGCCAGCGTGCCGCCGCTGACCGTGGTGGCGCCGGTGTAGGTATTGGCCGCTGACAGCGTCAGCGTACCTGAGCCCGATTTGGTCAGCGTGCCGCTGCCCGAGATGACGCCGGCCATTGTGCTGCTGGCGCTATTGGCCAGAGTCAGCGCGTAGCTAGCCAGGTTCACGGTGCTGGCCGGTGCAATCGTGCTGCCCGTCAAGGTGGTGTCGGCGCCCAGCGTCACCGCGCCGCTGTAGGTCTGTGTACCGCTGGAAGTCACGCTGGCGTTCAGGTCGGTCGTGCCGCTGACACTCAGCGTCGACAGGTTCGTCACCGCGCCGCCAAAGCTCGCATTGCCGGTCACCGTCAGCGCGTTGGCGGCGCCGCCCAGGGTGCTGGCGAATGACACCTTGCTGGCGCTGGTATCGGTCACGGTCAGGGTCGTTCCTGCGCCCAGTGTCACGGCATCGTTATAGGTCTGGTTACCCGAGGTGTAGACGCTGGCACCGTTGATGAGCGTGCTGCCGTTCGCATTGGTGGTGACGCTGGTCGCCTTGACCGCACCGGCGAAAGTCGTGGTGCCAGTGCTGTTGACTGTCAGTACGCCCAGGCCGCTGTTGGCACCGGCCGCGCCATTGAAGCTGACGTTACCGGAACCGGCGTTGATGGTGAGCGCCGTAGTGCCCGCAAGCGTATACGAAACGACCACCGCGCCGTTGCCGCCAGTGCCGCCGTACTGTGTACCGCTGAAGCCGCCCGCACCGCCGCCGCCACCGCCGAGGTAACCCGACCCGCCATTGCCACCGTACCATCCACCACCGCCGCCGCCACTGCCGAAGCCGGTCGCGGAAGAACCGTTCATGTTGTTAATGTTGCTCGATCCGCTGCTCGCCCCGGCGCCGGCACCGGTTCCAATCGAATAACCGATCAGGGCCAGCGCCGCCTGGAGGCCAGACACATCCCTGCTGGTGCCACCGGTTCCGCCGGCGGAGCCGTTCGTCGTTCCAGCACCACCACCAATACCACCGCCGCCGCCGCCGCCCATGTCGCCAGAAGCGCCGGCACCCGTACCCCCGGTGGCCGATCCATCGCCACCCGAGCCCGTGCCGCCCGCCGCTGCGGTTGTGCTCTGGTAGTTGCCGCCACCGCCACCGCTGGCACTGATGCTGGTGCCCGGACTACCGTAGGTGACGGTCGTCCCGCCCCCGCCCGAACCACTGGCGGCAGCCGTGCCGTAAGTGCCACCGCCGCCAAGGCTGTAGCTGACACTGCCGCTGGAGGTGGTGAACGTTTTGTAGGCGATGCCGCCGGCACCGCCCCCGCCACCCGAGGTGCCGTCACTGGCAATCGCCCCGGCGCCACCGCCGCCGGCGCCGATGGCCCAGACCTTGAAAGTTGTAACGGCCGCTGGCACCGTCCAACTCGATCCCGACGTCAGCGCAGCAGCATAGGTGCCGCCTGGTCCTGCAGAGTCGACCGAGTTGTTGAAGGTGATTGCCCCGTTGTTGCTGCTGGTGAGCGTCAGGTCGGCGAGCAGACCCAGGGCACCGGTGTAACTTTGGGCACCAGTCGTGGTGATATTGGAACCAAGCTGAATCCCGGTGCTGCCGCTCAGGGTGAGCGAACCGACCGAAATCGCGGCGCCGGAGTTGACGGTGATCGTTCCCGCTGCGGTCAGACTCAGGTTGTTGGCACTCGACGAACTGATCGGCGAAGAAACAGCAATGTTGCCGGTGCTGGCGTTGTTGCCGTTCGAACCGTAGTTTGTTGTGGAGGCGGTGGTCGTGATGGCCACGTTGTTGCTGCTCAAGGCCGACACGATATTGGCCGCCTGCGTGCTACCGATTGCGTAATCGTAGGGATCGAGCAGCCACAGCCCCGTCGCGCCCTTGGGCGAGCGTGTGTCAAAGACGACGCTGCTGGCCAGTTCCACCGTCGAACCGGATGTCTCGATGAAGCCGCCGTCCCCGCCCAGTTCGCCACCGCGGGCCGTCAGCGTGCCATCGACCTTGGTCTGGCTTGCGGAATTGTTCAAGTTCGCAATGACGCTGATCGTTCCGCCTGCGCCGGCGCTGCCGGACGCAGCGTCAGCATCGAGCCGGCTGCCGCTGGCAAGCGTGATGCTGTCGGCTTCGAGAACGATCCTGCCACCCTTGGCCACCAGCCCTTTGGCTTCAATCGTGCCGCTGTTGTTGATGACCGCGCTCGCCAGTTCGTTGGCCGCGCGCGCCGAGAGCAGCACCTGCCCGCCATCGGCCTGCACCAGGCCCTTGTTGTCCACCAGCGCCTGCACCGCGCCCTTGTCCACCGCATACGACAAGCCCGAGCTGTCGTGGCTCAAGGTGACGGCTTCGGCGCCGCCCAGCAGCACCGTGCCAAGGCTCGCGCTGATCACGCCTTCGTTGCGCACTTCGGGCGAGAGCAGCGCGATGTAGCCGCCTTGCGCTGCCGTGAGGCTGCCCTGGTTGATGACGGCGCCACTGCCGCCGCTGAACTTGTAGTTGCCGGCCATGAAATCGGCGTCGTCGATCTTCATGGTGCTGGCCACCAGGCCGCCTACATCGACCCGCGCACCGGCGCCAAACAGCACGCCGTTGGGGTTAAGCAGAAACACCTGGCCGTTGGAGTTGAGCTTGCCATAGATGGCGCTGGGGTCGCTTGAGAGGACACGGTTCAGCGCCACCGCGCTGGCGCTGGGTTGTGCAAAGTTGACCTGCGCATCAGCGCCGATGTTGAAGCTCTGCCAGTTCAGGATGGCTTTTTGCGTGGACTGGTTGATGTCCATGCGGTTGGCGCTTTGCGTGATGCTTGCCGCTCCGGCGGCAACTTGTCCACCCGTGGGCAGGGCGTTGACCGGTGGTGCAACGGGTGGGCCCGCCAGCGCAAAGCCAGCGTTACCCAGCAGCCCGAGCAGAAGGGAAGCTGTGGTCGCGCCGCTGCGTGAGCTCGATGGTTTGCCGTGGCTTTTGGCGTGTTCATGGGCAACAATGAAAGCGCTGCGTGCTGCGCTCCAGACGAGGGTGAAGATCTTGTTCATGGTTTCTTGCTCCTGCCGTCTGGCTATCAGAAATACACCATGGCACTGAGCCAGAAGCGGTTCAGCGTGAGGCTACCGTCGCCATCAGCGCCAGTGCTGGCTGAGGCCAGTGGGTTATCGCCAATGCGCCGTGCCCAGACTGCGCGCAGGGTAAAGCTGCCGGGTTGAGACCAGCTCAGGCCGAGTCCGGCGCCCTTCAGTCTGGCCTCGTTGACCAGCGGGGCACCGGTGTAGTCCGGGTTGTGGCTTTGCGTGATGGTGCCGTGGTCGTAGAAGACGCTGAGCTGCAGGTCGGGCGTGAGGTTGTGGCGCGCCTCCAGCGTGGCCAGCCAGCCGTCGTCGCCCGAGCCTTCCATCAGCGGGTAGGCGCGCACACCTTGCGGGCCTCCAAGCGAGAACTTTTCTGAGGAGTCCAGATTCTTGCTGGCGCGCTGGCCGCTGAGCGAGAACCACAGCGTGCTCCGGTCGCTCATGCGCTGCAAGCGCGCCAGACTGTAACCAAGTTTCTGGTAGCTGCCAGCCGTACCGGGGCCGTTCTGGTCGGCGCTCTCGTTGGTGGCGTTGGCCGACAGATCGACCTGGCCTGCGGTCAGGTTCACACCCCACAGGGTCATGCCGCCATTGCCAAAGCCGTCGAGCAGATCACCGTTGAGTGCGAACAATGCGGTGTGGACGCGCTTTTCTGAGGTAGAGATCTCATTGGCTTCGTTGTAGTAGTCCTTGCGGTCTATGGCGCCGGCCAACGACGCATTACGGGTACCGCTGCGCAGCAGGGGGTAGCTGGCGTTCAGGCCCAAGGTCTTGGCATCGCCTTGGGAGTTGAGTGCTGCAAAGTCTTCGCCGAGCAATTGGTAGCGCATACCCGAGGCACTGATGCCGGCGCGCAGCCCGTCACGTCCGAACGGGCGCGAATAACCCAGCTTGAGGTAGCGGCTGCCTTCGCTGGCGTTGCCATTGACGCTGATCTGGTCACCCGCGCCGCCAGGGTTGTCCAGCGAGAGGTTGAAGGTGAGCTTGTCGGCACCGGTGGAGCGCGCGCCCTGGTTGTCGAGCTGTGCCGTGCCGGCCAGCAGCGGTTTGTCTTGCACCTTGACGATGGCATCCGTTTCGCCCGTGTCGCCGCCGGTTGCCAGGATGGTGGCCACGGCCATGCCAGGGGTGTCGTTGAGGATAGCGCTGCTGCGCTCCAGGGCATCGAGGTTCAGCGGGTCGCCGGGTTGTTGGCGCGCGGTCATGGTCTGGCTGACCAGTGCGCGGTCCAGGCGCAGGCTCTGGCCGCCGTCGTCGATGCGCACGGCACCCAGGCGCCCTTCGATGATGTTGATGTTCACCACGCCGTCAGCAAGGTCTTGCGCGGGCAATTGCGGGCGCGCAAACCAGCCATGACGCCGGTAGGCTTCGGCGACGGCGTTGGCGGCCTGTTGCAGTTCGGCAAAGGTCGATTCCTTGCCGACCCAGGGCGCGAGCGCCGCTTGCAATTCGGGTTCTGCGATCAACGTGTTGCCACTGATGCGAAAGGCTTTGACCTGCACACGCAGAGCGTTGGCGTCGGGCGCAAGGGGTGCTTTGGGTACGGCCTGCGGCGCTGGCTGCGGCAGACGCGGTGCTTGTTTTTCGGCTTCACGCAACAGCGAGCCTGCGTCGGGCGCAGTCTGGGCCGCGATGCCACTGGAGAGAAGCGACAGCGCAATGGCGACAGCGATGGTGTGTTGGCGGATGTTATGCATGGTGAGGGCTCACGAAATCTTTGTTCACGATGAGCGGCACGCAGAGCTGGTAGCCCATGCCGCGGATGGATTTGATGTTGGGCGCCATGGCGCCGGCTTGTTCGAGCTTCTTGCGCAAACGCACGATCTGTACTTCGAGCGTGGTCTTGCTCACGGCGGCTCCGTCGCGGGCGACGATGCTGATCATTTGTTCGTTGCTCAGGCGTTGTTCCGCCGACTGGGCAAAAGCGCCTAGCAGCAGGCACTCGGCATCGGAGACGTTGACGGTAGCCTCTGGCCCCTGCAGTTGCAGCGTGGCGGTGTTGAGCGCGAGATGCCCGGCGTTGGCCTCACTCGGATGAAGGCGCCGCTCCAGAGCCCGGATCGCCGCGCTGACTTCATAGAGCGAGGCGGGTTTTGACAGAACCAGGTCAGCACCGCTTTGGTACGCATTGACCAGTTCGTCGCCCGGCGCCCCCGGGGTGATCACGATGATGCCGATGGCGGGCTGGTTGGCTCGAATGCGCCGTACAAGGCTGAGTCCGTCTTCGTCGGTCAGGGAAAGTAGCAGGATGTCGGTGCCGACCACATGCAAGGATTTGTCCAGCGCTTTGGTGCTGGCAACCGTGTGGCCCATGCTGCGCAGCGCGATCACGGTGGCTTCGCGCCTGAAATCGTGAACTTCGACGACGAAGATATTGAGGCCGCTCATGGCGCGCCCGCCGTGGTGCTTGTTTTGCACCGGCTGCCTGCGATGAAGCGGGCTCTGGCGCTTTGGCTGGGTACTATTTTTGAGTGTTGCATGTGCAGGTCTTTTCTAATTTGCAGCGCTACGTTACCGAGCCGAAAAAAAGAAACCTGTCGCTTGCCGACGCTTGCTGTCGCTTGCTGTCACTCCCCTACAAAAGCCTACCGATTTGTCATTGCGGCCGATGCTGTCATTGCGGGCCCCTGTTGTCATTGCGGGCTCCGACCCGCAATCCAGTCGTGGTGTGGCACTGGATCCCGGGTCAAGCCCGGGATGACAATTCCCTAAGTCCCGGGATGACAACTTCCTAGTGCCCGGGATGACAACCCATTCTTGTCATTGCGGACTCGCAATGACTAGCCAGTGGTGTACATGATGGTAATATACGAAAATGATTGACCTGAGCAAGATTTCCGGGTTTGAATGGGATGAGGGAAATGCCCGCAAGAACGAGAAGCATGGGGTATCTATGGCTGAGGCAGAGCAGGTTTTCTTCAATGCGCCATTGCTGTTGCTCGATGACGCAGCGCACAGCCAAAAAGAGTATCGGCTTCACGCGTTAGGAAAAACAAACGAGGGGCGCACCCTGCATATCACCTTGACCTTGCGAGAGTCAAACACCTTGATCCGTGTTGTTTCAGCCCGGGACATGCACCGAAAGGAGCGAGCCATTTATGACAAAGCAAGCTAAATCGATTCCTAAGTTCGCCAGCGAAGCGCAAGAACGCGCGTTCTGGGAGACGCATGACTCGGCCGAGTACCTGGACTGGGGTCAAGCCAAGAAAGCGCTGTTGCCAAATTTGAAGCCCAGTACCCAAACGATTTCGTTGCGGCTGCCGCAACACCTGCTGGACGGCATCAAGAACGCCGCCAATGCGCGTGACGTGCCCTACCAGTCGCTGATCAAGGTCTGGCTACAGGAGAAATTGCAAGTCTCGCTGTGATCCAAGGAGTTTGGGTTGCGCCCGGTATTGTCATTGCGGGCTCCGACCCGCAATCCATGCTTCGTGTGGCACTGGATCCCGGGTCAAGCCCGGGATGACAAGATGCGGGTACGCGCTTGGCTAGCCCGCCGCGGACTTGGTGATTTGCACGGCTACGCAGAGCTGGTAGCCGGTGCCGCGGATGGCTTTGATGGTGGGTGCGGGAGCGCCGGCTTGTTCAAGCTTTTTGCGCAGGCGAGCGATCTGAACCTCCAGCACTGCCTTGCTCTGGTCTTCTACAGCGCTGCCTGAGAGTTCCATTAGTTGCCAATTCTCCAGGCGATGATCTTTGGCTTTGCTCAAGGCCAACAGGAGCGTACTTTCATGATCGGAGACATTGACCTGCTGTTTGGGGCCCTGGAGTTGCAGCTTTGTCGGGTTCAGGCTGATTGCGTCCCCGGCGCTTGCTGCTGGGCGAATGCGCCGCGCCAGCGCCTGAATGGCGGCACCGAGTTCTTCCACCGAAGCGGGTTTGGGCAGGTAGATGTCGGCACCGCTGCCGTAGCCGCGCATTCTGTCGTTGACCTGTGTCCGCCCGGTGACCATGATGATGCCGATGCCGGGTTCGGCAGCGCGTATGCGCCGGGCCAGGCTGAGCCCGTCTTCGCCTGGCAGATTGAGATCGAGCACCAGCAGGTCGGCACGGAAAGCGCCGAGTTCGTCGTCCAGCGCTTCAGCGCAATCGATGCCTCTGGCGTCATGGCCCATGCTGCACAGCGCAGCAACGGTGGCTTCACGCAGGTCGGCGTGGTCTTCGACGACAACGATATTCAAAGGGGTATCCATAGCTCAAACTTAACACAGTCAACTGTTGGGCGGTAGCGCAAGACCCCACCCAGATTGCGCGCACAGCCGTGGGCGATGTGCAGGCCCAGCCCCGAGCCGGACTTGCCATGGACAGCAGCGGCGCGGTAGTACTTGCGGAAAACTTGCCGGGCATCGGGAAAGCCGCTGGCGCCGGGGCTGTTGGTGACCTCTATACAGATGCCTTTTCGCAGCCAGCGCTTGGCCGCAAGGGCGCGCACCGTGACCGTACCGTCTGGCGCACCGTACTTGATCGCGTTATCAATCAGGTTGCCAAGTGCAACTTCGAGCATCTGGACATCGGTTTTGCACAGGGGCAGATCGTCCACCGCCAGCAGCACGCGTTGCGGAAATGCGCAGTTGCTCACCAGTTCCAACAGGACTTCTGAAATCTGGCAGGGTACGGGCAATACGCTCGCTTGCCGGTGTTCGACTTGGTCAGACTGAAGGCAGCGCTCCAGGACGACGTTCATGGCCGCAGTGGCACGCGCAACGCGCTGCTTCACTTCCAACGGAATGCTTTGAGTTCCCAGTGAGAGCGAGATCACTGCCAGCGGAGACTTCAGTTCATGACTGAGCATGGCCATGAAGCGATCCTGCTCGTTTCGCCGCTTGATTTGAATGGTCAGCAGCGATGCCAGAAGCAGGATGATCACCAGCACCGTGACGGTACCCAGGACCAGCCAGCGCAGGCGCCCGTAAACACCGGCCCGGATGTCGGATTCGGAAAACCCGGTAACCATTACCAGAGGCAACTCGCCAACTTTTCTGTAACTGAACAGACGCGCAATGCCGTCAACCGGGCTGGCGCTCTCGTAGTTGCCCGCAGGTGCTCGCCGCAGCGCTTCCCACAACACAGACACCAGTGGCACTTGCCAGTAATCGCTGGCCAGTTCGGGAGTGCGCGCCCTTATTTTTTTGTCAATTGTTCCGATCAGCGTTGCCGAGTTCTGCAAACCGCCGGCAAGTGGCTGGTAGTAGCCGGTAAACGCTTGCGGGTTGACGGTGCCAAGCACCACACCGGCAAAGCTGCCATCGGGGTTGTTGATGCGCCGGCTCACCCGAAAATGCAGTTTTCCGGTGATGCGGCCGCGTTCCACGGACGCGATGAAGATCTGATCGCCCGGGGTTGATTGGTGAAACGCAAAGTAGTCGCGGTCCGCCACACGCACATCGGTTTGCAGCGGATCGTGGGCGATCACTATCCTGCCCAGTTCGTTGATGAGATAGATGTTTTCGATGATCCATCGGTCAAACGGCAAGGAATCGATGAAGCCGTCGGTCTCGGCAACCGAGTGCGTGCGCAGGTAGAAATTGCGCACCGAGTGCAGAATCGTGTCGACCTGGTTCATGACTTGCAGCGAGTGATGAACCATCACATCGTTGCGAAGTTCCACAGCCTGGCTCAGGCGCCCTCTTTCCCCCTGCCAGGATTCTGTGTAAAACAAGCTCGCTTGGCCGACGATGGTCAGCAAGAGAACCAACACAGTGGCCCACAGCAACAGCAGTTTGTTGCGGAAATATTCAACAATAGTGAAGGCTGCTTTCGTTCTATTGAACGTATCTCTGCGTTCTGGCTGCGTTTGACCGAGCCCGATCCAGATCACGCCAAAGGTGACGGCTGACACCAGCAGCATGTAGGCGGCCACGGTCGTCCATGCCGTTGGATTGACGCCGCGCAATTCGGGGGGGGACTGGATAGCCAGGGCCACAACACCCCGTACGGCTGTGGCGACCGCAACCACGCCAAACAGCATGGCACTAAGCAGGTAAACCGGGCTGCGCGCATGCTGCCAGCCTTTGCGCGTCACAATGTACGTAGCGCGCACGAAGATCGCTGAAAGTGCGAACGAGAAGACCGCTGATCGGTAGTTTCCTACCGGCTCAATCAGGCCCCAGTAGCAAAATGGCAGCAACGTCAACGCTATCACGCCCCAGGCAAAGCGCTCCGATTGACCTGGATGCAGTTTTAAAAAATCAGCGATAGCGGAAGTAAAGACGGCACCGACCGAGAGCAGGATCAGGTTGGTCCCAACTACTGTCGTCCAGCGCGGCAGCATAGGGCCGAAACCGGAACCCATCAGCCCCACAGACAGCAGCAAAATCGCAGGCACGCTGTCCCGTATCAAGCCATTGGTCGGCTTCAAACGCGCAACGACCAGCAACAGGAGGCTTAGGGATGGTCTGCACAACCCCCGCCAAAGCGAAAGTTAGCGGTTAAACAGTTATTCAATGAATCACAAAACAAGATTTCATCGAAATTCTTCGCAAATTGGCCAGGATGCGGGGCCTTT
>CAIWNX010000030.1 GCA_903914175.1 uncultured beta proteobacterium | reverse complement strand
GTGGTGATCCCGTCCTCCACCACGCCGGGTGTGACTTCGCACATACCGACAACTGCAGCCTGCGAGGCCTGTCACCTCGGCACCACGCCAAGCGGATTGGTGCCGGGTGTGGCGGTCAAAGCAACAGGACCGGGCACGGCCTTCAAGTTGCCGGCACCAACCGGCGCCATGATCCACGCCGGCATCAGCAGCGGCTGCTCAAGCTGCCACGAGAAGGGCTATCTGTGGATGAGCATGGACCCGTATCCGATCACGCCGACAACCAAAATCGCAGGTGCCTCCTACACCGGCTTCCAGACTCGGCCCTTCGCCACGGCGACGACCTATAGCGTGGCCGATGCGGGCCACCCGACGACTGGGGACTGCTCGTTGTGCCACAGCGGCACGACAGCCTTCACGGCAACCGACATGCCGGCCAATCACATTCCGACGGCTACCAGTGCCACCTGCACGGCCTGCCACACCAGCACTGACTTCGCAGTGATGCCGACGCTGGTCAACATTCACGCCAACGCGCCGACGCCATCGAGCAACTGCGCGCAATGCCACAGCGCTGCCAATGCGTTGGCCTATGCCATGCCCAGCATGAGCCCGGCCCTGGTCGGTCCACCGGCCAAGCATGTGCCGTTTGGCACGACAGCCTGCGAGCTCTGCCATGTCGGCGCCACCAGCAGCCTGACACTGCCAGTGCAGAACACCGCCAAGTTCACGAAATCGGCCTTCAGCCACAGCGGTATCACAACAGGCTGCGCCACCTGCCATGGCGCCGGCATCACGGGTGCGAGCTTCACCGGTATCAGTTCCATCGTGGTGATCCCGTCCTCCACCACGCCGGGTGTGACTTCGCACATACCGACAACTGCAGCCTGCGAGGCCTGTCACCTCGGCACCACGCCAAGCGGATTGGTGCCGGGTGTGGCGGTCAAGGCAACCGGACCGGGCACGGCCTTCAAGTTGCCGGCACCAACCGGCGCCATGATCCACGCCGGCGTCAGCAGCGGCTGCTCAAGCTGCCACGAGAAGGGCTATCTGTGGATGAGCCTGGACCCGTATCCGATCTCGCCCACCAGCGTGATCGCCGGTGCTTCGTACAAGGGTTTCCAGACTCGGCCCTGGGCGACGGCGACAACCTACAGCGTGGCCGATGCGGGCCACCCGACGACCGATGACTGTTCCAAGTGTCACACCGGTACGACCGCGTTTACGGCGGCCGGCAAACCGACCGGCCATATACCGACGCCGATTGCGACCTGCACGACTTGTCATATCACCAGTGGCAACTATTCGGTGACCGGTCTTGCGACCAACACCGTGCTGCATACCGGCATCACCTCGGGCTGTATTTCATGCCACACCGCTGGCACGGGAGCCGGTCCGTTTGCCGGCTGCAGCACGCCGACCAATTGCCCGATTCCACAACCGATTACCTATCAGCCCAAGATGATGCCACTGGCTTCGGCGACCGCCTCGCCGACAGCACCGTCAACACTGACCCACATACCGGTTGCTGGCGTTGCGTGTGAAGCCTGTCACTCCAAGACCAACTTCACGGCGTTTTCCGGGATTTCGATGGGTACCGCAGCGCACCACACGGCGGTGAGCTCCAAGACCTGCATGAGCTGCCACGAGGCCAAATACACCTGGTTCGGCGTTTCCATGAGCGGCAGAACCCGACCGACTGCTCACACCGGAACGCGGGCGGCCCCGAATGACTGCAATGGCAGCAAGTGCCACACCTATTCTGGCGGCTTCCAGACGCTGGCCCGACCGATATTGCGCGAAGCCCTGGTGAATCCGGAAGTGGGTCGCCAGTTGCCGAATCTGCAGGTGCTGCAACCGGGACGTGGCACGCTGGGCAGCAAGTTCGACCATGTTGGCGTGGACGCTGGCCAATGCAAGACCTGTCACGACGGTTTGCGCGCAGCGGGCATGCCAGCGCGGCATCTGATGGTGAGCAGTTCCTGCGACAACTGCCACCGCACAACCGCCTGGTTGCCGGCCCAGTTCAGCCACACCGGCATCACGCCCAATACCTGCCTGCTTTGCCACAACGGTTTGAGTGCGTCGGCCAGACCGGCAGGCCACTTCCTGACAACGCGTTCCTGCGACAGCTGCCACAAGACAGAGACCTGGAAGCCGGTCAATTATTCGCATCTGTCACCCGCTTACGCTGCCGTGCCTGACAAGATCGCTTGCGTCAGTTGTCATGCCTCCAATGGTGAATTCATTCCACGCCAACTGCGCGCACGAACACCTGGAAAGCCCATCCCCGTAGGACCTTGATTTGCAATTAACCAGACTTCCGATCAAGCCTAGTGGAAGTCCGCACCGCCCTTGTTGGCCGGTGTGGGCGCTGCTGGCGCGCGCTAATTTGCTGGGTTCAACGGGGTCTTCAGTCTTGCTGCGATGGATCTCCGTGGCCTGGCTATTTCTGTTTTGTGCCGGCGTGTCGGCGCAAACCATCGAAAGCCTGCAATGGGTTGAAGGCACGCAGCCGGCGGTGGCACGCATCACCTTCAACGCCAACGTGCGTTTTCTGCGGCAGGCGCCGCTGGCGCTGACCGATCTGGTGCAACTGGTTTTTCAGATTGTTGTGGTCGACGAGGCCGTGGTGGGGCAGTCGGTTGAAGAGGGCAAACGCCTGGAGAAAAGTGCCGGCAAAGTGGGTATTGCACTCAGCTACGTTCCGGCCCCGAGACAGTTCACGCAGTCACTGACGCTGCGTTTTACCGACAAGGTACGGGTCCTGGCACGCCAGGGGCCGGGTGCGCACGCCGTCGATCTGGTGTTTGTCGGAACCGATGGCGCGTCACTGGCACCGGACAAGCCGTTGCCGGCAATGGCGACTCGGCCCGATGAGCGACGCTATGTGGTGGTGCTGCAGACTTTTGCGCTCGACGAGGTCGCCGAGATGCCGCGCGTGGCAGCGCAATTCCAGGACTATGCCGTTTTCACGCGCAAGCTCGAACAGGATGGCCAGCCGCGCTTTGCGCTGGCCATGGGTTACTTCCGCACGCAGGAGGAGGCGCAGACGGTGCGGGACCGGGCCGCCGACCGATTCCCCCTGGCCAGCGTTCTTCAGACCGAGCAGTTGGCGCCCGCAGCAGCCACAGCGCGGGCGGCGGCCGGCACGCCGAGGGCGGCGCCTGTTCCGAGTCGAGCGACTGACACTGCACCGCCGCTTGCTGCCGATGGCAAGCGCCCGGTTACACCGCCGGCCAAGGGGCTCGCGGCGATGGCGGCCTTGCCCGATGAACGGCGCTATGTGGTGCTGCTGCAAACCTTTGCGCTGGACGAAGCAGCCAACATGCCGCGCGTACCGGCGCAGTTTCAGGACTACGCGGTTTTCACGCGCAAACTCGAACAAGACGGTGGCCCGCGCTTCGTGCTGGCGATGGGTTATTTCCGAACCCAGGAAGAAGCCCAGGCGGTGCGGGACCGCGCGGTGGGCAGTTTCCCGACTGCCAGCGTGATGCCACTGGATTCGATCGCATCGGCTCCCGCTGCAGCGCCTCCTGCCGCAGCGCCTGGCCCGGCGCTCGTGGCGAGTGCGGCGGCAACCCCCAGCGCTGCGGTCCTGCCCGATACCGAGGCCGTTGCCAAGTTGAACAGCCAGGCCCTTGAGTTGCTCCAGAAGGGGCAGTTGGCCTTGCGTCAGCAGCGTTGGCAGGATGCGGTCGTTGCATTCAACCAGGCCTTGATGCTGCCGCCCAATCGGACATCGCAAACAGCGCAGGAATTGATCGGAGCCGCCTGGGAGGGGCTCAAGCAGAGCGAGAAGGCCCGCATCGAGTACCAGTTGTACCTTCGGCTTTATCCCCAGGGCGAGGCGGTACAGCGGATCACGCAGCGCCTGGATGCGCTGGGTGGTCCCATCGCCAGCGTTGCCACAGCCACGGACAAACCCGATGCAACATCAGGGCAGGGCGGATTGATTTCCTCCGGCAGTGTTTCGCAGTACTACTACGGTGGGCGCTCCAAAACGGATTCGCTGGTCAACATCGCCGCCGGAATTGACCAGAACACGCTGAGCCGCACCAACCAGTCAACGCTGGTGACCAGCATTGACCTGTCCGGGCGCTACAAGTCGGAGAACTCGGAAACCAAGCTGGTCCTGCGCGACACCTATTCCAAGAACTTCATCACCTCGACCAATACGCAAAGTGGCCTGAGCGCCGTTTACGTGGATTACCGCTTCCTCAATCCGCAGCTTGATGTGCGGCTTGGACGCCAGGCGGCGATTGGGGGTTCCTTGTTCGGTCTGTTTGACGGCGTCTCGCTGGCCATGCCACTGGGCGCCAAGTTCAAGCTCGATGCCATGGCCGGCGCGCCTGCCAATACGCTGGTGTCAGCGCCGTCGCAGCGACTGGCGGGCCTGGTGCTGGAGGCCGACAACCTGTTTGATCATTGGGGCGGCAATCTTTCGCTGCTGGACCAGACGACACAAGGCATATCGGATCGCCGTGCCACCGGCTTTGAGTTGCGCTATTTTGGTGACGCGCTGTCGATGTACTCGCAACTCGATTACGACCTCAACTTCCGCACCCTCAACGCCGCCACCCTGCAGGGCTCGGTGCAGGGGCCGCTGGGCACCACCATCACGATGCTGCTTGACAGCCGCAAGGCGCCTTCGCTGCAGTTGAGCGATGCATTGATCAGCTCGGGCACGACATCGTTGCAAACGCTGCTGCAACTCAAGAGCCTGGCCGAGGTCAAGGACATGGCGCTGGGCACGGCGGCGCAGGCGCGCCAGGCCTTGTTCAGCGTCTCGCGCGCCCTGGCGCCGAAGTGGCAGGGCACGCTCGATCTGCGTTACAGCGACGTCGGCGCCTTGCCCGCTGTCGGCGATTTCCAGGCCATGCCCGCCACCGGCGCACAGTACAACGTGTCGATGCAGTTGACCGGCTCCAATCTCTATTCGAGCCGCGACATCAACGGCTTCAACCTCAGCGTCATGCACAGCGACACCTTGCGCGGGACGCAACTGGCCTACAACAACCTGACCGGTTTCCTGGACAACAAGGCGAGTTTCGAGCCCTCATTGCGGATTTATTCCCAGACCGACAACACTGCAACCAAGGTGTTGCGTGTGTCACCGGGTGTGCGGCTGTCCTACAAGGTATCGGATCGCGCCAGCCTGCTGGGTGAGACCATTTACGAGCACTCCACCACCGACGGACCGAGCAACCACGAGGATTCGTCAGCTGTGTTCTTCTACCTTGGTTACCGCTATGACTTCTATTGACAGCGCTCTAAGGGCAGCTGGCCAGCGTGAGGCACAGGTTGAACCAGGCATGCGCTGCGATGGGCACTTGCAAGCGGCGTCCGCTGCGTTCCCACAACCATCCCAGCATCAGCGCGGGCGCAGCGGTGAGCAGCATTCCGATCGAACCCTGGTGCAGTGCATGCAGGGCCGCAAAGACCACGGCGACCAGCACATTGGCCAGGCTGAGCGCGCCCCAACGCGTAGGCAGGCGCTCCAGCAACCAGTTGTGCAGGCCCAGGCGAAACACGGTTTCTTCAGCGATCGGCGCGATCAGCAGCAGGGTGAGCAGCGCGGGCGGGGTGCAGGCGGTGGCGCCCAGACCAATGCCGATGTACAGCGCGAGCCAGGCGCCAACCGGTCCGCAGGCGAAGGCCAGGCCGTAGGCGGCGAAAAGGGGTCGGCGAAGCGCTGGCAGCAATGGTGTCATGGATGGCGCATGATAGTGGCGCTTGTGCTGCTGGTGGGGCCGGTGCCTTCTTTTGCCGGTCTTGGACAGGATCTTGATTCGATCCAGGTCGAGCGCAAACGCATGGCGGCGCAGCACCGGGTCCAGGCCGGTGCGCAGTATTCGCTGCATGAGCTCCTGGGAGCCGACGGTTCGCGCGTGCGCCAATATGTCTCAAGCAACGGGATGGTCTTCGCCGTGAGCTGGCGCACCCAATACAAGCCTGACCTCTCGGTTCTGTTGGGCGCGTCCTACCCAGGCTATGCAGCCGCAGCACGCCTTGCTGCGCAGCGCACCGGCGTGCAACGGCATTTCCAGCACGACGATCTCGATCTGGTGCTGCAATCGAGCGCGCATCTGCACCTGTTTTCCGGTTTCGCTTTTCGTCGCTCCATGCTGCCGCGCGGCGTCAGTCCGCAGCAAATGGGTCTCGAGTGAAGACTGTGCTGCACCGGGTCTGCTTGTCTTTTGCCTTGGCGCTCTGCGCTGTCGGGCTGGTAGCCTGCGGTGGCGGCAACACCAGCGTGACGACTCTGCTGTGCAGCACCACGCCCGATTGTTCTGTGACCGGTCCGACGGTTGGCGCGCCGTTCTTGCAAAAGGTCAATAACCTCGAAGTGACAGTGGACAGTGGGCCGGCCAATCTGTTTTCGATGCCGACCAACGTTTTGTACGCCAGCGTGACGGTCTGTGCTCCCGGTGCCAGACCAACGGATTTGCCGCGCGCCAAATGCGCGACGATTGACCACGTGCAGGTCGACACCGGTTCGGTGGGACTGCGCATCCTGGCGAGCAAGGTCGCTGCGCTCGGCTTGGTGCCGGTGGAACTTGCGGCCAGTGCCGGCACCGCCGGCGTGGCCGGTCAGGCGCACGAGTGCTATCCCTTCGTGGTGGGGGGCCTGTGGGGGCCGACCGCTGTGGCCGATGTTGGTCTGGGCGAACAATGGGCAACGGCTCTGCCAATACAGCTGATCCAGGACGACCCCGCTGCGGCGGTGCAGGCGCCGCTGGACTGTTACAACGCGGTCAACGGTCAGGTGCTCGGCTCAGCCAGCGCGCTCGGATCGAACGGCATTCTGGGCATCGGTAGCGTGACGCTGGACTGTGGCAAGCTGTGCCTGGACAGTCACTACGTCAACTCCTATGTGCAGTACTACAGCTGTCCGCCAGCGGCCAGCAGCGCCCTGCAGTGCAGGCCCGCCGCCGTTGCCGCCAATCTGCAGGTTTTCAATCCGGTCGCCGCGCTGGGCAAGGACCCGGGCAACAACAACCTGGCCGACAACAACGGCGTCGTGCTGGTACTGCCGGCCATCCCGGAGGGCGGTGCCGCCAAAGTCAATGGCGAACTTATTTTTGGCATCAATACCCGCAACACCGACGCCAGCAAGCGAAGCGTCAGCAACCAGTTGTCGCTTGGCGCCAACCGAATTCAATTGGGCGTGGACTGGCAAAACAACTTGTCGGCACACGGTTTCGATTCCTACCTTAGCGTCACAACCCAGTACAACGGCAACACGATTTACAACAGCTACCTCGACACCGGCACCAACGGCTTGTTCTTCAGCGACAGCTCGATCACGCGGTGCTCTGCGCCGGCGCCGGGCGAGGCTTCGTGGTATTGCCCACTGAGCGCCTTGTCGAAATTGGCGAGCGTTTCGGATGGCGACCGACCCGGGCAGAATGTGGCCCAGGTTTTCTTCACGGTGGGCAATGCAGGGACCCTGGCGCAGTCGATCACGGCGCTTGCGGGCATGGCGGGCGCCCCGGCGACCTCGGCCAGCAGCGCAGCTTCTTTTTCCTGGGGTCTGCCGTTTTTCTATGGGCGTCGGGTGAGCTTGTCGATCTGGGACCCGGCTGCCAGGGATCCGCTGTTTGCAAGCAGTCCCTGGTATTCGTTTTGATGCGAGGCGTGTGCAGATGTTTTTTGTTCAAGTGATGCCGTTATGACAAATCATTTTCGTGTTCTTGCGGGTTTGGCAACTGGTTTGCGCTGGACGCAATGCCTGCGGGCGATGCTGTTGCTGGTCTTTGGCTTGGCCGGTCTTGCGAGTTGGGCCCAGACAGCGCCAGCCTGGCGCACGCTGGGTCCGGCTGGCGGCAGTGTGACGGCCCTGCTGGCCGATCCTTCTGCGCCACTGAACATCCTTTACGCCGGCAGTGATGTCAATGGCGTTTTCGTCAGCAAGGATGGCGGCGCGACCTGGTCTGCGGCCAGTAGCGGTATGCGCAGCGGTCGTCATATTCATTCGCTGGCGAGCCTGGGCAATTTTGTTTACGCCGCAACTGACGACGGCGTGTACTTTTCAGCCGCAGGCGCTACGCCGCTGTGGAGCCGCTTGCAGTCGCCGCAGGCTGTGGAGCCGGCGCCGGCGTGTGCCATCAGCATGCTGCTGAGTTTCAAGTCGCGCTTGTACATGGCAGCCGATTGTGAGCCCACCGTCTACGCCACCAGTGAAGCGGGGCGCAGCCAGCCAGCCTGGTCCAAAAGCAGCTTGCCGGCGGGCGCGGGTGGCAGTGCCCCCAATGTGAGTGCCTTGGGCGTGCTCGGTGACAGCCTTGCCATTGGCTCGGTGAGCACGATCTACCGCCAGGACGCCAATCAAAACTGGATCAACAGCGAGGCGACGACCGATATAGACGGCTTTCCCGTGCTCTCCGGGCTGCTTGGTGAGCAGGTGGCGGCGATCGTATCGTCCTCATCCAAATGGGCGTTCAGCTGCACGCTGGCGGGCCTGGTTTTTCAAGCTGACCTGTCCAGCGGCGGCTTGTTAAGCTGGACCCGTCTGCAGTTTGCCGGTGACGACCCAAAGTCTTGCAATGCCCTGACGGTGGCCAGTGTTGGCGCCGCGACGCAATCCATACTCGCCATGGCCAGCAGCGACGGGGCTTTTGCGACTTCCGTGTTTGACGACAGCACGGTGGCGGCACCGGGTTTTGTACCAGGACCCGATTTCGCCATGGGCAATCATGTCCGTGCGGCGCTGCAGGTTGACCCGGCAGCTCGCTCCAGCCTGATATGGGCTACTGAGTTCGGTCTGTATGCCAGCAGCGTCGCGGATCTGACGCAGAGCACGCTTTTGGGTCTGTCGAAAGCGGCGCCGCTCAACGGTCCGGCGCGTGTTGATGCACCGAGTCAGCGTTTGAACAACGTGCAGGTGCAGGATGTCGCGCAACTCGGCAGCACGTTGTTTGCCGTTGCGCAGACCGACATCACAAGCTATGTCGACGTGATGGTGAGTACCGATCTCGGTGCCAACTGGACCCGGACCCAACTGGCCGGTCCGCTGTCGCCGGTCACCGCCATTCACGCACTGGCTGCCGACAACGCCCACAACGTGCTGTACGCGGCCACCGACCAGGGTGTTTATTACCTGTGGCAGGGAACGGGTGCGTGGACGCTGCTGGGCAATAGCTACGACGTCCGGGCGCTGGCCGTGGGCGCGCAGGCGCTGTACGCCGGACGCCGCTTTGATGACAGTGGCAGCATCGAGTTGCGCCCACTGGTGGGTGGTACGCCGTTTGATGTGATCCAGAGTGCGCCGCGTGCCAATTTCAATGTCCAGAGCCTGGTGGTTTCAGGCGCTTCGGTCTATGTGGCTGGATGGCTCGACGTCGGTCTGAGTTATGACAACGTGGTCTATGTGGCGAGCGACTTTGTACCCGCCAAACCGGTGCTGGCACCGGCATGGCGGATGGTTGGAACCGAGTCGTTTGCCAGCGATGCGCGCGTCAACAGCCTGGCCGTCGCGCCGGGTGTCGTGTTCATTGGCGGCAACGGTTTCCTGATGCAGAACGAAAACGGTGCCTGGGGCTCGGTCAGCGGCTTTTCTGCGCTGCCATTCCCGCTGGTCAGCGTCAAGGCCCTGGCCGTGGACGCGGCCAACCTGTACGTTGGTACGGCCGAGGGTTTGTGGGCCATCGGTCTGGCCGATCGGACCCTTAAAGGCCTGGTTGACATAAGTGGCAGCGGGACATCGGCCTTGCCGTCGCTGGTGGTCAACGGCTTGCGGCTACTGGGCGGCAGTCTTTTCGTCGCCACCAATGCCGGGTTGGCGACGCCAATCGTCGTCGCAGTCGCGCCGCCGCCGGCCGCTGGTGGCAGCGGTTGTTCCATGTCGATTGCCGGCGAGCCCGATCCCGTGCTCTGGCTGCTGGTGCTGATTGCAGCCCTGCAAATGATTTATGCGCGCCGACGGCGCGCACGCCTGGTGCAGTCGGCTGTCGAGTTTGGGCATGGGCCGCTGGAGGATCGCGCTTGAATTCCAACGTATCAGACGCCAGTTCGGGCGCCAACACGTCGGCCCGTCACGTGCCCGAGCTGTCCAAGGACCTCTTTGTTTACGCCGCACTGGCCCTGTTGGTCTGGATTGCGCGCCAGATCAGTCTGCTCAAGCTGTTCAAGCCGAGGGATGACATCGGCTACTGGCTGGGTGTGGCCGGCGCCGTCATGATGCTGATCCTGTTCAGCTATCCGCTGCGCAAACATTTTCGCTTCGCGCGCAGCTGGGGTCCTGTCAGGATGTGGCTGGTGCTGCACATGGTGTTGGGTGTTGGCGGGCCGCTGTTGATTCTGGTGCATTCCGGTTTCAGATTTGGATCGCTCAACGCTGGCGTGGCGCTTATCAGCATGATCATTGTGGCCCTGAGTGGCGTCGTCGGTCGCTTCATCTACATGCGTGTGAACCGGGGTTTGCATGGCGAGATCGGAAGTTTGCAGGATCTCAAGCTGCGCGCCGGTCTGGAGCAGGAGGGCGTTCGTTCGCGCCTGAGTTTCGCCCGCGAGGTTGAGAGAACGCTGCTCGATTTTGCGAAGAAAGAACGCGCGGCACAACCGGGCTGGCGAACTTATTTGCGCCGGGTATTTGTCCTGCCGATGGTGCAGTGGCTCGTTTACTGGCGTTGCGCACGCCTGCTGCGCGAACCCTCCGCACGGCTGGCCGCGCACCTGCAATGGAATGAGGCGAAGGTGCGCGAGCACCGCCGGCTGGCGCGCAAACTGGTCATGCGCTACCTCAATGCCGAAGTTCGGGTGGCGCAGTTCGGCGCCTATACCTGGATGCTCTCGGCCTGGCATATCGCACATATCCCCTTTGTTTTCTTGCTGGTGCTCAGCACCTTCATTCATATTTTTGCGGTCCACGCATACTGAGGACGGATCAATACCATGCTTTCGATTGGCCGAGTCTGGCGCTGTGTGGCACTGCTGTGCTGGCTGCTGGCTGCGCCCTGGGCCATGGCACAGGGTTTTGAGACCGTGATGGCGCCGGGCAAGCTGTCGCAGGCGCACGCCAAGTACGATGACGATTGCGCCCAGTGCCATGTCCGGTTCAATCGGCAGGAACAAGCCAAGCGCTGCCTGGATTGCCACAAGGAGACACGCGCCGACGTCAATGCCCATACCGGTTACCACGGGAAGATGAAGCCACAGGACTGCCGCGAATGCCACACCGAGCACCAGGGGCGTGAGCAGCGTTTGTACACACTGGACAAGCAAACGTTTGATCACAATGTCACCGATTACCCGCTCAAGGCCAAGCATCAGAAGGTCGTGTGCGAAAAGTGCCACATCGCTGGCAAACTGTACCGACAGGCCCCCGACACCTGTGTGGCCTGCCATCGCAAGGACGACAAGCACAAGGGCTCACTGGGGGATGCGTGCGCCGACTGCCATGACGCGGCGAGCTGGAAGGAAACCAAATTCGACCATGGCAAAACAAAATTTGCACTGAGCGGCAAACACGTTGATGCCAAGTGCGAGACCTGCCATCTGAAGGGCGTTTACAAAGACACGCCCAAAACCTGTGTCGCCTGCCACCGCAAGGATGACGATCAAAAGGGGCACAAAGGGCAATTCGGCGAAAAGTGTGAGACCTGCCATGGTGCCAAGGCCTGGAAGAGCACGCACTTCAATCACGACCTGGATACCAAGTATGTGCTCAATGGCAAGCACCACAGCGTCAAGTGCACGGCCTGCCATACGGGCGATCTGTACAAGGTGAAGACCAGCCATGAGTGTTACGCCTGCCACAGCAAGGACGACAAGCACAAGGACAGTCTGGGGCGCGACTGCGCCAAGTGCCACAACGAAAAATCATGGAAGGAATCACCCGGCTTTGACCACGCCAAGTCAGCTTTTCCGCTGCTGGGCAAGCATGTCAAGGTCGAGTGCAAGTCCTGCCACGAAGGCGCCATGTTCAAGCAGGCGAGCAAGGAATGCATAGCCTGCCACAAAAAAGACGACAAGCACGCCGCCAACCTGGGTGAAAAATGCGCCGACTGCCATACGGCCACCGACTGGAAGGCCACGCGCTTTGATCACGACAAGACACGCTTTCGTCTGCAAAACGCGCACAAGGGGGCGAAGGTCAAATGCGAGTCCTGCCACAAGGATGTCAAGAGTTTTCGCAACACCTCAATGGAGTGCCTGAGCTGCCACAAGAAGGACGATAAACACGAGGGCCAGATTGGCCCGAAATGTGGCGATTGCCATACCGATCAAAACTGGAAGGTTGACCGCTTCGATCACAACCGCGCGCGCTTTGCGCTGAGCGGCCGCCACGGCTTGGCCACTTGCAAGAATTGCCACGAGACGGCGCGCTTTCGCGATGCGCGCCAAGAGTGTTTGACCTGCCATCTGAAGGAAGACAAGCACAAGCTGACGCTGGGGCAGCGTTGCGAAAGCTGCCACAACGCGCGTGCCTGGAAGCTGTGGGATTTTGACCATAACGCGGGCACCAAGTTTCGACTCGAGGGTGCGCACCGACCGCTGGCCTGTGCCAGTTGCCATCGTGATCCGGCGCCGACCGGCAAGGCAGCTGCCACGCTGCCAGTCAACTGTTACGCTTGTCACCGCAGCAATGACCCGCATCAGGGACGCTTTAGCGTGCGCTGCCAGCAATGTCACGTGAGCGAAAGCTGGAAACAGATTAAACATTGAAGAATTCAACCCGTATCCATACAGCCATGAATCACGACTTAGCCGCCCTCAAGAATCAACTGCTGCAGTTGGGAGAACTGCGCGAAGCGGGCTCGCTCAGCGCTGAGGAATACGAAACGCAACGAATGCAGCTTGAACGCAATATTCTCGATTGCGTCATGGGCCAGCCGCCGGCGCCGGTGTCACCGGGTCAGCGCCCGGTTTGGCACTGGCTGCTTGCGCTCGCGCTGGTGTTCCTGATCGTTGTCGCTGTCATCTATGCTGCCAGGCGGCCCTCATCGACCGGCGTTGCTGCGGGGTCCAACACCAGCGTGCCGCACGCGCTGGGCACGACGCCGGCGCCGCATGCGGCCAGCGCCGACCAGATGGGCAGCATGATCGACAAACTGGCGGCGCGCCTGAAGGACAAACCGAGTGATGCCGCCGGTTGGGCCATGCTGGCGCGTTCTTATGGTGCCCTCGGACGTGCCGACGAGGCGGTTGCCGCCTATGCCAAAGCGACTGAGCTGAGCAAGGACGACGCGGGTCTGCTGGCCGACTATGCCGACGCGTTGGCGGTCAAGAACAATCGGGTTCTGAGCGGTGAGCCGATGAAACTGATTGCGCGCGCACTGGCCCTCGATCCGCGCAACGTCAAGGCACTGGCGATTGCCGGCAGCGATGCCTTCGCGCGCAAGGACTACCCGGCGGCGGTCAAATACTGGGATCAGGTTGTGCTCCTGGGCGGGCCGGGAAATCTGTTCGCGCAGCAGATTCAGCCCAATCTGGCACAGGCGCGCCAAGCGAAAAACCTTAAGATCACGACCGAATAACCGCCGGTTTGCGGTTCGTCGTGTTTGGGAGCGACAAATCGGTGTAAGGTTACGGCTGGGGCGCCGAGTGCGCCTGTTTTAACCTGTGGACCCATGAATTACCTGTATCTGTATTTGCTGGTTATTGGCCTGATCGTGGTCATTTATCTCAGACGCCATCGTCGCATCAACATGGCGCATTCCGAGCAGTTGCACGAGTCGATTGAGAGCGGGCTGGCGGAACCACCCTCCCTGCACCCGGTGGTTGATCTGGCACGCTGCATGGGCTCAGGCGCCTGCGTCAAGGCCTGTCCCGAGCGCGCGCTGGGCGTTGTCAATGGCAGGGCGGTGCTGATCAACGCGGCGCATTGCATCGGGCACGGTGCCTGCCTGGATGCCTGTCCGGTGGAGGCGATCAAGCTGGTGTTTGGCACCGAAAAGCGCGGTATTGACATTCCCAATATCAGCCGGCACTTTGAAACCAATGTCCCTGGCATCTTCATTGCCGGTGAACTGGGCGGCATGGGCCTGATTCGCAAGGCGGCAGAGCAGGGGCGCCAGGCGATGAATGCCATCGGCAAGAAGAAGTCCGGCAGCGTCGGCGCCGATTTTGACGTAGTGATTGTCGGCTGCGGCCCGGCCGGTATCTCGGCTGGGTTGTCGGCGATCGAACAGAAGATGCGCTACAAGGTTGTGGAACAGGAGGACTCGCTGGGCGGCTCGGTTTACCACTATCCTCGGCAGAAAATTGCCATGACGGCGCCGGTTGAACTGGCCATCATCGGGAAAATGCAGTTTGCCGAAGTGCAGAAGGAAAAACTGCTCGAATTCTGGCAGGACGTGGTCAAGAAGACGGGGTTGGTAGTGAGCTTTCGCGAGCGCATGGAATTGATTGAAAAGACCGGTGATGTGTTTCGCGTGAGCACCAACAAGGGCAGCTACACGACGCGCGCTGTGTTGCTTTCCATGGGGCGCCGCGGCACGCCGCGCAAACTTGATGTGCCGGGCGAAGAGTCGTCCAAGGTGATGTACCGCTTGGTCGATCCGGCGCAATTTCGTGGCCAGGCGGTGCTGGTGGTCGGCGGCGGCGACAGTGCGCTCGAAGCCGCGATTGCCCTGTCGCAGGAGGAAAAAACGGATGTCATTCTTTCCTATCGCAGCGCCGCGTTTTCGCGCGTGAAGCAAAAGAACCGGTTGCTGCTGGAGCAGCAGCAACTGGCAGGGCGTTTGGGTGTCATGCTCAATTCAAGCGTGAAGCGGATTCACGACAAGCAGGTGGAGATCGAGTTCGAAGGCAAGACGCAGTCGTACCGCAACGACGCCGTCATCGTTTGTGCCGGCGGTCTGCTTCCAACACCGCTGCTGCAAAAAATCGGTATCCAGTTCGACACCAAATTTGGAACGGTGTAGTTACCGCCTCCCGCTGCACGATGGATGTGGCAGAAAGATTGTCGGGGCGGATTGAGCTGCCCTAGAATGGTTTTATGTTCAGCATTCGTTTTCAGCGTACTGTTGTGGTGACCCGTCATGCGCGTGAACGCATGGCTGAACGAGAGGTCTCGGATGCGATGCTGCTCGATGTGATTGATCAGGGTGAAACTCGTTACAGGGACAGCACCCATCTCTGGGCGTTCAAGGAGTTCCCGGAACGAAATGATAATTTGCTGTGTGCGGTGGTGGTGCTTGAGGATGCCGTGATTGTGAAGACGGTGATGCACCATTTTTCGCTGATGTAAGGAAACCTTATGCGAACGACCTATTACGACGAAGACGACATCCTGGTGATCCATTTGTCTGATAAACCAGTCTGTCGTGAGGTTTCGCAGGACTGGAATACCCATATCAGTTATGCCGAGGATGGTTCCACAGTTGAAATTGTCCTGCTCGACGCCAAAGCAAATGGCGCTTATCCGCTAGCGGTGGAGCATGCCTTGACGGCTTGACGCAAAACGGCAAACGGGCCTTGGAAATCCGGCCCCCAGCTGTCATCCCGGCCCCAAGTTGTCATCCCGGACTTGATCCGGGATCCATGCCTTTTGACCGTTCCACGCGAGCATGGATTGCGGATCGAGTCCGCAACGACACAAACCCAGTGCCGCGTCAGCCCTGCGCCACCGGCCGCGCCGGGTCGCTGCACCACTCGCTCCAGCTGCCGGCGTAGAGGGCGGCGCGGCCCAGGCCGGCTACTTCCATGGCGATGATATTGGGCACGGCGCTGACGCCGCTGCCGCAGTGATGCACCACGCTGGCCGCCTCGCGCCCGGCCAGCAGCGCGTCAAACTCGGCGCGCAGTTGGTCCGCTGGTTTGAACTTTCCGCCGGCGTCCAGGTTCAGGCCGAAGGGTCGATTGAGCGCGCCCGGGATGTGGCCTGCCACCGGATCGAGTGGTTCGACTTCGCCGCGAAAACGCGGTGCGCCACGGGCGTCGACCAGCGTCTGCACCGGGCGCCCGAGCTTGCCGACCACACTCTCGGTTGTAGCGAGAACGGCCCGCGCGCTTGACAAGGCAAAGCCCGCAGCAGAACCGGCTGCGGCAGGGCCGGAGTCGGCGCCACTGCCAATTTCGCCAGCGCCCGCCTGCCAGGCCTGCAAACCTCCATCGAGCACAGCGACCGCCTCATGGCCGGCCCACTTCAGCATCCACCACAGGCGGCCGCAGTAGTTGCAGCCCTGGCGGTCGTAGACCACGGCCTGCATGCCGTTTTGAAAACCGATGCTGCCGAGCCAGGCGGCGAAGGTTTCGCGTGCCGGCAGCGGATGGCGCCCGCCCGATGCGGTGTCGCTTGCGCCTTTGGCTGCACTCAGGTGCCGGTCCAGGTCGGCGCGCACGGCGCCAAGGATATGCGCTTGCTGGTACTGGCGCTCGCCCGCTTGCGGCTCCATCAATTCGAAGCTGCAGTCAAACACCATGCAGGGCTGGCCGC
Source organism: uncultured beta proteobacterium (assembly GCA_903914175.1). GTDB lineage: Bacteria > Pseudomonadota > Gammaproteobacteria > Burkholderiales > Burkholderiaceae_C > Rhodoferax. The sequence continues at coordinate 5,426 of CAIWNX010000030.1, read as the reverse complement.
TGGAGCGCAGGGTTTGCAACTCGGGAACAGAAATCAAGGTGGTGTACATGGCAGGAACTCTCTTTCAGTGCAGGTTTCAATGTTCTTCTGCTGGCGTGCCGGGCAGGGCGCGCGTGCGCAGGACGGTGGCGGCCAGGCCGCTGGCCACGATCAGCGCCATACCGGCCCAGCCCATCATGGGGATGTGGTCGCCAAACAGCAGCAGGCTGTAGAAGGTGGCAAAGACAATGCCGGCGTACTGCAGATTGGCCACCAACAGGGTCGAGCCGCGGCTGTAGGCGCGCGTCATGCACCATTGGCCCAGCGACGCCAGAATACCGATCGGCACCAGCCAGAGGATTGCCGGCCAACTGGCCGCACTCCAGCTGCTCAGACCCGAAGACAGGGTGCCGATGGCGCCAACCACGGCCGAGCCGAGTGAAAAGTAAAACACGGTGCGGCCTTCTGGTTCACCCACGCGGCCCAGCGCCGTGACCTGGATATAGGCCAGCGCTGCGCCCATGCCCGATAGCAGGCCGATGAGGCCGGCGAACAGCTGGTTTTGTTCCAGTGTTGGGCGCAGCAACATCACAACGCCGATAAAACTGGTCAGCACCGTGGCCATCAGTGGCCCCTGCCCCTCGGCTTTGCCATACATCAGTGCGCCGCCGACGATGAAGGTCGCGACCCAGATGCCGCTCATGTAGTTGAGCGTCATCGCGGTGGCCAGCGGCAGATGGGCGATGGCGTAGAACCAGAAGCTCAGCGAGAGCACGCCCACCACCGAACGCCACGCGTGCATCATCGGCACCTTGGTTTTCAGGGTGGTGCCGCGCGAGCGCAGCACCAGGGCGATGAAGATCACGCTGACCACGCCGCGGTAGAACACCAGCTCGAAGGTGTTGAAACTCGCGGCTGCGACCTTGATGCCGACCGCCATGGTGGCAAAGAAAAAGGAGCCCAGAACCATCCACAGTGCTTGCATCGACTAAAGCCCGACCTGGCAGCGGTACCAGTCATGGAAATGCTGCATGCCGTTTTCCATCGGGCTCTGGTAGGGGCCGACTTCGTTGTCGCCCCGGCGCAGCAGTGCCAGGCGTCCGGCGTCCATGCGCTCGCCGATCTCGTCGTCCTCGATGCAGGTTTCCATGTAGGCAGCCTGCTGGGCTTCGACGAATTCACGCTCGAAGGCCTGGATCTCCTCCGGGTAGTAGAACTCGACCATGTTCAGCGTCTTGCCAACGCCCATCGGGTGCAAGGTAGAGACGGTCAGCACATGCGGGTACCACTCGACCATGATGTGCGGGTAGTAGGTGAGCCAGATCGCGCCACGTGGGGCTGGCTTGCCCTGGTTGTAAGCATTGAGCGCGTCCTGCCAGCGCTGGTAGACCGGCGTGCCGGCGCGCCCGCCCGGGCGTGCCAGGCCAACCGTTTGCACCGAGTAGTGTTCCTTGAATTCCCAACGCAGATCATCGCAGGTGACGACGCTGCCCAGACCGGGATGGAAAGGGCCAACGTGGTAGTCCTCCAGATAGACCTCGATAAAGGTCTTCCAGTTGTAATTGCATTCATGCAACTCGACCCGGTCCAGCATGTAGCCCTTGAAGTCGAGTTCCGCGCGCGGTCCCATATTGGCCAGATCGGCGTCAATGTCGCGGCCATTGTCTTCAAACAACAGTCCGTTCCACTCCCGCAGCTTGTAGTTGTTCAGGTGCAGGCAGGGGTCGCTTGGGAAATGCGGCGCACCCAGCAGCGTTCCAGCCGGCTCTTTGGCGCCGCCGCTGTAGGTCCAGCGGTGCAGCGGGCAGACGATGTTGCCACCGGCGGCGCCGGGTTGCGTGCTGTTGAGTGAACCGCGCCCTTGCAGCATGATGGCCTGGCGGTGACGGCAGACGTTGGAGACCAATTCAATGCCAGAAGCCTGGCGCAGCAGGGCACGGCCATGCGCTTCCTGCGCCAGCGTCGAATAATCGCCGACATTGGGCACACTCAAGGCGTGGCCGACGTAACGCGGACCCCGGGCGAACAGGGTTTGCAGTTCGCGCTGGTAAAGTGACTCGTCGAAATAGCTTGAAACCGGGAGTTGGCCGCTGGCCTGTTGCAGCGGAAGACTTAAATCAGACATAAATGCGGGTGCAATACTTCGGGGAAGGTTCTTGTGAAAAAACAACGAGCTAGGATAACAGCAATGGCCACGCCAGAGACGACAAAGACGGTCCGCTCCCCCTTGTCGTCCTCGTTTCAGTGGTTTTTTGATTCAGAGAAGGCCAGCGGTCTGGTTTTGATCGCCTGTACGGCGCTTTCGCTGCTGCTGGCGAACAGCTCGCACGCTGCCGATTACCTGGCCTTGTGGCAGGTCCATGTGGCGGGCCTGAGTCTGGTGCACTGGATCAACGATGCGCTGATGGCGATCTTTTTCCTGCTGATTGGCCTGGAACTCGAGCGCGAGCTCTACAGCGGTGAGTTGTCGTCGCTGCAAAACGCCCTGCTGCCGCTGGTGGCAGCGCTCGGTGGCATCGTCACGCCGGCGCTGATTCACTACACGCTCAACGCCGGCACACCGGGCCAGGCCGGTATCGGCATTCCGATGGCCACCGACATCGCCTTTGCCCTGGGTGCGCTGGCCCTGCTGGGCGCGCGCGTGCCAGCCTCGCTCAAGGTGTTTGTTGTGGCTTTTGCCGTCATCGACGACCTGTGCGCCATCGTCATCATTGCCGTTTTTTACAGCAGCGGACTGTCGTTTGCCTACCTGGCCGCAGCACTGGCGGTCTGGCTGCTGCTGGTGGCGATGAACCGCTGGCTGCGCTGGATGGCCTTGCTGCCCTATCTGTTGGGCGGCGCGCTGATGTGGTTCCTGTTGCTCAAGTCCGGCGTTCATGCGACGCTGGCCGGCGTCATGCTGGCCTTTGCCATTCCCTATTCGTCCCAGGACGCGGATCAAAGCTCGCCCTCGCACCGGCTCGAAGAATGGCTGCACAAGCCGGTTGCCTTCCTCATCCTGCCGCTGTTTGCGCTGGCCAATACCGCCATTGCCGTCGGGGGCCAATGGATGCAGGAACTCGCCAGCAGCAACAGTCTGGGCATCATGCTCGGCCTGCTGCTGGGCAAACCGCTGGGCGTGAGCCTGATTTGCTATCTGGCCGTAGCCGTGGGCCTGTGCCGCCTGCCTGCGGACCTGACCTGGCGCCACATTGTTGGCGCCGGCCTGCTCGGTGGCATCGGCTTCACGATGTCGATCTTCATCAGCAACCTGGCTTTTGCCGGTGCGGCGCCGGTGATCGACGCCTCCAAGATCGCCGTGCTGCTGGCCTCGACGCTGGCCGGATTGCTGGGATTTTTCTGGCTGCGGGCAATACCGCAGAGCATCAGTCAAGCGTCGTCATTGCGGGCTTGACCCGCAATCCATGGTGCGTGTGGCACTGTCATAAGGCATGGATCCCGGATCGAGTCCGGGATGACAACCACGGCGCCAGAATGACAACCACGGCTGCGGGCCTTCAGCGCCCGCGCATGAACAAGGCGTCGAGTTCGCGCAGGCTGATCTGGCGCCAGGTTGGGCGGCCGTGGTTGCATTGGTCGGAGCGGTCGGTGGCTTCCATCTGGCGCAGCAGACCATTCATTTCTTCGATGCTCAGGCGCCGGTTGGCGCGCACGGCGCCGTGGCAGGCCATGGTGGCCAGCAATTCGTTCTGCGCGCGCTGCAGCACGGTGGCGGCGTCGCTTTGCGCCAGTTCGGCCAGCACGCTGCGCGCCAGCTCGGTCACGTCGCCCTGCGCCAGCGCGGTCGGCACGGCGCGCACCGCCAGCGTCTTGGGTGAGAAGGCGCTGATGTCCAGGCCCAGCGTGTCGAGCGTTTCGACATGCGCTTGCGCGGTGGCGACTTCAGCCGGTGTGGCAGCAAAGGTGACCGGAATCAGCAGCGGTTGACTGGCCAGTCGGGCTTGGGCGCCTTGGCTCTCGAACTGGTTCTTCAGCCGCTCATAGACGATGCGCTCGTGCGCGGCGTGCATGTCGACAATGATCAGTCCTTGCGCGTTTTCTGCCAGGATGTAGACGCCCTGCAACTGCGCCAGGGCGCGGCCCAGTGGCCAGTTTGCAGCTGGCGTTTCAGTTGATTCAGCCGGCGCTGTTTTGACGCCCCACAGCAGACCGAGGTCGTTGACGCGGTGCCCGACCCCGGCTTCGAAATGCATGGCCGGTTGCGCCGAGTAGATCGGGCTTGCCGGCTGTGGTGCCGCGGTGTTGTCAGTTGTTGTGGGATCGCTCATGGGCGAAGCAGCGAGCCCGGCGCGCGGCGCCGCCAGCGCATCTTCCACCGCGTGGCGCACGGCCTGGTGCACTTCGCGGCTGTCGCGAAAGCGCACTTCGATTTTGGTCGGGTGCACGTTGACGTCGACACGGGCCGGGTCGATCTCGATGTAGAGCGCGTAAACCGGCTGCCGCTGGCCGTGCAGCACGTCTTCGTAGGCGCTGCGTGCCGCGTGTGTCACGACCTTGTCGCGCACGAAGCGGCCGTTGACATAGCAGAACTGCTGATCGGCGCGGGCGCGCGCGGCATCTGGAACGCCAGCGCGGCCCCAGACCCGGATCTGCGGCGTGTTGTCGGTGCGGCTGGCGCTGGTCTGGTAATCGACCCAGACCGAGCGCTCGATGAAGTCGGCGCCCAGCACATCGGCCAGACGTTGCTCCAGCGCCGCCAGTGCGTAGCCGTGGCTCTCGCAGCGCCGCCATTGCTCGACCAGTTTGCCCTCGTGCCAGATGGCAAAGCCGACGTCGGGCCGCGCCAGTGCGTGGCGCCGCACGGCTTCGACACAATGCGCGAGTTCGGTGGCGTCGGTCTTGAGAAACTTGCGCCGCGCCGGCGTGCTGTAGAACAGCTCCTTGACCTCGACCGTGGTGCCGGTGCTGCGCGCCACGGGCTTTATCTCACCGCTGCGGCCGTCGAGCCAATAGGCATGGTCGGCATCGGCCACGCGCGACAGGATGGCGCAGTCGGCAATCGAATTGATGGCGGCCAGCGCCTCGCCGCGAAAGCCCATGGTGCCCACCGATTCCAGGTCAAGCAGGCTGGCGATCTTGCTGGTGGCGTGGCGTTTGAGTGCAATCGGCAATTCCTCACGCAGGATGCCGACACCGTCGTCTTCGACTGCAATCAGGCGCACGCCGCCGGCGAGCAGTCGCACCGTGACCTGGGTGGCGCCAGCGTCCAGCGCGTTGTCAACCAGTTCGCGCACGACCGAGGCCGGGCGCTCGACGACCTCACCGGCGGCGATCTGGCTGATCAGTTCATCGGGCAGTTCGCGGATTGGGCGGCGCGTGGGGGAGGGGGCAAGTGCAGTCACCGTTGCATTCTAGATTCCCCGCTTTGTCATCCCTGATTCCACTCTTTGTCATCCCGGACCTGATCCGGGATCCAGTGCCAAGCGGACCCTGGATTGCGGATCAAG
>CAIWNX010000029.1 GCA_903914175.1 uncultured beta proteobacterium | reverse complement strand
GTCTGCCCCATGCTGTGCAGCAACGCGCTGCTCTGCTCTGCCAGATGATCGTCGCACATCGGGTAGAGCACATGCTCTTCCTTCATGTTGTGCTGCTGCATCATGATGAGCAGGGTCTCGGCGTTGCCGGCGTAGTCGTCGGCGTCTTTGTCCTGCAGCGATTGCAGCGCAGCGCTGAGCAACTCGCGCATCTGGTCGTGCTCGACACGCATCACTTCGGTCGGTCCGCGCGTCATGCCGGTTTTTGCTTCGAAGGCCGGGAACAGGATCGCTTCTTCAGCGACAAAATGCTGCTCCATCGCGCTGTGCAGATTGGCAAATGCAGTTCCGGCGCGTGGCCAGTCCAACGCTGTGACCGCCTGCTCAACGGCGGCAAACAGGTCGTCGCAATGACGGTGGTCGTCGAGCAGATAGGTCGTGATGTCGTTCATGGTGCAATTCCGGTTGGTTGGGTTAGGTGCTGACTTTCGGCGCGTTGGTCTCGGCCTGGCGTTTGTATTCGGACAGCGGTTGCACGTCGGGCGCAGTGCAGCGGCGCCGATCGGGCTCGACGGCCGCCAGTGGCGTGCACGGCACCATGGATCGGCGCGAATCAACGCAGAGTTGCTGGTAGGTGGCGGTGGCCTGCAGCTTCCAGGTCATTTCATCCTGCGTCAATTGGCGCACGACCTTGGCCGGCACGCCCACGGCCAGGCTGCGCGGCGGGATCACGCTTTTGGCCGCGACAAAAGCCGAGGCCGAAATGATGGATGACTCGCCAATTTCGGCGAAGTCCATCACCACCGCGTTCATGCCCACCAGCACGTTGCGCCGCAGCGTGCAGGCGTGGATGATGGCGCCGTGTCCGACATGGCCGTTCTCCTCGATCACGGTGTCGGTACCCGGAAAACCGTGCACCACCGCCGAGTCCTGGATGTTGGAGCCGGCACCGATGATGATGCGCCCGAGGTCGCCGCGCAGCGAGGCACAGGGCGCCACATAAACACCGGCGCCGATGATGACGTCGCCAATCACCACCGCGCTCGGATGGACGAAGGCGCTTGGGTCGATGACGGGAACGACACCGTCGTAGGAGTAGATATGGGCCATCAGGCTTTGGGCTTGGCCAGCACCTGCTCGGCGAACTTGTCGTCGAACAGTGCGCCTTCGGCCACCAGTTGGCGGTACTTGACGAAATCGATCACGTCCTTGCCGGTGGCCTTCTTGGCGTCGAAGGCATTGAAGCCCAGGTAGGCTTCGTGGTTCATGTTGGCGGCCAGCCAGTGGCGGTTCGCCAGCTTGAACTGGTCCCAGAAGAACTTCTTCTTGCCGCGAATGCCGTCAATCGACTTGATCAGGCAATGCGGGAACAGATTGGTGAACTTCCACAGCAGTTCGTTCACGGCGGCGTCGAGTTTGCTGAAGTCGGTCGTGCACTGCGCCATCAGTTCCTTGGCGGCCTTGACCTGATCGGCAGCAACGGCCTCGCCATAAACCAGCTCGCCATCGTCAACGTAGGCGTCGGTGCGCACCAGCGGGTTGCGCACCCAGGCGCCGTCTTTCTTCAGCACGGGCACCACCTTGGTCACCAGGTTCTTGGTCTTCATCTTGTAGGCGCTCCAGGTCTCGCAGGAAACGCAGTTGTACATCGCGTCTTCCATGTTGAGCATCCAGGGCAGGAAGTCGGTGGAGCCGCCATCCGGCGCGCTGCCGTGTTTCGGGCCGGCCTGACCGAACACCGCCATGTCGGAGGTAACGGTGATGTCGGTCGCCATGCCGATTTCCTGACCGCCAGCGACACGCATGCCGTTGACGCGGCAGATCACCGGCTTCTTGCAGTTCAGAATGCCGTCGACCATGGCGTTGAACAAGTCCATGTACTCGCCGTATTCGTTCGGGCGTTTCGAGTAGTAGGCCGAGTACTCGGCGGTGTTGCCGCCGGTGCAAAAGGCCTTGTCGCCAACAGCGGTGAAGACCACGGCCACGATCGAGCGGTCGCTCGAGGCGCGCTGGAAGCCGGCGATCACGGCTTTCACCATTTCGGTGGTGTAGGAGTTGTACTGGCTCGGGTTGTTCAGGATGATCCAGGACGAGAACAGTCCGGCGATGACATTGCCCTGCGGGTCGGTGATCGGGCGCTTTTCATAGAGGACCGAGGGGGCCTCGGTGCCGAAATGTTCTTCGCCCATCAGAGCGTGGTCTTTGAGTTCGTTGTCGCGACGCAGCCATTCGAGTGCCATGGTGTTTCTCTCTTTAAGTTGGTTAATTGAAATCGGGAGTCAGGATGACACGGCGGTTCAGTTTGCCGTGGTGTGCCTCGTCGAAAACGGTTTCGATCTGGCTCATGGGTCGGGTTTCTACAAAGGGGCCGAGCTGGATGCGCCCGTCCACGCACATCGCCAGCACCTCGGGGTATTTGTCGGGCGTGCAGCCCCAGGTGCCGATGATCTCGGCGTCATAGGCCATCAGTTTGGACAGCATGTAACTGGTCTCGTCGGTGCCAAAACCGACGACCACCAGCATGCCGACAAATGACAGCAGCGCCAGTGCCGTTTCCTGGCCCGCCTTGGTGCCGGTGCATTCGAAAATTTTCCAGCCGGTGTTCGATGGCACGCCGGCTGCTTTCGCGATCGCCTTGAATTGTTCTTTCAGTTCCTTGGTCGAGAGGCCGCGCGGGTTGATGGTGGCGTCGGCACCAAAGCCCTTCATCTTCTCCAGCTTCTCGACGTTGACGTCGATGCCGACCACCACCTTGGCGCCCAGGCCCTTGGCCACTTGCACCATGAAGCTGCCGACGCCGCCCGCAGCACCCACCACCACCACCAGATCGCCGCTACCCAGACGTCCGCGCACCGCCGCTTGATACGGTGTGGTGACGGCATCGGCCACCACCGCCATGTGCTCCAGCGGAATGCCCTTGCGGTCACCGACGACGCACAGGAATTTGGCCTGCACCACGATGTGGCTGGAAAAGCCGCCGTAGATGCCCATGGAGTTGCCCGGCATCTTCTGCGCCAGGCAGCGGTTGCCGCGACCACCCTTGCACAGATCGCATTCGCCGCAGGGAATGACGGCCGGGATGATGACCTCTTTGCCGATCATGCTGGCCTCGCCGCCGATGGCCACGCCGCTGATCTCGTGCCCGAGCGAGAGCGGCGGCTTTTGCACCGTCGGCACGCCCATGTAGAAGTAAGAGAGGTCCGTGTGGCAAACGCCACAGCCCTTGATCTCGACCACCACGTCGCCGGCTTGCAGCGCCGGCATCGGGATGCGTGTCTTGACGAGCTTGCCCGGTTCGGACATCTGCCAGGTGTCAATGAATTCTGGAATCATGTTTTTCCTTTGCTTGTGTTTTGCTTGGATCAGCTGTTGCGCCAGACCGGTTTGCGTTTTTCCAGGAAAGCCGCCAGGCCTTCCTTGGCGTCGTCGGTCTGCATCAGTTCTTTCAGGTAGATGTGCTCCACCGTGTCGAGTGCGGCGGCAAACGGTTTGCCATCGGCTTCCCGCATGGCGCGCCGTGTGCTCAGCAGTGCAACACGTGAGAGTTTCAGGAAGGGCGCAAGAAAAGCCTGCACATCGGCGGCAAAGCTCTCGCGTGCAAAGACGCGGTTGATGAGGCCCATCGCCAGACCTTCTTCGGCCGTGAAATTCTCGCCGCCCAGCAGCACTTCCATGGCGCGCGCCGGTGGCATCAGTCGCGGCAGCAGCACGGCGGCAATCGGCGGGAAGACGGCGAGCTTGATTTCAGGCTGGCCGAACTTGGCGCCGGCAGCCGCAACGATCATGTCGCAGCCGATGGCCAGTTCCATGCCACCACCGAGGGCCACGCCGTTGACGGCGGCCACAGTCGGCATGGCCATCTTTTGCAGGCGGCGGAAGATACCGTGGAAGACTTCGATCATCAGGTCCACTTTGTCGGGCGTGTGATCTGCCACTTCAACCCCGGCCGAGAACGCTTTCTCGCCACTGCCGGTGAGGACCAGCAGCTTGACCGATGTGTCGGCAGCACACAGGTCGAGCGCCTGGTTGATCTCGATCATGGTCGGAATGTCGAGCACGTTGAAGGGCGCGCGATTGACGGTGAGTGTGGCCAGACCGTCGCTGACGCCGTAGCGGATGAATTCAAATGTTGGCATGGACCCTGTTTCCTTTTGTTGTTGCGATTCAGTATTGATTTTTCTCAGAACAAATCGTCGAGTTCGTCGCTGCCGCCACCGGGCATCTTGCCGTGTTCCTGCAGATAGGCCTGCATCATTTGCGACTCGCGCGAGGTGTACATGGCGGCTTCTTCGAAGATGAAGGCAACGGCGTCGCCACCACGCTCGATTTGCTCGGTCAGACCCTGGCGCAGGTTCTCCACGCCCTTGATCATGAGCACGGTTTTGTCAGCGGCTAGCAACTGGAATACGCCGGCTTCGGTGCTGATACCGGCGACTACCGCGGCGCTGAATTCGAGCCAGGATTCGGGCGGCAGCAGCGCGTCGGAAATTTTCGGCGCGAGATTGCACTTGAAGCAGCGTGCCGCTTCCAGACGCGCACTGGTGTCGTCAAAACCTTTTTCCACTTCGTCCCAGCCCGAGCGCTCAGCAGGTTTGAGCATGATCGGATGGAACTTGCGTTGCTGGTTGAACGCCAGGTCTTGGCCCAGATATGGATCGCTCTGCCAGCCGTCGGTCAGCAGCGTTTCTTCGATATTGCCGTCGCCGCCGAGTTGCTTGTCGATCGCGGCGGCGGCGATGCGGCCCTGCGCGATCGACTCGATCAGCGTTGACGGCCCCAGCACGCAGTCGCCACCGGCATAGACTGCCGGTCGGCTGGCGAGCATGGAGTCGGCGCGCACCGTGATGCGGCCTTTGGCGTCGGTCTGCACGCCAAAACCCTCGAAGCGCCGTGGGTGCTGTCCGACAGCGGCCACCACCAGATCAACGCCTTCGCAGACTTCTTCACCGGTATCGACCGGACGGCGCCGTTTCGAGGCATCGGGCTCGCCCAGCGCCATGCGGGCGTAGGTGATGGTCAAGCGGTGCCCATTGCTGCCGGCTTCGATGCGCTTGGGCGCGAGCAGGTAGCGCATGGTTACGCCTTCTTCGACGCAGCCCTCAAACTCTTCCAGCCGCGCCGGCATTTCTTCACGCGTGCGGCGGTAGACCATGTCCACCGCAGCGCCGAAGCGCCGTGAGGAGCGTGCGTTGTCGGTGGCCACATTGCCGCCGCCAATGACCACCACCTTGGCGCCCGTCTGGATACCGCCGGGCGTGTTGACCAGGCCCATGGTTGCCGCCTTCAGATAGCTCGGGCTGTCGACGACACCGGGCAAGTCGTCGCCGGGAATGCCCAAGCGGTCGCCACCCTGTGCGCCGATGCCAATGAAGATGGCCTCATAACCTTCGCCGAACAAGGCTTCGGCGCTCTCGATGGCGGTGTTGAAACGGAAGGCGACGCCGAGTTTTTCAACCTCGGAGACTTCCGTGTCGATCACCTGTGTCGGCACGCGGTACGAGGGAATGCCGTAACGCGCCATGCCGCCGGCAGCCGGTTGCGCGTCGAACACTGTAACCGCGTGGCCCTTTTTGGCCAGGTAATAGGCAACGGTCAGGCCAGCCGGGCCGGCGCCGATAACAGCCGCCTTGTGGCCGCTGGCGGGCAATTGCCTGGAGTTCGCGCGCCAGAGTCCGGTATCGTTATCGGCGGAGATGCGCTTGAGCGAGCGGATCGAGAGTGGGTCATCCAGCTGGCCGCGCCGGCAAGCCGATTCGCACATGGCAAAACAGGCGCGTCCGACGATGCCGGGAAAGGGCAGTTTCTCTCGTACCACGGCAATCGCTTCGCCGTATTTGCCCTGTGCGGCAAGCTGCACATAACGCGGCACATCAATGCCAGCCGGGCAGGCCGATTTGCACGGCACCATGCTCTCCTCGCGGCGCGCCGGGTCCAGCGTGCGATCGGTCAGGGCACCGGTTGGGCAGACCGTGACGCAGGCCTGGCAGAACTTGCAGCCCGACTCGATCAAGGTTGCAGCGATGGTGCCGACATAGCGCCGCACGCCTTGCGCCGTTTCGACCTCTTTGACTTCGAGGCAGCCGACGCCGCGCACATCGTTGCAGGCCACCAGGCAACGCCGGCAATCGATGCACAGGTTGTAGTCGCGATCAAAAAATGGCTCGTTCGTGATGACCGGCAGTTTGGCTGGCTTGTAGGGCGGCGTGGTGTTGGCGATGCCAACGTAATCGGAAACCTTGCGCAACTCGCAACTGGAGAAGATGGAACAGCAGCGCGTCTCGGGCGGGTTGCCGTAGGAGCACTGGCTGCGCGAGCAGCCCTCGCGTTGCGGGCAGACCAGGCAGACGTGCGGGTGCGGCCCCAGGATTTTGGCCAGATGGTCTTGCCGTGCTTTCTGGATTGGCGCTGTGTTGGTGCGCACCACCAGGCCGGCGCTGACGGGCGTAGAGCAGGCCTTGCTCATGCCGGGTGTTCCCTGGATTTCGATCAGGCACAGATTGCAGCCGGCGCTGCCCTTGTCGGCGCAGCCGCGTTGCTGGGCTGGCGGCAGGTCCGGATGCGCGCACAGTGCCGGGATGTAGATGCCGGCGACGCTGGCCGCGTTCAGGATCGAGGCGCCGGCGGGTGCCTGCACGGTCTTGCCGTCAATGCTCAGTTCAACTGATGCGCCGAATTCCACCGCGTCGCTGGCCCGAGCCGCCTTCCACCAGGTGATGACGGAGCTTTGTTGCGTTTGCATGGTGGGGGTCTCCTGATTCATGGTGTCAGTTTTATTGATTTATTCACACGCAACCTGTCATTTGTCATTGCGGGCCCGACCCGCAATTCATGGCACGCGCGGCACTGGATGCCGGATCAGGTCCGGCATGACAAGTGGGTGCAGGGATCGGCTTGGCCAGACTGGTCTGAACCGGCTGCGCTTGCAGATAACCCGGAAAATAAAAACCGCTGCATTCGCGTGCGCGCACGGCGGCGATGAAGTCGGCCATGCAGGTCACGGGGCGTGTGAAGCGGGTGGCGCAGCGTCCGACGGCGGCTGTCTTGTGGCAGTCGCTGCCGCCGAGCGTGGGCAGGTCCATCATTTCAGCGGCGCGCAGCGCCAGTTCATTGTCGCCATCGCTGTTGTTGCCGTTGTGCGATTCAACGCCGGCCAGGCCCTCGATGTCGAGCAGGTCTTCGAGCAGACAGGCCAGGCCGACTTCGCGAAACGGATGCGCCGGCACGCAGATGCCGCCCAGCGTGTTGATGTGCGCGATGACTTCATGCAGTGGCAGGTAGTTGTCACGGCCCCAGATATTCCAGCCATCGTCTTCAACGCCATAGGCCAGCAGGTGGCCGCGGTCGGTTGCGATTTCAACGCCGCGCAGCACCAGCAGACCTTCGTCGCGGCCGACTTGTTCCACCGGCTCCGAGGCTTCATACGAGTAGTGTTCGGTGATGCAGACCGCATCTATGCCCAGGGCCTTGGCGCGCCGGATCAGATCGACTGGTTCCAGCCAGTTGTCATAGGAATACTTCGTATGGCAATGGGTGTCGATCCACATGGCTTGAACGTTCTGCGTTGCGGCGATCAGGGCAGTTCGTATTCGAGGTTGACGCGTTTCGAGGGTACAAACTTCTGGCGTGCAAAGAATTTTTCCAGCGCAAAGTCGTCCCAGTTCACCAGCGTGTAGACCTTCTTCACGCCGGCCGCTTTCATGTTCATCATGAACTGGTCGAGCATTTCGCTGGCCACGCCGTAGTTGCGGAAATCCGGGTGCACGCCCAGCGTGTCGAGGGTGGCGGTGGCGTCCGAAATGCCGAACTCGCCGAAGAAGACATAACCCATCACGAAGCCGACAACCTTGCCTTCGACCTCGCAGACGATGGAGCAGTTGATGTTGGTCTTGCGGTTCAGGAGGCCGGCAATCTTGCGCTCGTAGTATTCACGGCGCGATTGCTTGCTCGCCGCTTCGTCGATGGCGACGATGGCGTCCAGGTCTTCCTGCTTGAGTACGCGCAGGATGCGTTCTTTGCTCGCCATATTCAATCTCCTTGGATTTTCTTAACCAAACAATTCATCGTTTTTGTCGGGGCCGCGACCGGGGCGTACGTAGACCGAGCCCCAGACCTGGCTGGCTTTTGATTTGTCCGCTGCGTCGAAGCAGACGGTGCAGGCTTCGCCTTCGGTCTTTCCCGCTGTGTCGGCCGTTGCCGTGCCGAAGCGTTCCACATGCACCTCGTAGCCCATGGTGCGGTAGTTCTCGACCACTTCCGTCAGGCGCGGCTCGCCAATGGTGGTTCGCAGAATCCAGCCCTGTTGCTGCAACAAAGAGGCCGGGTCCGTGCTGTCGCTCGGTCCGCAGGAACTGGCGCTGCAGCTCGAACCGGAGGAACAGGATGAGGCACTGGCGCAGGAACTGCCGGCCTGAGCGATGGGAATCACGACTGCCATGT
>CAIWNX010000028.1 GCA_903914175.1 uncultured beta proteobacterium | reverse complement strand
GACAGCAGGTTATCTGCCATCGAATGTCTGCCGCTATTTCAGGGCCTTGCGCGACTCCAAAAAACGCTCCGCCTCATTGCGATACTGCTTCATGCGGCCAGCGTACTCACTGGTTTCTCGATTCGTGGCAGATTCGATTTCGTCGACCGTTTTCTTCTCTGACTTCTGCAGCGACTTGTTAGGATACTCGTTAGATTTATGGACCATGACAATGGCAAAAATCACAAGGCCAATAATCCACGCCAACAGCAGGAGATGGTTGCCACTAATTCCTGCTGCCTTCAACAAAGGCAACACCCAGCTTAGTGCGCCGATCACCAGCACAGCAAGAATCACAAATGCCCAAAGGAACATCCGAATCAATCGGGGGGCAAGCCAGATGGCAAAGAGCATGTTTAGCAATTTAGTCATGAAAATTACGGCCTTTTTCCTTCATTCAACAATAACGACCTCTTCAATGATGGAAGCATCCGGCAGCTTCATCGCTGCCTCAATGGCAGCAACCACGAAGGTCGCGACGCTTGGCGTTCTAAAGTCGCAGAGGATCTTTGTCGCTTTAATGGTCTGAACGTTGGTTTTGAGGAAATCAGCGATGTGCTTCACCAGAGCGTTTGTATCTCGGCCCTCTCGAATGAGAGTACGCGGCACCGCACTGATAGCAGCCTGCGGAAAAAGTGTGCCAGTTTCAAAACTCTCGTTGAGTCTGTCACAAAAAGCAACTTGCTGATCTTTGGTGATGCCCATTGGACCCCCATGAATATCCAGCGGAGAGAATCCTTCTTCTGCGTAGGTGAGTATGTGGTAGTCACCACGGGTTGGCCAGATTTCATAGTCTGCTTTTTTCAAAATTCGCATGGCTTTGGTCCAGTGTAAGAGTTAACGGGCGACATGTGCACGCCCTTTGCACCAACTTGAAATCTCGACTGCGTGTGGTCGGCGATGCATCTTGAATTCGTCCTCAACTTAGGGCTGCAGAATCGGTACGACAAGGGCTCAACCACCTATCCAGTACGGCCGCGACATACCGCTTGTCCAGCATGTGCCCACCACCTGGCACAACGGTAGCATTCAATCCCAGGAGTCCAGCAAGCTCTGTGACGTTGGTTGGATTACTCTGCCAGTCATGTTCGCCCACATGAATTTCGCAGTGCTGGGGAACAGGAAAGGTTCCATCTTTTGCAAGTTGCGCCAGTCGCCCGGAGTGCGGAGGGATGAACCCCATTCCGCTGTCTTCGTTTGAAAATTCTCCTACGATGGGGGACAGCAACAAGACTTTTCCGAGGTATGGACTCATGAGCGCCTGAGCATTGAGGAACAGGTAGGCTCCGAAAGAGTTGGCAATGACCCGCGCTTCCTCGTGCCAGTAATGGGTTCTCAGGTCTTCTGCAATGATTGCGACCTGTTGTGAAAACGGAATGTCCTTGAAATCACCAACAGTTTCCCGGCCAGACACGTTGTAGCCGCGACTCAGAAGGGCTTGTCCGAGCCCCGTTCCCAGACGACCGCCGTGCCCAGGGAGGTAGTAAATCGTTTTGGGTTGCATTTGAATTTGGCTTTGCACCATTGAACTCCTTGCCGCTGCTCTCGCCCGAAATGCTTGGGGTCATAATAACTGCCAGTCCGACAGAATGAGTCGCACCAAATCGGAGATCGAAATGCCAGCGACCAACATACGCGACACCCTGATGCGCCACTGGCAGCTCATGCAGACGCTTTCGCGGCGAGGACCATCAAAATAGGCTCAACTCGTTCATGTTGATACGTTCGTTCGCAAACTAGAGCGCATTCGGTTCCTTCAAGTATTTCCCATAAGACCACAGTGCTTCGTCAATTCTCTTTGCATCAGGGTACTTGAGCCTTGAATGAAATGGGATGTACTCGTCAACATATGCCTTGGCCTTTTCAACATTCTTGGTGGGTATCTCTGCCGCACAACCGTTTTGCAGACGACGCATTGATCGGTAGACGTGTTGGTCAAAGATCGGATACGTTAAGTGGTCGTGGCAATGAAG
>CAIWNX010000027.1 GCA_903914175.1 uncultured beta proteobacterium | reverse complement strand
ATCTCTGGCTGTACGCATCTGTGCCTTAGGTTGATTGTTGATCTTCATACCTACCTCGTTGCTCTCTAAACTAACTGGGGTAGGTGTAGCAGGTCATTCTGGCACGGGGGGGGTCAAGGACTCAATGCGCACGTTTTGACAACAATTTCACGGAGCCATCGATGCACCGGAACAGCCTGAAACCGGGGATTCCAAAATAGCGATACGGTGAACTCGGGGGTCGCAAGTCGAAGCGGAAAAGTATGCATTCCCGCACGCAGGTTCCCGGTGTGGCGTTCCGGAACGCTTCCAATTAAATCTGACGCCCGGGCCATCGCCACTGCGGTCGAAAATCCACCAACTATTGTTGCAATCTCTCTTTCCAGCCCAAGCGCGCTCATAGCTTCATCGATCGGACCCATTTCGTGGCCCTGCAGCGAGATACCAATGTGCCGGCCTGCAGCGTATCTAACAGGAATGAGCTTACCTTCTCATAGTGAGTGTTCCAGTCGCACGACGCCGACATGACGATCTCGGAAAAGGGCCTGGGTTCACAGCTCGGGACCCATCGTGTTCGCAATGACACCCGTCTCCAGATCGACAGTCCCTTCACGCAAAGGTGCGCTGTCTTTGTCTAGTTTTTGCACATAGCGCAGCCGTACGCCAGGAGCCTCTAAGCTCGTGCGAGCAATGACGTCAGGTCCGAACGTTTCTGCAAAACAGGGTTGTACGCCCTAATCCACGAAAATTTCAGAGTCTCCGGTTTTCGCACAGTCCCCGCATCTTCTGACCGTCTTGGCGCAGCGCGCGTCGGGGCCAATATGCCGCTAAAGGGTCTGGCGCGCGCGGTGTGTGTTATCTGCGATGACTCCGGCAACAAACCCAAACAGCGAGGGTGGAAGATCGTGGCCCATTCCTTCGACTATCAGTAGTTCGGCTCCTTTAATATTCGCCGCCGTGTCCTTCCCAGCTTCCGGGGAAACTAGAGGGTCGTCTGACCCATGTAACACAAGTGTCGGAGCACTTATTTTGGTTAGTCGTGATCTTAAATCCCCGGTTGCTGCGATGGCGGCGATATGCCGCCAAAACCCGCTTGGGTTGTATGCTCGTTTGACTTCTGCTAAGGCTTGATTTCGTTGAGCGAACTCATCAAACGGATAGCCTCGCCCCGCAATCACTTGAGAAAAGGCAGCGCAATGTGCGAGATAGCCCTGTTGGTCTTTAAGGGGATGTGGCGCGGGCGATGTCATTGCCGCCATCACTGCGGGGCTGGCCTGCGGCAGATCACGATTGCCAGTGCTCGACATAATGGAAACCAGAGATAGAACGCGTTCAGCATGCTCGCTGGCCAACAGTTGTGCAATCATGCCTCCCATGGATCGTCCAACCACGTGCGCTCGCTTGATCTTCAACGCATCAAGAAGTCCTACAGCGTCCTTCGCCATATCGAAGAGCGTGTAGGGGACATTGGGCGCTTCGCCACGTGAGACTGCGTCGGCAATTGCGGCGAGATCTGGCATCGACGCGCTATCGAAGTGAGTTGAAAGGCCGGCGTCGCGATTGTCAAAGCGAATCACGCGGTAGCCTTGTTCTGCCAATATCTGGCAAAACGTTTCGCTCCAGCGAATCATCTGCGTACCCAGACCGGAAATCAGCAGAACAGCTTCCGCGTCGTCATTGCCAAAACAATCGTATTCAATTTCAATTCCGTTCGCTTTAGTCTTGGGCATGGCGTGTGGTCCATAAATGTTTTTGTGTTGCGTGATTTTTGGGCGCGCTCCGATATTTCGTTTGGCCGGTTTCACTACAGCACAACGGATGCACCTCCAGGCTGTGCAAGTGGCCACGTACCCAACAAATTGGAGCGATAGCGTGGCTCATGAGAGTGCTAAGGTTGGCGTGCGTGCAAGCGT
The DNA here is from genome assembly GCA_903914175.1 of uncultured beta proteobacterium. Lineage (GTDB taxonomy): Bacteria > Pseudomonadota > Gammaproteobacteria > Burkholderiales > Burkholderiaceae_C > Rhodoferax. Next base: position 380 of record CAIWNX010000027.1, on the reverse strand, counting down.
CTCCATTGCTGCAGAAACTGTCGCAACCACAGCCGGGGCGATTGATGCGACGGCTTCGGTGCAAATGCTATCGGCAGTTTCGCGCGCGGCGTTCACCAGTGCACGCCCGGCTGGGCGAAGCACGGCCTGACGAATTCCATTCGCACTTTCGCGCACCACGAGGCCAATCTTTTCGAGCAAGATCAACTGACGCAGCACAGACGATTGAGGCTTACCAAGCGGCCGCGCGAGTTCCGGGATGCTTACCCGTCCACCGTCCGCTTTCGCGAGCAAATTCAGTAATGCAAAGTCGTTGAAACTGATGCCATGGTGTATGCCCAACTCGTCGTCAAGTTTGAGTTGCAGGGTGGCGTGGGCACGGTGTAGCGCCAAACAGAAGT
>CAIWNX010000026.1 GCA_903914175.1 uncultured beta proteobacterium | reverse complement strand
GCATCCGCCCTTGCCTAAAACCCATGCCCACTGCGGCCTGGATCAACCCACCACTTGAGCAAAGGAAAACGACTGAAACAACACAACCATGCGCAGTAAATTTATGACGCAAGGTGTAGCAAAGTCATTGACACATTCCGGAACAAGGCATCGAGTTCTGCTAAATCATCACTCACTGATTATTCTCCCGTTCACGTTATTCCTGGACGCACGCCAGTGGCAGGCGGGTATCGAAGATATTGGCTTTATGTTAGTAACACTTACCTGCAACGAACTGGCGATAACAAGTCAAATTACCGACAACTTCATGCCTTTAGTCCGACGCCAGCGTGATAGCCTGACGCCTGCCCTCGTTGGCCGCAGCCTCCTCGGCTCGCTTGCTCAGCAAGATGATGCTGATGCGCCGGTTGATCGGATTGAGTGCATCGTCCGGATCGAGCAAAACGGCCGAAGACAGGCCAATGACACGCATCAAACGGTTCTCTTCCAGGCCACCCGCCACCAGCGTGCGCCTTGCCGCGTTGGCACGCTCAGACGACAACTCCCAGTTGCTGTAATTCTTGTTGCCGCTGGCGTAAGGGTGGGCGTCGGTGTGGCCGGACAGGCTGATGCGGTTGGGCATGTCGTTGAGGACCGGCGCAATCTCGCGCAGGATGTCGCGTGTGTAAGCCTGAAGTTCGGCACTGGCCAGCGCGAACATGGGTCGGTTCTTCTCGTCAACAATCTGAATGCGCAAACCTTCTGAGGTGATATCGATGAGCAACTGCTTCTTGAACGGGCGCAGCTTGGAACTGTTGTCAATCAGCTTCTCCAGCTTGTCCTTGAGTGTGCGCATTTGCGCCGCCTCCAGTTTTTCCTGCGCCGCCCTGGCCATCTTCTCGACGTCCTTCATCTTGTCCCTGGTCGGCTGACCTTTGCGCACCAGGCCGGCGTCGGCCGTCGGGTCCTTGCCGCCGCCCTGCAGGATCAACGCGCTTTCACCAATACCGCTACCGCCCGCCAGCGCTGCATTCAAAGGCGTCTTGAAGTACTCGGAGATGCCCTGGAGCTTGCCGCTGTCAACCGTGCCCAGCAGCCACATCAGCAGGAAAAAAGCCATCATGGCGGTCACAAAATCGGCGTAGGCAATCTTCCAGGCGCCGCCGTGATGGCCGCCGGCCACCTTCTTGATGCGCTTGATAACGATCGGACGCGGTTCTTTGTCGGCCATGACTATTTGGACTTGGCCTGCTTGATTTGCTCTTCCATTTCCATGAAAGACGGGCGTTCGGTCGAGAACAAAACCTTGCGTCCGAACTCGACCGAGATCGCTGGCGGATAGCCATTCAGACTGGCCAGCAGCGTAACCTTGATGCACTCAAGTGTCTTGGCCGACTCGTGCAGCTTTTGTTCCAGCAGACTGCCCAGCGGACCAAAAAAACCATAGGCCAGCAAGATGCCAAGAAAGGTCCCCACCAGTGCCGCAGCGATCAATCGCCCCAGCTCAGCCGGCGGCAGGCCAACCGACTCCATGGTGTGCACCACGCCCATCACCGCCGCCACAATACCAAAAGCCGGCAAACCATCGGCCAGTTTGTTCAGGCAGTGGATCGGTACCTCGCCTTCAGCGTGGTGTGTATCGATCTCGTTGTCCATCAGGTTTTCGAGCTGGATCGGGTCCATATTGCCCGACACCATCAGGCGCAGGTAGTCGGTGAGAAACTCCAGCATATGGTGGTCGGCCAGCACCAGCGGGTACTTGGCAAACAAGGGGCTTTCTTCGGGCTTGTCAATATCGCCTTCAATCGACATCAGTCCGTCACTGCGAATCTTGGCCAGGATCGCGTACAACATCAGCATCAACTCGACGTAGAGTGCGCGCGTGTATTTGGAGCCCTTGAACAGCGTCGGCAGCGCTTTCATGGTGGCCTTGATCGCCTTCGATGTATTGCCAACCACAAAGGCTCCGATCGCAGAGCCACCGATCATCAGCAACTCGATCGGCTGCAGCAAAGAGCCCAGATGCCCGCCACCCAAGGCAAAGCCGCCAAAGACAGCGGCCAGAATCACTACATAACCGATGATTACAAACACGTGCCACCTTTGCAGCCGTGCAGGCGCAGCGACCGTTTCATAGAGCCGCCCTCGTCTCAGCGCAAATGGCCTGGAAGTGGCGAAGGATGTCGGAGCGGGTGAGCATGCCCACCGGCATGTCCTGCTCATCGACCACTGGAATGCAATCAATGCGCTGGCTATTGAAGAGGTCGATTGCCTGCTGTACCGTTGCGTCCTGCGGCAGGCGCACCGGATGGCGCGATACGATCTGGTGCACACGCTGATTCAGTGTGGCCAGATCGCGTGTGGTGTAGACATGGGTATAGACATAGGGGCTGATCACCCGCAAGAAATCGCGCTCGCTGACCAGGCCAATCAGTTTGTCCTCTTCCACCACGATCACGTGGTGCACCACATCGGCTTCAAAAATGGTGTTGACTTCACGCAGGCTATCGTCGAGTTGAACGGTGACCACCGGGCTACGCATGATTTCTCGCAGCAGCATATAGACCTCACGCAAGAGTTGAATCAGAAACCACGCTCGCCGGCTGACCCATGCGCCAGGCATAGACCGGTGGTATGCCGCCAACACCAGAACCCGCAAGCGCCAGTGCTGGCTGGCCCGGCACCGCGAACTCGCAACTCACCAGCCAGGCGCCCGGCTTCATTTCGCGGCAGGCCTTCTGCCACAAAGCCGGCATGAAGGCCGGCGAAAGGTAGGCAAACACCAGGTCATGACCAGCCAGACTGTGCTGGCGGTAATCGCCCCGGACAAAGCGGCCGGCGCTGCCGCGATGGCGCGCGCGCAGGTGGCTGAGCAACCAGGGTAGCCAGGCCCACTCGATGCCCAGCACCCGACACAGCGGCCGGCGCCGGGCCAGATGCAAGCAAAAGCCACCGATGCCGCTGCCCATGTCCAGAACCGACCAGCTTTTGTTGTCCGGCACCATGGTCTCCACCAGTGACCAGACCGCCGGCTGCGAGGGATAGAAAGGAACGCGCGTCAAAAAGATCGCGCCAAACACCAGACCCAACAGCAACAGGGCCAGCAGAAAAACAGACGCCGGCCAGTGCTGCGCCAGCGCGAAATGCACCGAGGGCAAGAAGCTGCTGTTGATGAGCCACCACCACCAGGGTTGCGCCAGACAGAGCGACAACAGCGCCGCCAGTGCCGCCTGCAACCACAAGGCTGACTGTATCGGCAGCATCTGCGCCTGGCTTGCAACCAGCCACTGCGACAGACCCCAGCTGAGGCCAATGATCAGCAGCGCCGCGCTTCGATTGCACAGTCTGGGCCCTGCACGCCTACTCAACAGATTGCTCGGCAAGATTGGCGGCATCGAGCACCTTTCGCGTCTTGCCAGCGCGCGACGGCAGATGGCACAGACCACAGACATAACGATGACCACCGCGTGGTCGCACAATGAAAATGCCGCCGCACTTCTTGCAATCAGTGGTTGACAGCATCGAATTTTTCAGGAAGCGGATCATCGTCCAGGCCCGCGTCAGCGACAGCACCGCGTCCTGCCCCGGCTCGGGTGGCATTTGCTCCAGGTAGATCTGATAGGCCTTGGCCACGGCATCTATGCCCTTGATCCCGGCGTAGGTTTCGAGTTGCCGGTAGATCAGCAGAAAGAACGAGGAATGAATATTGGGCTGCCAGGTCAGGAACCAGTCGGTTGAAAACGGCAACATGCCCTTGGGCGGCGAGACACCCTGCAACTCCTTGTAGAGCCGGATCAGGCGGTCCCTTGAGAGCGAAGTCTCCAACTCCAGCAGTTGCAGCCGGGCACCATTCTTGATGAGTGAAATCGCCAACTGAATCTCGCGCGACTCATTGACGATGCACTTGTCCTTCTTTTTGTTCATAAGCGGCAACCGCAAAAGCGACGCAAAGAGATTGAAGAATCAGTGAACTTCGTGGAAGGTCTGGCCGGCCAGCAAAATCGCGGCATGCGACCGGGCCAGCGTCTGGTCCTTGCTGTCATGCGTGAGCATGCCCAGGACCGTGGCGTCGTCAAAACGGAAGCGCGTGAGCATGCTCGGGCTGCCCGCGAGCTTGAGAACCTGCGCCGTGCTCAGGTTGTCAAGCATGTCGGCAATCGGTTGACTCAGGCCCAGGCGAAAGATCGCCGTCGGCTTGTCCGTGCGAATCATCTGCTGCGCCAACATCAGGTAGCTCAGGTTGGCATCACGAATTTCAGAAACGATGTCATTGGTACGCATGATTAACTCCCTATTTGCTTCTAATTAACAAGAACCTTATGGGCTCTACTTTAGGCACGGGAGCGCGCAGCCGCAATCAGACGATTTCCATTTCTTGCGATGGAAAGCATCTGGTTTTG
>CAIWNX010000025.1 GCA_903914175.1 uncultured beta proteobacterium | reverse complement strand
TATCAGGATAAAGTCGTACTGATCGGCGATGCTGACAATCGCGTGCTTGAGCTGTAATTCACGCTCTTCCATACCAACGAGGTCGATCTCTGCCCCGGATAGTTCCCGGTTGGCAGGCAGCACGTCGTACCCACCCGTCACAGAGTGCACTCTCGCCTCGGAGATGGTCGCCTCACCGATCAGCACGCCATAGAGGGTGTGTGCAAGGGTGCTCTTGTCGATACCGCTGCCCATGGTCGAGTTGCCCTGTGGGTCAAGGTCGATCAAGAGCACGCGTTTTCCGTGTGTCGCCAGGCCTGCTGCAAGGTTAATGGCTGTTGTGGTTTTCCCGACACCCCCTTTTTGATTGGCGATACAAAAAACGCGGGCCGTTTTGCCACGAGAAATTTCTGTGTTCATGTTTTTCCTTTCCGGTGCATCCAGACTAGGCATCGCTGAGCCTCGAGCTCGGGAACATTCAAACTTTGAACGCGTTGAGTGATCCACTCGCCACGTTGATCCAGTGCAGTCATTTCCTCTACTGGGGTTTTGCCCTTCATCGCCACCAGACATCCGTCAAGGGAAACGTGCTGCCCGGACCATTTGGCAAAGTCTTCAAGCGAAGCGAAAGCCCTGGAAATCACAATATCGCATGACATGGGAGGTATGGTTTCGACCCGCGCATGGATGGCAGCGAGGTTGGGTAGTTTAAGAACCCCAGCCATTTGCCGAATAAAGGTTATTTTCTTGTCCACGGCGTCGATACAGTGAACCTGCGCGCCCGGCATGGCGATCGCCAGGACAACGCCTGGCAAACCGCCGCCGGAGCCTACATCGAGGATTTTTGGTGCAGCACGCGTATTTTTGTCGCACCAGTCCTGCAGGGGAGCGATGACTGACAAGCTGTCAAACAGGTGCTGTACCAACGCGTGGTCGACATCCCGGATTGCGGTCAGGTTGTAGGTACGGTTCCATTTATGCAGCTGCGCCACAAACTCTAGCAGCGTCGCTTTTTGTTCTGTGCCCAAGTTGATCTGCAGTGCAAGGCAGGCGGCGTCCAGCCGTTGCCCCGCAGGAATCGTACCGGATCGTGATGTGGTCATTCGGCTGCAGTCTTTACGCTGTAGTAGTGGCGTTTGAGATGAATGAGGAGCAGTGAGATCGCGGCAGGCGTGATTCCGGAAATTCGCGAAGCCTGGCCGACAGTTTCCGGTCGATGCGTTTTCATCTTCTGGCGGACTTCATACGACAGGCTGGTAATTGACTCAAAATCAATCTCTTTTGGAATCAATTGATTTTCGTGGCTGAGTTGACGCGCCACTTCGCCTTGCTGGCGAGCGATATAGCCTTCGTACTTAACCTGTACCTCGACCTGCTCGGCGTACTCCCCGAAAGGTATCCCTCCGGGCAGCGCTGCACCCTCAAGACAGGGCATTTCCATTAAGGTTTTATACGTGACATTGGGACGCTTCAGTAAATCAGACAGTAAGTACTCACGCTCAATTTTTGTTCCCAATACTTTCTCGGCAACTTCTGGTGAAATCATGCGCGGATTAAGCCATGTTGATTTCAATCTTTCAATTTCTCGTTCAACTGCTTCATGTTTTTTATTAAAAGATTCCCAGCGTGCGTCATTGACAAGCCCATAATTTCGACCCATTTCAGTCAAACGCCAATCGGCGTTGTCTTCGCGCAAGCTCAGACGGTATTCCGCGCGCGAGG
>CAIWNX010000024.1 GCA_903914175.1 uncultured beta proteobacterium | reverse complement strand
GCGCGTTGTCGATGCCTTCGATGTGCGCGGCGGCGGTGCCGACAGCGCAGCGCGTTCGCTCTCCGGCGGCAATATGCAAAAACTCATTCTGGGGCGCGCACTGCTGCACCCCGACACCGGCGCTGATGCTCGTCATTGCGAGGAGCGAAGCGACGCGGCAATCCAGGAAGTTGGGGACATGGATCGCCACGCTGCGCTCGCGATGACGGGAGGGGCACTTGGGGCGACAACCGCGCCCAACCTCATCGTCGCGCACCAGCCAACCTGGGGACTCGACATTGGCGCCGTCTCCTACGTGCAGGCGCAACTGCTCGCGGCGCGCGATGCCGGCGCTGCCGTGCTGCTGATCTCGGATGACCTTGACGAAGTGCTGACGCTGGGTGACCGCGTTGCCGTGATGCATGGCGGCAGCCTGACGGCGGCGCTGCCGGCAGCCGACTGGAGCCGCGAGAGTATCGGGCTGGCGATGGCCGGCAGCGCAAGCGGGAGCCACACTTGAGGTTAGAGAAGCGCAACACCTCCTCGCCGGCCGCCCTGCTGCTGGCACCGATCGGCGCCGTGCTGTTCACGCTGCTGGTGGCCTCGCTGCTGGTGCTGTGGGCCGGCGCACCGATCGGCCGGACCTACGGTCTGCTGCTGCAAGGCGGTTTCGGTTCCGTCTTTGCCCTGAGCGAAACCCTGACACGCGCGATCCCGCTGATGCTCACTGGTCTGGCGGCCACCGTGGCTTTCAAAGCGCGGCTTTTCAATATCGGCGCCGAGGGCCAGCTCTACGTTGGCGCACTCGCTGCGGTGGCAGTTGGTGGGCTGCACGACGGCACCGGTCTGGCACTGCCGCCAGCCGTCTTGTTTGTATTGATGATGTTGGCTGCGGCGCTGGCCGGCGCCCTGCTGCTGCTCGGGCCGGCGCTACTCAAAACCCGGCTCGGCGTCGATGAAGTGGTGACGACGCTGCTGCTGAACTTCATCGTGTTGCTGCTGGTGTCCTTGATGCTCGACGGCCCGATGAAAGACCCGACCGCCATGGGCTGGCCGCAAAGCGTGGCTTTGATGGGCGAGCTTGAACTCAGCAAGCTGATCCCGCAGACCCGCGTCCACACCGGTCTGATCTGGGGCGTGGCACTGGCCGTCGGTTTGTGGGCGCTGCTGAAATACAGCGTGCTGGGCTTTGACATCCGCGCCGTCGGCGCCAATGCGCGCGCCGCCGAATTCAGCGGCGTGAAAGTCACGCGCACCGTGGTGCTGGTGGCCATGCTGTCAGGGGCGCTGGCGGGGCTGGCCGGCGCCATCGAAGTGGCCGGGCGCACCAGCTACCTGACGCTCGACATGTCGCCGGGCTACGGTTACTCCGGCATCGTGATTGCCATGCTGGCTGCGCTGCATCCGCTGGGCGTGATCGCGGCCAGTGTCTTCGTCGCCGGTGTACTGGTCGGCGCCGACAGCATGAGCCGCGCCGTCGGCGTACCGACCTACATCGCTGACGTGATCGTCGCCGCCTCACTGATCGCAGTGCTGGTAGCGACGCTGCTGACGCAGTACAAAGTCCGCTGGAAATGAGCGAGTTCATCGACATCCTCGTCAACCAGGCCTTCTGGGTTGCCGTGCTGCGCATCGCAACACCGCTGATCCTGGGCACGCTTGGCGTACTGCTGTGCGAGCGTGCCGGTGTGCTCAACCTTGGGATCGAGGGCATCATGGTCGCGGGCGCTTTTGCCGGCTGGCTGACGGTTTATGCCGGCGCACCTCTGGCAGTCGGTGTCGTGGTCGCAGCGCTGACCGGCGCCGTACTGGGTCTGCTGCACGCTTTTCTGACGGTGACGCTGGCGCTCTCGCAACACGTATCCGGGCTGGGCATCACGCTGCTGGCGACAGCGCTGAGTTACTACGGCTACCGCGTCAGCTTTCCCAAGGTCAGCACGCCGCCGACCATCACACCGTTTGCCGAGATGGGCTGGATCAATCTGCCCATCCTCTCGCAGCAAACGCTGCTGACGCTGCTGGCCCTGCTGCTGGTGCCGCTAATCAGCTATGTGCTGTACCGCACGCCGGTCGGTCTGGCGCTGCGCATGGTGGGCGAGAACCCGCAGGCGGCCGAAGGCCAGGGCGTCTCGGTGGCGGCGGTGCGCACCGGTGCCATCGTGGCCGGATCGGCGCTGATGGGTGTAGCGGGCTCCTTTCTGACGCTCTCAGCCTTCAACGCTTTCTTCTTCAACATGGTCAACGGGCGCGGCTGGATCTGCGTGGCCCTCGTCGTGTTCGCCTCCTGGCGACCCGGCAAGGCGCTGCTCGGTGCGCTGCTGTTTGCCTTTTTTGACGCGCTGCAGTTGCGCCTGCAACAATCAGGCGCCGCGGTGCTGCCCTACCAGATGTACCTGATGCTGCCCTATGTGTTGTCAATTTTCGCGCTGGTGCTGGTGGCGCGCAAAGCCAGCTACCCGCAAGCACTGATGAAACCCTATCGCAAAGGTGAACGCTGATGCTGGATTTACTGATCAAGAACGCCACGCTGCCAGACGCTCGGCAGCAGATGTCGGTCGCCGTGCGCGGCGAGCGCATCGTTGAAGTCGCTCACGGCCTGGACGCGCCCGCGCGACAGGTCATCGACGCGCAAGGCCTGCTGCTGAGCCCGCCTTTTGTTGACGCACACTTTCACATGGACGCCACGCTGAGCTACGGTCTGCCGCGCGTGAACGAGTCTGGCACGCTGCTCGAAGGCATTGCGTTATGGGGTGAGTTGAAGCCGCTGCTGACGCAGCAGGCGCTGATCGACCGCGCACTGGCCTACTGCGATTGGGCCGTGGCCAAAGGACTGCTGGCAATCCGCAGCCACGTCGATGTCTGCGACCCGCGCCTGCTCGCCGTCGAAGCGCTGCTCGAAGTGAAGAAGCGTGTTGCGCCCTACATCAACCTGCAACTGGTGGCGTTTCCGCAAGACGGTGTGCTGCGCGATGCGCAAGGCCTGGACAAGCTCAAGCGCGCGCTCGATCTGGGCGTCGATGTGGTCGGCGGCATTCCGCATTTCGAACGGACCATGGAGCAGGGCGCGCAAAGCGTCAAGCTGCTGTGCGAACTGGCAGCCGAGCGCGGCCTGATGGTCGATATGCACTGCGACGAATCGGACGACCCGCTGTCGCGCCACGTCGAAACGCTGGCGTTCGAGACGCAACGCCTGGGCCTGCACGGACGCGTCACCGGTTCGCACCTGACTTCCATGCACAGCATGGACAACTACTACGTCAGCAAGTTGTTGCCGCTGATGCGCGAGGCGCAGTTGCAGGTGGTGGCCAATCCGCTGATCAACATCACGCTGCAAGGCCGGCACGACAGCTACCCGAAACGCCGCGGCATGACGCGCGTGCCGGAGTTGTTAGCTGCCGGCATTAACGTTGCCTTCGGCCACGACTGCGTGATGGACCCCTGGTACAGCCTGGGCAGCGGCGACATGCTCGAAGTGGCGCACATGGGCCTGCACGTGGCGCAGATGACAAGCCAGAGCGCGATGCGCCAGTGCTTTGATGCCGTCACCGTGAACCCGGCGCGCATCCTGGGCCTGCAAGGCTACGGACTGGAAGCCGGTTGCTTTGCCGACTTCGTGCTGCTGCAGGCACGCGACCCCGTGGAAGCCATCCGCCTGCGCGCCACGCGCCTGCAGGTCTTCAAGCGCGGCAAGCTGCTGGCGCAAACGCCTGCGGCGACCAGCGAGTTGCACTTGAGCGGAAGGCCGGGGCAGACGGCGCTGATGATGAATCGGACCCATCGGTCGGCGTAGCTTCGCTACCGACCAACGTTTGGTTTAAGAAACCCTTATCGGTCCTCGTCCGGCAAAGCAATTGGCGTTTCATGCGGCGATCAGTTCCTGCACCGCCAGCAAACTGTCCTACATTTCGGTCCGGGCCTTCTTCAGGTCGTACGTGGATTGCAGGTTCAGCCAGTATTGCGGCGTTTGCCCGAGCGCACGTCCCAGCCGCAAGGCCAATTCAGCAGTCACGGGGCGGTCACCCTTGAGCAGATGCGACACGCGCATGGGCGAGACGCCAATGGCTTCGGCAAAAGCCGCCTGCGTCAGCCCCAGTTCATCAAGCGTCTCGCGCAAGAACTCGCCGGGGTGTATGGCGGGCAAGTTGTTTACGGGTGTCTTGGTCTTCATAAGCATCAGGTAATCCACGATCTCAACATCAAACGCATTGCCGCTCTCAAACCGGAAGCACACACGCCACTGATCGTTGATGCGGACGCTCCATTGCCCAGCGCGCTTGCCACTCAAGGCTTCGAGCCGATTGGATGGCGGCTGTCGCATATCTTCCGCCACAGTGGCCGCGTCGAGCTGGGTCAATCGCATCACCGCCCGCACACCCGCATCGCTCAGGGCCGTTCGCAGCCCCAATTGCCCGCTATAGATGTGTTGGTAATTAAGAAGTGAAAACTCGGTAGTTCCGGTTTTGACAGATCGCTTCCAGAATCCACCCCATCGCAATTTCGCAATGGATTCTGAGACTCGAACATGATCAACCGCCGAACTGTTTTCAAACTCGCTACCAGCGCCATCCTGGCTGGCACCGCCCTGGGCGCCGCCGCCCAACCGGCCGTGACGCTGCTCAATGTGTCGTACGACCCGACACGCGAGCTCTACGTCGAGTTCAATGCGGCTTTCAGCAAGTACTGGAAGGCCAAGACCGGGCAGGACGTGAGCATCAAGCAGTCGCACGGTGGCTCCGGCAAGCAGGCGCGCTCGGTCATTGACGGGCTGGATGCCGACGTCGTCACGCTGGCGCTGGCCGGTGACGTTGACGCACTCAACAAGAACGGCGGCTGGTTGATCTCCGACTGGCAGAAGCGCCTGCCGCACAACGCAGCGCCCTACACCTCGACCATCGTGCTGGTGGTACGCCAGGGCAACCCCAAGGGCATCAAGGACTGGGACGATCTGGTCAAGCCCGGCATCAGCGTCATCACGCCAAACCCGAAGACCTCGGGCGGCGCGCGCTGGAACTACCTGGCGGCCTGGGAGTTCGCCAAGCGCAAGCTCGGCAGCGAGGCCAAGGCGAAAGACTTCGTGCAGGCCCTGTACAAAAACGTGCCGGTGCTCGACACCGGCGCGCGCGGCTCGTCCATCACCTTTGCCCAACGCAATCAGGGCGACGTCTTCATCTCCTGGGAGAACGAAGCGCATCTGCTGGAGAAGGAATTCGGCAGCAAGGTTGACATCGTTTATCCCTCCATCAGCATCCTGGCCGAGCCGCCGGTGAGCGTGGTTGACAAGAACGTGGACCGCAAGGGCACGCGCACTGTCGCCAGCGCCTATCTGGAATACCTGTACAGCGACGAAGGCCAGGACATCGCCGGCAAAAACTTCTACCGCCCGATCTCGGAAAAGTTCCAGGCCAAGTACGTCAAGCAGTTACCCAAGATCAAGCTGTTCACGATCGAACAGGCCTTTGGCGGCTGGAGCAAGGCCGACAAGGATCACTTTGCCGATGGCGGCAGCTTTGACCAGATTTACCTGAAGAAGTAAGGCAATCACCGTCACACACACCGGGGAGAACCAGCATGAGCATTTCGCAAGTTCGCAGCAGCAGCGTGCACGCCGAACTGGCGCGCGTGCTGCGCGTCACAAAGCAGGCCTGGAATCTTGAACACCCGGCTTGCTTTCAATTATCGGAATACCGACTGCATCAATATCCGAGCGCCAATTCCACTCGTAGAATGGACCGGCACGCAGTGAACCTGGGCCAGCGGGCCTATGCACTGTGAGTCTGGCTCTTGCTTTCATCGAAACGCTACGGGGCGGTCCTTGTCTTGTCAGAGCTGACATGTGGCGGTCTACCCCAACATGAATGAACTGAACACGAGAAGCAAATACTCCGCCTGGAACCTGTTTGCCGCGGCACCCAGCCACCAGGACTGGGCGCCGGCCTGGCGCCAAGCCGAACCCAAGCCACGCTACGACGCCATCATCATCGGCGGTGGCGGTCACGGCCTGGCCACCGCCTACTACCTGGCAAAAAACCACGGCGTCACGAATGTGGCGGTGCTGGAAAAAGCCTGGATCGGCGGCGGCAACACCGGGCGCAACACGACCATCGTGCGCTCCAATTACCTCTACCCGCAAAGCGCGCGCCTGTATGACTTTGCGCTCAAGCTCTACGAGGGACTCTCCACCGAGCTCAATTTCAACATCATGCTGAGCCAGCGCGGCCTGATCACGACCGCGCACTCACGCCACGATCTGGACAATCTCTCGCGCTGGGCCAACGCCATGCTCTTCAATGGCATCGAGGCCGAGATCCTGAACGCGCAGCAGGTGCGTGAACTGGCGCCGCGCCTGAACTTCAGCGCGAATGCGCGCTACCCGATCCTGGGCGGCGTCATCCATCGCCGCGCCGGCACAGTGCGCCACGATGCCGTCGCCTGGGGCTATGCACGCGGCGCCTCGGCGCTCGGTGTTGACATCGTGCAGGACTGCGCTGTCACCGGCTTCATCAAGCAGGATGGGCGCGTGGTCGGCGTGCAAACCACGCGTGGCGAAATCCGCGCCGACAAGGTGGCCATGGCCGTGGCCGGCAACTCGAGCCAGCTCGCCGCCATGGCCGGTGTGCGTCTGCCCGTGACCAGCTACTCGCTGCAGGCCATGGTGTCCGAATCGGTCAAGCCGGTGCTCGACACGGTGGTGCTCTCGCCAGCGGTGGGCACCTACTGGAGCCAGTCCGACAAGGGCGAGATCGTGTTCGGTGGCGCGCTTGATTTGGTTCCCTCCTACGCGCAGCGCGGCAGTTTCGCGATCTCGCAACAGGTGCTGGCCGCCACCGCAGAAATGTTCCCTTCCTTTGGCCGCCTGCGCGTACTGCGCCAATGGGCCGGCACCGTCGATGTGGTGCAGGATTCGAGCCCCATCATCGGCAGCACCGGTGTGCCCGGTCTGTACATCAACTGCGGCTGGGGCACGGGCGGTTTCAAGACGATACCGGTGGGCGGCTGGACGCTGGCGCATCTGCTGGCCACCGGCAAGAACCACGAACTGGCCGAACCCTTCCAACTCGAACGCTTCCACAGCGGACGCCTGATTGACGAAGCCGGCGCTGCCGGCATCGCGCACTGAGAACCACACCATGATGACCCTCAACTGCCCCTGGTGCGGGGCCCGGCCCGACAACGAATTCAACTGCGGTGGTACCTCGCACATCCAGCGTCCGGCGCTTGACTGCAGTGACGAAACCTGGGGCGACTACCTGTTTGGCCGCACCAACCCGCGCGGCCTGCACGCCGAACGCTGGCGCCATACTTTTGGCTGCGGTCAGTGGTTCAACGTGCTGCGCGACACCGTCAGCCACGAGATCCACGCCGTCTACCGCATGACCGATCCGAAGCCGCAAGCGGCACAGGAGATTCTTCCATGAGCGGATATCGTTTAGCGGCGCCACATGGTGCCTGGATTGATCGCTCACAGAGCCTGTCGTTTGAATTCAATGGCCGCGCGGTGGCCGGCTTTGCCGGCGACACGGTGGCTTCGGCGCTGCTGGCGCAGGGTACAACACTGGTGGGGCGCAGCTACAAGCTGCACCGGCCACGCGGCATTTTTTCCTGTGGCGTCGAAGAGCCCACCGGCCTGGTCGATGTCGGGGTCGGCGCGCTGCGCACGCCCAACACGCGTGCCACCGATATCCTGGCGCGTGACGGTCTGCACACGGTCAGCGGCAACGGCTGGCCCAGCCTGGAGTTCGACCTCGCCGCCAGCATTGAAAAATTCGCCGCCTTTTTGCCGGCCGGGTTTTATTACAAGACGTTCATGTGGCCGAACTGGCATTTGTTCGAGCCCACCATCCGGCGCATGGCGGGGCTTGGCGTCGCGGCCGATGCAAGCGACCCGGAGCGTTACGACGAGGTCTCGGTCAACACCGAAGTGCTGGTAGTGGGCGCTGGTATGGCGGGCCTGCAGGCCGCGCTCTCAGCAGCGCGCGCCGGGCGCGAGGTGCTGCTGCTCGAAGCCGACGTGAAAGCAGGTGGCTGGGCTCTGAGCCAGGCCATGCTCGGCGACGCTGCGACAGCGCGCCATTTGGCCAGCCTGCGCAGCGCGCTGGCACAGGCCGGCGTTGCCGTTCAGACACGCAGCACCGTGCTCGGGCTGTACGACCACAATCTGGCCACGGCCATCGAATCGCCAGCAGGCGCGAACGCACCCGGCGCGGTGCGCGAACGGCTCTGGAAGATCCGCGCCAAGCAAATTATCCTGGCCACTGGCAGCTTCGAGCGGCCCATGCTGTTCCCTGACAACGATCGCCCGGGTGTCATGCTCGCCAATGCGGTGCAGCGCTACGCCTCGCATTACGGCGTGGCCTGCGGCAAGCGGGTTGTGCTGGCCACCGCCTGCGACAGCGCCTACGGTGTAGCGCTTGCCTTGCGCAGCGCCGGCATTGAAGTCGCGGCCATCGTTGACCGGCGCGCGGCGGCAGAAGTCGGCAACGGGCTGGCGCAAGCCGCCGGTGTTCCGGTGCTGCTGGAGAGTGTGCTGGTCGGCGTCAACGGCAAGAGCGCGGTGCAAGGCGTGCAGGTGGCCAGCAACGGCGGCGGCAAGCTGCAATCGATTGCTGCCGACGTGGTCGCCAGCGCGGGCGGCCACACGCCCAATGTCAACCTCTATTCGCAAGCCGGCGGCCAACTCAAGTGGCTGGCAGACGCAGCCATGTTCGTGCCAGAGCGCCTGCTCGCTGGCGTTGCCGTGGTTGGCGCTGCAGCCGGCGTCTTTGATCTCGACGCGGCGCTGGCACACGCCGAGCAGGTCGGCCGCATCACCCCCGGCAGCGTGATGCCGGCAGCGCCCAGCGGCGGCGCCGGCCTGGTACCCGCAGACAACCAGCCTTCGGCAGCAGCCTTGGCGAGCCTCAAGGGCAAGCCCGGCAAACAGTTTGTCGATCTGCAAAACGACGTCGCCAGCAGCGACATCGAACTCGCGGCGCGCGAGAACTACCGCTCGGTCGAACTGCTCAAGCGCTACACCGCCACCGGCATGGCCAGCGATCAGGGCAAGACCAGCAACGTCAACGCGCTGGTGCTACTGGGCAAGGCGAGTGATCGCACACCCGATCAGGTCGGCACCACCAAGTTCCGCCCGCCGTTCAAGCCGGTCACGATCAACGCCCTGGTGGGCGGCCGCACCGGCGCACGCTACCGGCCGCTCAAGCCCTTGCCGGCGCGCGCGTTCCATGCGGCGCGTGGCGCGCTGTTTGAAGAATTCGGCGGTTGGGAGCGACCGGCCGCGTACCCGAAACCGGGTGAAGAACTGATCGCCGCCGCCGAGCGCGAAGTGGCCGAGGTACGCCAGGGTGTGGGCCTGTTCGATGGTGCACCGCTGGGCAAGCTTGAAGTCTATGGGCCGGACGCCGGCGCCTTTCTGGATCTGATGTACGTCGGCAACGTCTCGAATCTGGCCGTGGGCAGCGCGCGCTATGGCGCCCTGCTCAACGAAAACGGCATCGTCATTGACGACGGCATCGTGGTGCGGCTGGCGCCGAATCATTTCTGGGTCAACACCACATCGGGCGGCGTCGAACGCACCGCGCTGGCGTTCGAGGAGTGGCTGCAATGCGAGTACGTCAACCTGCGCGCCTTCATCGTGCCAGTGACCTCGCAGTGGGGCAACGTCACGGTGTCGGGGCCGAACGCCTGGCGTCTGCTGGAAAAACTTGGCTTTGACGCGGCGCTGGCACCCACGCAAATGAAGCACATGACGCTGCGCGACACCCGCTACCAGGGTCAACCGATCCGCGTCCTGCGCGCCAGTTTCAACGGCGAACTGGGTTACGAAATCAACCTCGCGTCGTCGCAGGCACAAGGCCTGCTTGAGGCGCTGTGGGATGCCGGGCAAGACCTTGGTATCTGTGCCTACGGCGTGGAAGCGCTGATGATCATGCGCACCGAGAAGGGCTTCATCCATATCGGTGCCGATACCGACGGCACCACGCTGCCAGGCGACGTCGGTCTGGCGCGCGGCGTCGACAAGAAGCTGGCAAATTTTGTCGGGCGACGCTCGCTCACGCGCGCATCCGGCCTGGACACTGACCGGCTGCAACTGGTCGGGCTGCAACCACTGGACCGACGCACGCATCTGCCGGCAGGCGCTCACCTGGCGCTGCAAGCGCCGCCGACACTGCCTGAGGGTCTGATCACCAGCAGTTGCTTCAGTCCGACGCTGCAACAGCCGATCGCGCTGGCCATGCTCAAACGCGGCACGCAACGCCTGGGTGAGCAGCTCACGGCCTGGCATCTCGGCAAGTCAATCGCGGTAGAAGTCGTCAAAACACCCTTTGTCGATCCGAGTGGGGAGCGTCTTCATGGTTGATCTCATCCAAGCAGCATCCGGCGCGCCGGGGTGCCGCCAACTCGACGGCCTTACTGCCCTGACGATACGGCACTTCGCCGGCGACAGCAGCGCACGTGAAGCGGTGCAGGCGCAGGGCCTGGACTGGTCCGAAGTGCCGCTCAGCCTGACCGGCTGCGACCCGTATCTGGCCTGGCGCGCGCCGCAGGAAACGCTGGCGCTGGGTTTGCAGTCGGCGCCGCTCAAGGCACTGCTGACTACGCTGGCGCCGGGGCGCAGCGAGACCGCAGTGGCCATCGATTTGTCCGAGTCGCTGGCGGTCTTCGAACTGCACGGTGCAGCGCTCGATGCCTGGCTCTCACACCTGGTTGACGCCATGTCCATTGCGCGCCAGAGTGGCCAGTGCACGCGCTGCCGGCTCGCCGATATTCCCGTGCTGCTATTGCGGCTCGATCCCGAACGTGTGTGGCTGGTCGCCGATCGACCGGTTGCAGCGTACCTCAGCAACTGGCTGTCGTATTCGCACCAAGGTGCGTTTGACGCCACGCGCTGATTCCTGTTTTCTCAACATCAAACCTCCAAGGAGCCAAACCGCATGAAACTAATTCCGCATATTTCCCGTCCCCTGGTCCTGGCCCTTGGCCTGGCTTTGGGCAGTGTCTGCGCACCCGCATTCGCACAAAAAGTGGTCAAGATCGGCGTCGGCGGTCCCTACACCGGTGGCGCCGCCGCCTATGGCAAGGACTTCGAATCGGCCGTGAAGCTGGCGATCGACGACGCCAATGCCGCTGGCATCAAACTCGGCGGCGAAGCCGTGCGCTTTGAGCTGCTGTCGGAAGACGACGCGGGCGATCCGAAACAGGCTGTCAGCGTCGCCACACGGCTGGTCGACCAGAAAGTAGCCGGCGTGGTCGGTCACCTGCAATCAGGTGCCACGATACCGGCTTCCAAGGTTTACCACGATGCCGGCATTCCGCAAGTGGCACCGGCCGCGACCAATCCAACCTTTACGCGCCAGAGTTTCAAGACCGCTTTCCGTGTCATCGGCGACGACCTGCAGGTTGGCAGCGCGATGGCGGGCTACATCGTCACCAAGCTGGGCTTCAAGTCGGTGGCCGTGATTGACGATCGCACCGCCTTCGGCAAGGGTCTGGCCGATGTCGTGGCCAGCACCGTGCCGACGCTGGGCGGCAAGGTTGCCGCGCGCGAGTTCACCACCGACAAGGCGACTGACTTCAAGGCCATTCTCACCAGCATCAAGGCCAAGAATGTGCAAGCCATTTTCTACGGCGGCTTGAACGCGCAGGCCGGTCCGCTCAAACGCCAGATGAAGGACCTGGGCATCAACGCAACGCTGTTTGGCTCGTCGATTTCGTCGGATGAGTTCGTTTCGTTCGCCGGCAAGGAAGCGGCTGAAGGCACGATCTCGGCCGACTCCGGCCAGGCCATCGAGAACATGCCTGGCGGCCCCGACTTCGTCAAGAAGTTCACTGCCAAGTACGGCCCGGTCGTGATGTACGCACCCTATGGCTATGACGCCACCAACGTGCTGATCAACGCGATGAAGGCCGCCAACTCGCCGGATCCGAAGAAGTACCTGCCCGAGATCGCCAAGCTCAACTTCAAGGGCGTCACCGGACCGATCGCGTTCGACAGCAAGGGCGACCTGCGCTCGGCTGCCGTGACCTTCTTCCGCGTCAAGGGCGGCAAGTGGGAAACGCTGGAAACGGTATCGACCAAATAGGTTTCGACTCAGTGGGCGTGCTACGGCGCGCCCACAGCGCACACCGGCTGCGCATCATGGCAAGCTGCGCACACTCACTGCGTCGCGCCTTGCCAATCCAGTAGGAGAGACCTGCAACATGCCCACGACCACGTTCACCACCGGACGTATCCGAAAAGCCGTCTACGACCCGGCATCGCAACAACTCGACCTGCATTGGGACAGCAAAACCATCGCGGCCTACAAACAGGTGCCGCAAGAGGTGTACCGGCGCCTGTGCAGCGCGCCCAACCCGACCACCTACTGGGAGGACCGCATCGCCGAGGAATACCCGAAAGGCACACCGATGAAAAGCACTGGCGCTTCAGAAGGCGCGAAGAATCTCAGCGACCTGTTTGGCAACGGGGACTAAGCACCGCTCGGTTCAGCCCTGCGGCAACTGCCCGCATCGGCAAAGGCGACCAGGATGCGGAGTTGAAAAATGCCGTTTTTCCTGATTTGGATAACGTTTATTCTGTCTTGGCACTAATTCATGAAACATTTTGGGATGATGTTTCGGTAGCAGCAGCTAAGATCAATACCTAGCTACGCAGGCGTGAGCACGCCTCCAGAATTCTGGTTGGCAGCGGCATTCCTGGTGTGCGAAAAGAAGATGAGAAACATAACGGACTGTTTTCAGGCGCTGACCCATCTGGTCGGCAACACGCCTTTGCTTGCCATTCGCTGTCGCTTTCGCGGCAGCGAGCGTGTGGTGTACGCCAAAGCCGAATACCTCAACTTCACCGGCTCCACCAAGGACCGAATGGCGCTGCACATTTTGCGACGGGCGCATGAGCAGGGTCTGCTGAAACCGGGCGCGCAAATCGTCGAGGCCACCAGCGGCAATACCGGTATCGCGTTCGCCGCCATTGGTGCCGCCATCGGGCACCCGGTTCGCATCTTCATGCCCGACTGGATGAGTCAGGAGCGAAAAGACCTGATCCGCTCTTTCGGCGCCGAAGTTCGCCTGGTCAGCAAAGAGGAAAACGGCTTTCTGGGCAGCATTGAACTCAGCACACAGTACGCCAACCAGGTTGGCGCGTTTCTGCCGCGCCAGTTTGACAACGAGGCCAATGTGGAAGCCCACGCGCTTTCCACCGGGCCCGAAATCTGGGCGCAACTCGAAAAGGAGCAGTTGCAGATCGATGCGTTTGTAGCGGGCGTGGGAACCGGCGGCACCGTGATGGGTGTCGCACACTATCTGCGAACCCGACAGTCCACTGCCCGCGTCTTTCCGCTAGAGCCGTCCAACAGCCCCACCATGAGCACCGGACATCGCGTCGGCAAACACCGCATCCAGGGCATCAGCGATGAATTCATTCCGGCCATCGTGAAACTCGACCAGCTCGACGCGATCATCGCCGTCGATGATGGCGACGCCATCTGCATGGCGCAGTCATTGGCCCGACAACTCGGTCTGGCCGTCGGCATCAGCAGTGGTGCAAATTTTCTTGGCGCGTTACTGGCGCAGGACATGCTGGGTCAAGCGGCAACCGTGGTCACCATTTTTTGCGACGACAACAAGAAATACCTGAGCACGGCACTGATGCAGGAAGAACCGCGCAAAACAGAGTTCCTCAGTCCCGCCGTTGAATTGCTGGGCTTTAGCTGCCTGCCACGCGCCTTCGCCCGCGGCTGGGATCCGTTCCCGCATTGACAGCGGGCTCCCTGTTGCGCTGGTGGATCTGGCGTTAAACCTGCGGTCTCACGCCACCGCCTTGGCCAGACTCTGCCCAATGTCCCACAGGATGTCGTCGAGCGTCTCAAGCCCGACCGAGAGCCGGATCAGATCCGGCGGCACACCGGCGGCGATCTGCTGCGCTTCGTCCATCTGGCGGTGCGTGGTCGATGCGGGGTGAATCACCAGCGTCTTGGCATCACCAATATTGGCCACGTGCGAGAGAAATTGCACACTGTCGATGAACTTCTGACCCGCCGCCGCACCCCCCTTGATGCCGAAGGACAGCACGGCACCGGCGCCGCGTGGCAGGTATTTTTGCGCCAGCGCGTGGTACTTGCTTGAGGTCAGTCCGGGGTAGTTGACCCAGGCCACGCTGGGATGCGCCTCAAGGTACTTCGCCACCGCCAGCGCGTTGGCGCAGTGCCGGTCCATGCGCAGCGACAAGGTTTCGACACCTTGCAGCAGCAGAAAGGCGTTGAACGGCGAGAGCGCCGGGCCGAAGGTGCGCAAGCCCTCCATGCGGCACTTGGCGGTAAAACCGAAGTCGCCAAAAGTCTCGAAGAAGCGCACACCGTGGTAGCCGCGCGAAGGCTCGGTCATGCCAGGGAAGTTGCCGTTGTCCCAGGGGAATTTGCCGGACTCAACGATCACGCCGCCCATCGTGGTGCCGTGGCCACCGAGGAACTTGGTGGCCGAGTGCACAACGATGGCAGCGCCATGTTCAAACGGCCGGCACAAATAAGGCGAGGCAAAGGTGTTGTCAACAAACAGCGGCAGACCAGCGGCGTTGGCGATGGCAGCAACGCACTCGATATCGAGCACATTGAGCGACGGGTTGCCAAGCGTCTCGGCGTAAAGCGCCTTGGTCTTGGGCGTGATGGCGCGGGCAAAGTTTTCCGGTTCATCGGAATCGACAAAGACGGTGTTGATACCGAGCTTGCGAAAGTTCACGTCGAGCTGCGTGTGCGTGCCGCCGTACAGCGTGCGCGCCGCGACGATCTCGTCACCGGCCTCGACGATGTTGAGCAGCGCAATCATCTGCGCCGACATGCCGCTGGCCGTGGCCACGGCAGCACGCCCGCATTCGAGCGCGGCAACGCGCTCCTCGAAGACAGCAACGGTCGGGTTCGACAGGCGCGAATAGACGTTGCCAAAGGTCTGCAGGTTGAACAGGCTGGCCGCGTGCTCCGGGCTGTCGAAGACATAGGCCGAGGTTTGGTAGATCGGCACCGCGCGGCTGCCGGTGGCAGCGTCCGGAATCTGCCCGGCGTGCAGGCTCAAGGTGTCAAAGCCGAATTGATGGTCGCTCATGGTGAATCTCTCTTTTAGATTGGACGGCGTGCCGAGATGACGCCGGTGTTGACGCCCATCCAGCCCAGGCCGCCAAAGAGGCGCGCGTATTCGATCTTGACGCAGCGGTCCATCACCACGGTGAGCCCGCCGGCCTCAGCGACTTGCCGCGCTTCTTCGTTGACGACGCCAATCTGCAACCACAACGCTTTGGCGCCGATCGCCACGGCGTCCTGCGCAATCGGCAGGCAGTCCCCGGGCTTGCGAAAGACATCGACCATATCCACTGGGAACGGAATCGACTTCAGATCCGGGTAGCTGGTTTCGCCCAGGATCAACGGGTACTTGGGGTTCACGGGAACGATGCGGTAACCGTGCGCCTGCATGTACTTGGCGGCGAAATAACTCGGCCGGTGCCATTCGGCCGAGAGGCCGACCACGGCAATGGTGTGGCAGTCGCGCAGCACGCGGCGCAGGGTGGTGATGTCGCTCATGGGGTATTGCTCCGAATCAACATGACAGGCTTCCTGCTGTCGATTGTCCCTCTTGCACGCTGGCCGTCAGCCGCGCCGCAGCATGCCGGTCTCATCGACGCGGCGCAGCGCGGCGAGTTCGACTTCACTTGGCTCTGGCACCACACACGCATGGTCCGCCACGCGCAGGTCCCAACCGGTGTGCGCTCGAATCTGATCCGGGCTGGAAAACGCGAACCAGCCGTCGAGCAGGAATTCCTTGCTGAGGGGATCGGGGCGCAGGATGCCCAGCGTGGTGACGATGGCGCTGGGGCCGCCACCGACAAAACCGTAGCGCTCGCGAGCTGTACCGCCTTCCAGATAACCGGGTGAGGAGATGTAATCGACGCGCTCGGCAAAACGCTTTTTCTCGTGCGTTGCCATGATGACGACGCGCTTGGCGCCGCAGGCAATGTCGTTGGCGCCACCACTGCCCGTCAGGCGCGTTTTGGGTGGCTCCAGGTGCTTGCGATCCGGGTCACTCCAGATGGCGGTGGTGTTGACGTTGCCGAATTTGTCGACCTGCGCCGCACCGATGATGCCGACATCGCAGCGCCCGCTGGCCACCATGAAACCCAGTGCATCGATGCCGTTGGTAAAACTGGTGGCATTGGCCGAGATGCGGTTGCACTCGATGCCCCAGGGCAGGCCACCGATCGGTGTTGAGCCGTAGATGCCGCCTTCGGTCATGGCGCGCACACGCGGCGCGTGGCAGGCCTGGGCAAAGTAGCCCGCCAGCATCGACAGGCCCACGCCGAAGATCGCCAGTTCGCCATCACGGATTTCGCGCCCAGTGGCAATCGCCATCATTTCCTGCTGTGTGTAGTTCATGCCTCGGCTCCGGCGGAGGTGAGCGCATCGATCTGCGCGTCCGGCAGAATCCACTGCCGATACGGGTCGAGCAGAAAGGCGGTGGGGCCGGCGCGCAATTGCGCGATCAGTTCGCGGCCAATCAGGTCCAGGTAGTCGTCGCGGCTGCGCCAGGCAAAAACGAATTCATCAAGGTAACGCGCCGTGCCTTCGGCTGTGGCCAGCGCCTGGTTCATCGCTTTCATGTGCGCGTCATCGCTGTCGTGCACACCACACGAGGCTTGCGGCCAGGCCGTGAACGGCCAATAGACGACGGCCTCCACCAGCAGCCCTGGAATACGCACCAGATTCGGGTACTGGCGGATGCAGGCGCCATCGACGATGTGATCGGCCAGCAGCACCACTTTCTGCGCCGCACGTGACAGCTCAAAGCGGCTCCATTCGGTGCCAAGCATGATGGCGTTGCCTTCGACATCGGCCATGGTGACGTGAATGGCCGCCAGTTCCGGGCGCAAGGGCGAGAGGGCGCCGACGATGCGGCCGGTGAAGGGATCGATCACCTCGGGTATCTTGCGCTGCGCCGGATAGTCCGCGCCCGGCTCGGTGCTGAGGTGCTGCAGATCGGAGCCGATGTTCGAGGTGGTCGGCACAAACGGCCAGTTGAAGGCGCCACCCAACAGGCGCAGCGGCAAGGTCAGATTGGAATAGTCCTCCAGCCGCATGCTGCCGCTCTCGACGGCGCGGCGCAGGCCGTTGGCAAAGCCGAAGCCCTCCAGCCCGGTGAAGCCGCACTCGGCCACATCGACGGCGCCAGCGGCGGCCAGCAGGTTGAGTTGCTGCGTGTTGCAGTGGAAGATGGCATGCAGGTGTCGGCGTTGCTGGCGCAGCATTTCACGGCCAAAAACAACCGCATCCGATCCGACCGGCAGCGCGGCGCCGCTGGCGTACTGCATGCCATCGCGTGTGTAGCGCCGCACGGCGGCTTCGAGGGTGATCAGCTTGTTGTTCATGGCGCAATTGGGACTGGTTTGCCGAATTATCGGCTGCATAAAAAATCTATCTGCCAAATATTTCTACTAAGTTGTTGATTTTGTTCGGTTTTCTGTTTTGAGCCGATTTTGACTGCCTGAAAATTTTGTACACCGATGCCGATGCAGGAGCGTCAATTTTCGTCGCCAGAGCCGGGGGCAATCCGCAACACCTTGATTTCATTGGATTTTTCAGATTGTCTCGGAGTTGGCACGGGCTATGCAAAGGATTAATCATCTGAATC
>CAIWNX010000023.1 GCA_903914175.1 uncultured beta proteobacterium | reverse complement strand
TCCGCCAATGATTGGTAGTGGCCAATCACCAAGAAGTACCCAGGAATCCTTAGTCTTTGCCCGGAGATCTCATGGCTTACACATACACCGAACGCAAGCGCATTCGCAAAAATTTTGGCAGTCGCGACAGCGTGCTGGAAATCCCCTACCTGTTGCAAATGCAAAAGGACGCCTACACCGCGTTCCTGCAAGCCGACGTGCCGCCCAAGAAGCGCACGGTTGAAGGCCTGCAGGCCGCTTTTGAAGCCGCTTTCCCGATCATTTCGCACAACGGTTTTGTCGAGATGAAGTACCTCGAGTACAACCTGGCAAAACCCGCTTTCGATGTGCGTGAGTGCCAGACCCGTGGTCTGACTTTTGCCTCGGCCGTACGCGCCAAGGTGCAGCTCTTCATCTATGACCGCGAATCCTCGACCTCACAGAACAAGGTGATCAAGGAAGTCAAGGAGCAGGAAGTCTACATGGGCGAAGTGCCCCTGATGACGGGCAAGGGCTCGTTCATCATCAACGGTACCGAGCGCGTCATTGTTTCCCAGTTGCATCGCTCACCGGGTGTTTTCTTTGAGCACGACAAGGGCAAGACCCACAGTTCGGGCAAGCTGCTGTTCTCGGCGCGCATCATTCCCTACCGCGGCTCCTGGCTCGATTTCGAATTCGATCCGAAGGACATTCTGTATTTCCGCGTTGACCGTCGGCGCAAGATGCCAGTCACGATTCTGCTCAAGGCCATTGGCCTGAACCACGAGTCGATCCTGGCGAATTTCTTCGTCAACGACAACTTCCGTCTGATGGACAGCGGCGCCCAGATGGAGTTCGTCGCCGAGCGCCTGCGCGGTGAAGTGGCCCGTTTTGACATCACTGACAAGAGCGGCAAGGTCGTCGTCGTCAAGGACAAGCGCGTCACCGCGCGCCATACCCGCGAACTCGAGCAATCGGCTACCACGCACATCAGCGTGCCGGAAGATTTCCTGATCGGCCGCGTCGTCGCGCGCAACATCGTTGACACGGATACCGGCGAGATTCTGGCCAAGGCCAACGAGGAACTGACCGAAGCACTGCTGAAGAAGTTGCGCACTGCCGGTGTGCAGGAACTCCCCTGCATCTACACCAACGAACTCGATCAGGGCGCCTACATTTCGCAGACCCTGCGCAGCGATGAAACCACCGACGAGTTTGCCGCACGCGTTGCCATCTACCGCATGATGCGCCCCGGCGAGCCGCCGACCGAAGACGCGGTGCAGGCGCTGTTCCAGCGCTTGTTCTACAACCCCGATACCTACGACCTGTCACGCGTCGGGCGCATGAAGTTCAACGCCAAGATGGGCCGTGCTGAATCCACCGGCCCGATGGTGCTGACCAATGAAGACATCCTGGCCGTTGTCAAGATCCTGGTTGATCTGCGCAATGGCCGCGGCGAAGTCGATGACATCGATCACCTTGGCAATCGCCGCGTGCGCTGCGTTGGCGAACTGGCTGAAAACCAGTACCGCACCGGCCTGGCACGGATCGAGAAGGCCGTGAAGGAACGCCTCGGCCAGGCCGAACAAGAGCCGTTGATGCCGCATGACCTGATCAACAGCAAGCCGATTTCGGCAGCCTTGAAAGAGTTCTTTGGTGCTTCGCAGCTGTCGCAGTTCATGGACCAGACCAATCCGCTGTCCGAAATCACCCACAAGCGCCGCGTATCGGCCCTTGGCCCGGGCGGTTTGACGCGTGAGCGTGCCGGCTTTGAAGTGCGAGACGTGCACGTGACCCACTACGGCCGCGTCTGCCCGATTGAAACGCCCGAAGGCCCGAACATTGGCCTGATCAATTCGCTGGCGCTGTATGCGCGCCTGAACGAATATGGTTTCATTGAAACACCGTACCGTCGCGTGGTGGACAGCAAGGTCACCATGGAGATTGACTACCTGTCGGCCATCGAGGAAGGCAAGTACGTGATTGCGCAGGCCAATGCGGCACTCGACAAGGCAGGCAAGCTGACCGGCGAGTTGATCTCGGCGCGTGAAGCGGGTGAGTCGATTCTGGTTGCGGCCGAGCGCGTTCAGTACATGGACGTGTCGCCGGCGCAGATCGTGTCGGTGGCCGCTTCGCTGGTGCCGTTCCTGGAACACGATGATGCCAACCGCGCCTTGATGGGCGCCAACATGCAGCGTCAGGCGGTGCCGATTCTGCGGCCCGAAAAAGCCTTCGTCGGCACCGGCATCGAACGCGTCTCCGCAGTCGACTCCGGCACCGTGGTGACGGCAACGCGTGGCGGTGTTGTTGATTATGTTGACGCCACCCGTGTCGTGATCCGCGTCCATGACGCCGAAGCGCAGGCCGGTGAAGTCGGCGTTGACATCTACAACCTGATCAAGTACCAGCGTTCCAACCAGAACACCAACATCCATCAGCGCCCCATCGTCAAGAAGGGCGACATCCTGTCCAAGGGCGACGTGATCGCCGACGGCGCTTCCACCGATCTGGGTGAACTGGCGCTGGGTCAGAACATGCTGGTGGCGTTCATGCCCTGGAATGGCTACAACTTCGAGGATTCGATCCTGATCAGTGAGCGTGTTTTCGAGGGGCTGGACGGTTCCGGTCAGGGGACGCAGATGGCCATGCTGGAGCGGTATTTGCGATCGAAAAAGGAGAAGACCTATATCACGTCAGAGCCGTCACATAATTTGATCGGTGGGCTGATCCGC
>CAIWNX010000022.1 GCA_903914175.1 uncultured beta proteobacterium | reverse complement strand
CCCCTCAGGCAGACCCTCCACCTGGGCCGCGTTGAACACGGTGAACGAGCGCAGCAGCGGTATGACCCGACGAGCCGGTTCATCGTTGGCGGCTCGGGGTGAATCGCACTCCAGCATCTTGAAGAACACGATGCCGGTGCCAGACTCGCCCTTGCGCACGCACGCGCCCAGCGCACGGGCTTGGCTGAACGTCAGCCAGCGGTTGACGGCGTAACCGTGGGATATCGCCTGCATGTTGAGCAGCAAGGTATTGATACCCCGGTAGGCACGCGAGGTGGCCAGATTCGCTGGTACGGCATCGCCGGGAAGGCGGGACCAGGGACAGACCCAAGGGGGTGTGCCCGCCTCCAGAGCGGAGATGATTTGATCGGTCACGACCTGATACAGGTCTTTGAAGACATGAGACATGGGGAAACCTCCAGATGTAAAAAAACCCCTCATGGACAAGCCAGGCAGGGGCAGGGTGGAAAGAACGACGGACTCAGGCTGGCTGAAGCACGGAGCGGGTGAGCCGCGAGAGCCGATCACCCAGCAGTGTGACGGCGTCGACTGCGACATCGAGCTTGTGATCCGACAGCAGCACGCTCAGTGCGGGATGCACAACATACTGGCTCAGGACCAGTGACAAGGCAGCACCGATAAGCCAGATCAGGAACGAGAGGAACCAGCCCAGCGTGGCGGCTTCGATCAGCCAGACGCAGGCTGAGGCGACAGCGACGCCGACGGTGATGTCACCAGCGATGGTGGCGACGGTGCGGATCAGGACATTGCGACGAGAAGTAGACATAGGAAACTCCGACATAGGGTTGAAGACAGGAAGCAGTGAGAGCTCGAACAAGAGCTTGTTGAGCAGGCTGGGTTGCTGGTAGCGACGGCGGTAGGCCGAGCGGCGGTGGTGGGCAGCCACCTCAGAGCTCCAGGCGCATGTAGCCGTGGTGGTAGACATCACCCTGGATGTAGCCGAACAGCCGCTTGGCCGTTGAGGTACCCAGGCTGGTCAACAGACCGGCAAAGGTAGCGGCCATGACACCCGAGAAGGTTCCGAAGTGGATGGCAAGTACCAGCAACGTGACGCAAACGTCGATCGCCATGTCATGGCGCAAGAGGCGCAGCAGGGTGCGCCTTGGAAGCTTGATGGCAATGAAGAGCAGGCCGAGGAAGATGGCCAGGCCAGTTTCGAACATGGTGAACTCCTTGAGAGCGAATCGAGATTGATTCGAAGAAGTTCGACTGACGGAAGCCGCTGTACTCAGCGGCGACTCGGCTGTTTGGTATTGGGATTAGGGTCCCCTATTGGCCCGGGAGGAAATCGGAATCCGAAGTGGGGGTGGTTTTCTGCAGACCCGGGATAGGTGTCTCAGGAGGGGGTGGGGGTGTCTATTTCGAGAAAGTAAAAAATTTTGCAAAAAATTTTCTGGCGGATTTTTTGCTGGTGCGGTGCCGATCAAAACTGGAGTGCCGGATAGCGGCCGGTCGCCAACTGCTCTTGTGTGCCCAAACCGGTAATAGGTTTTTGAAATCAAGCTGCCCTTTAGCGGTCACTGATCGGGCATCAAACTGCCTGTCGAATTGGTGACGCATAAGCTTGCAGCATCAGTGAGTTATGGGTTCTTGGCCGAATCGCTGAACCTTAGCCGCCATCGGCCTGTTTTCCAATACGGTCCGTGCTGCGCCTGGTCAAAATTTGCTGGCCGGGCAGCGTCAGCACAAAGGTGCT
>CAIWNX010000021.1 GCA_903914175.1 uncultured beta proteobacterium | reverse complement strand
GTGCTGACCATCGCTTACTTCGATCAAATGGGACTGCCCAGACTCTCATGACCTCAAACTCTCGAACCGCCCGGTGCGGACCCGCATGCCGGGTGGTGTGGCAGGGGCGCAGCCAACAATGGCTGCCCCCTATGCCGATTGTCGGGCCGCAGGCCTTTGAAGCCCATGGACCAACCGCTGTGGCAGCGGGCCAGCGCGTCGACCTGGTCGCGGCCGCTCTTGAACTTCAGTCCATGGTGGGCGAATTCGAAAAGCCCAGGTTCTTTGCCTACAAGCAAAAACTGTGCGCCCACAGTCGCAACAACAAGATTGGCTGCAGCGCCTGTATCGACGTCTGCTCGGCCAGCGCCATCAGCAGCGAGCCTGACCGCCAGGGGATCAAGGTCAATCCGCATTTGTGCGTAGGCTGCGGTGCCTGCAGCAGCGTGTGCCCGAGCGGCGCGCTGAGCTTTGCTTATCCGAGAGTCAACGAACAGGGCGTGAGAATCAAGACCATGCTGAGCACCTTCACCAGGGCCGGTGGCAAAGCTGCCGCGCTGTTGTTGCACAGCCAGCACGCCGGCACCCGATTGATCGATGATCTGGGGCGTGCGGCGCAGCTCGACAAGGCCGTCCACGGTGTGCCCGCGCGTGTGCTGCCGATGGCGCTGTGGCATACCGCATCCACCGGGATCGAGCTGTGGCTCACGGCGCTGGCGTACGGGGCGTCCCAGGTCTGGATTCTGATGACGGGAGAGGAAGCGCCGCAGTACGTGGCGGCGCTGCAGGCGCAGATCGACGTCGCACAGTCCATCCTCACAGATCTCGGTTATCAAGGTGAGCATTTGCGCATCCTGCGCGCCCGGGATGCGCGGGATCTGGCCGCGCTGGATGCGCAATTGCAGGCGGCGCCCGCCCAGACGGTGGGCCACGCGGCGAGTTTTGCCGTGCAGGCGGACAAGCGCGTCAACATCGAACTGGCGCTCGAGCACCTGGTTGCGCAGGCAACGACGCGCCCCGACAGCATTGCCCTGCCTGATCGGGGCTCGCC
This sequence comes from uncultured beta proteobacterium, assembly GCA_903914175.1. GTDB lineage: Bacteria > Pseudomonadota > Gammaproteobacteria > Burkholderiales > Burkholderiaceae_C > Rhodoferax. Next base: position 1,215 of record CAIWNX010000021.1, on the reverse strand, counting down.
ATTGGGCGCTTTGCGCATCGACCAGCAGCGCTGCACCCTGTGCCTGAGTTGCGTCAATGCCTGCCCGGCCGCTGCCTTGCAAGACAATTCGCAAACGCCGCAGCTCCGCTTCATTGAGAGGAACTGCGTGCAGTGCGGCCTGTGCGTGACGACCTGCCCGGAAAAGGCGCTGGCACTGTCACCCCGGTTCAATCTTTCCCCCCAGAGAACGCAGGCAGTCGTGATCAATGAAATGCAGCCCTATGTCTGCATCCGCTGCAGCAAGCCTTTTGGTACGCTCAAGGCGATTGAATCGATGCTCGGCAAATTGGCGGGGCATGCCATGTTCCAGGGCCCGGCAGCCGATCGCCTCAAAATGTGCGCCGATTGCCGTGTGATCGATATCTACTCGTCCGAGACCGAGGTCAGAATCGACGATATTCGTTAGGAACAATGCCTGTGCTGAACCAAGCTCTTTTGACTTTATCGAATCTCGATGAGGAGACAGCACGCGCCGAAATCTACGGGCTGCTCGCCAGCCTCTATTACGCGCCCCCTGATCCTGAGCTGTGCAAGCAGTTGCGCGCGGCTGTAACCGATGCGCCGATGGCTGGCGGCTTCCTCGAAGAGCCCTGGCGCGCTTTGGTGGCCGCTGCGCGGCAGTTCGAATGCGAAGCCATTGCGCAGGAATACGGGACCCTGTTCGGCGGCGTCGGCAAGCCGGAGGTCTATCTTTTCGGTTCCTACTACCTGAGCGGCTTTCTCAATGAAAAGCCGCTGGCCGCATTGCGAAGTGACCTAGCGGCCCTGGGCCTGGAGCGCAAAGAAGCGATGTCGGAAACCGAGGACCACCTGGCTTACCTGTGCGAGGTGATGCGGTACTTGATCGCCGGCGACGACGTGCAAGTGGCCAATCTGGCGCAGCAGCAGCTGTTTTTTGCGCGCCATCTGCAACCGTGGGCGCCGCGCCTGTGCGATGCCCTTGCGCAGCACCCGGCGGCGCAGTTCTACCGCGCGCTGGCTGCGTTCACCCAGGCCTTTCTCAGCGTTGAGGCGCAAGGCTTTGACATGCTGGACTGAACACACTCGGGCCCGCCAACAGCGCGGGCCTATCGTTTTCCCTCGCTTGGCCTGATTGTGTCGTTATTTCCATTGTGGTGCGCAGTGGGATCACGTAGACTGCAGCATATGAACGGTTGTTCATAGATACGGCCGTCGCCACCGGAGACACGCCAT
>CAIWNX010000020.1 GCA_903914175.1 uncultured beta proteobacterium | reverse complement strand
TGTCAGGCCCGCAACGCCTGCTTGATAGCGCACCTGGGTGAGTTCCAGTGACCGTTGATAGGCCAGCACATTGCGTTGCAGCAGTTCCTGCTGTGCCTCGCTCGCACGCAAAGAGAAGTATCCCTGTGCCAATGAGGCCTGTACCGACAAGCGGGCGGAGGCCAGGTCGGCTTCGGAGGCGTGCAGGGTCGCTTGCGCCCCCTGCGTCGCCATCGATAGGCGGCCCCACAGGTCCAACTCCCAGCTTGCATTGGCGGTCAACGCCACGCTATTGTTGGGGTTCTCTGCGGCGTTTGACGTTGCGGTGTAGGCACGCGTGCCGTTCAGTCCGGCGTTGAGCGTGGGGTAGACGGCGCTCTGGCTGGCGTCCAGCGTGGCACGGGCGGCGGTGAGTTGGGCCATTGAGACCTTCAGCGTTTCGTTGCCAATGACGACGCGGCGCTCCAGCTCATCCAGCACCGGGTCTTGGAACAGGGTCCACCAGGCATCGGGCACCGGTTGCGCTGCAGTTTCTGAAGCGGGTAACGCCTCCTTGAACTGCGCCGGTGCAGGGTCGGGTGTCGGCGGGTCGACGCGCGTAATGGCGCAGGCGCTGAGTACCAAGGTCACGGCTAATGCCAATAGGGTTTTAGGAGTGGGGTTCAGCATAGGGGTCTCATGCGGGTTCGCCGATTGCGGCAACAGAAGCAGCCACTGGGCGGGGGCGTTTGCTCTTCAGTCGGTCCATCAGCACATAGACGACGGGCGTGGTGTAGAGCGTCAGCAGTTGGCTCAGAATCAGGCCGCCGACGATGGCAATGCCCAGCGGCTGGCGCATCTCGGCACCATCGCCGGTGCCCAGTGCCAGCGGCACGGCGCCAAAAATGGCGGCCATGGTGGTCATCAGGATGGGGCGCAGACGCAGGCGGGCCGCACGGTAAATGGCAGAGGCTGCGCTGGCCTGCCCAGCGCGCTGCCGGGCGATGGCAAAGTCAATCATCATGATGGCGTTCTTCTTGACAATGCCGATCAGCAGGATCACGCCGATGAAGGCGATGATGGAAAACTCGGTGTTAAACAACATCAAAGCCAGCAGCGCACCGACCCCGGCCGAGGGCAATGTCGAGATGATGGTCAGCGGATGGATCAGGCTCTCATACAACATGCCCAGCACCAAGTAGATGGTGACCAGGGCCGCCGCAATCAGCATGGGCTGTGAGCCCAACGATTGCTGAAACGCATTGGCAGTGCCCTGAAAACTGCCGCGCACCGACACTGGTACACCCGTCTGTAGCAGCGCGTTGTCAATGGCTGCTGTCGCATCTGAAAGCGACACGCCCACCGGCAGATTGAAGCTGATGGTGGAAGCGGGGGTGCCGCTCTGCTGGTTGATGCTGAGCGGTGTGTTGGTGGTCTCGATTTTTGCAAAACTCGACAGTGGCACCTGCGCCCCACTCTTGCTGGTGACAAACAGTCGCGCCAGCATCTCGGGGCCCTGCAGAAATTCGGGGGCGAATTCCATCACCACGCGGTATTGGTTGAGCGGGTTGTAAATCACCCCCACCTGGCGCTGGCCAAAGGCGTCGTTCAGCGTGGTGTCCAGATTGCTTACTGTGATACCTAGGCGTGCTGCCGCATCGCGGTCGAACGTGATGGAAGTCTGCATGCCCTTGTCCTGCTGGTCGGAGTTGACGTCGGCCAACTCCGGCAGCTTGGAAAGCGCCGCACGCAGGCGGGGTTCCCAGGTGCGCAGGTCCTCCACCGCGTCGGCTTGCAACGTGTATTGGTACTGTGCGTTGGACTGGCGCCCACCGATGCGAATGTCCTGCACTGGCACCAAGAATAGATTGGCGCCGGGCTCATGCGCTAGCTTGCCACGCAAGCGCGCAATCACGCCATCCACAGAAATCTGGCGTTCGGCCAGGGGTTTTAGCGTGACATAGAAACTGGCTGAGTTGCGCTGACCACCGCCTGGGCCACCGCCACCGCCGCTTCCCGTGGAGCCACTGACATTGAGCACAGCCGGGTCGGCCATGACGATCGCGACGAATTTGTCGACCCGCGCCTGCATCATCTGGAACGAGCTGCCCTGGTCGGCCTGCACACCACCGACGATGACACCCGTGTCCTGTTGTGGGAAAAAGGTTTTGGGAATCGCCGCGTACAAATACACGTTGAGTGCCACCACCGCAACCAGCGAAAGCATGGCCACCGGCTGGTGGCGCAGCGTCCAGACCAGGCTACGCCGGTAGCCGCGCGCCACGCCGCTGCCCACTTTTTCAATACAACGGCCCCCGGTCTGTAGCCAGCGTGTCGCCACCCGCAGCCAGAGCCCGCGCTGACGCGGCGGGATGGGCTCTGCGCGCTGGGGCCGCAACAACACCGAGGCCATCATGGGTGTGGTCGTCAGCGATACCAGCATGGACACCAGAATGGCCGAGGACAGCACCACCGCAAACTCACGGAACAGCCGGCCCACGACGCCGCCCATCATCAGGATCGGGATGAACACGGCGATGAGAGAAATGCTGATCGAGACCACGGTAAATCCGATCTCGCGCGCGCCCTTGAGCGCTGCTTCGCGCGCACTATAGCCCTGCTCGGTGTAGCGGGTGATGTTCTCCAGGACTACGATGGCATCGTCCACCACAAAGCCGGTGGCCACGGTGAGCGCCATGGCCGAGAGGTTGTCCAGGCTGTAGCCGCACAAATACATCACGCCCAGCGTGCCGGCCAGCGACACCGGCACCGCAACGGCGGGCAGCAAGGTGGCGCGCCAACTGCGCAGAAACAGCAGCACCACCAGTATCACCAGACCCACAGCAATCGCCAGCGAGCGCTCAACTTCACGCAGCGAGGCGCGTATGGTGGGCGTGCGGTCGCTGAGCACCTTGATGTCAATCGCGGCGGGTATGGACGCTTGCAGGCGCGGCAGAATTTCGCGCACGCGCTTCACAGTCTCGATGATGTTGGCGCCCGGCTCTTTCAGCACAAAAAGCGCAATCGCAGGCTTGCCATTGGCCACGCCGTAATTGCGCGTGTCCTGCACCGAATCGCTCACCTCGGCCACATCGCGCAGCCGCACCGCCGCGCCATTGCGGTAGCTGAGGATGACCGGCGCGTATTCGGCCGCAGTGCGAGCCTGGTCGTTGGCGCCGACCTGCCAGGCCCGGTAGCCGTCTTCCAGCGCACCC
>CAIWNX010000019.1 GCA_903914175.1 uncultured beta proteobacterium | reverse complement strand
GTTCTTCACGCAAGATGCCGAGGTGCCGGACAAGGTGCCCTTTGGTGATTTTGATGTCATGTTTTTGAAGCGCAGAAGCAATTCGTTCCATCGACATGCCCTGCGTCAAAAAGTCTTCAATGACCTCAAAAGCACAGCGCACGATCAGGGCGGGGTCGTCCTTTTGGGCCAGTTCAATTTCTTCGCGAAGAATTGAATCGATTTCTGAGCTGATGCTTTGCATGATCTCAATACCGACAGGGTGCAAGTTCTGGTGTGACAGGTGGTGCGGCAGGCGACACAGCCATGCACGACAGGCACGCTGACAGGCGAATCAATTGCGGCCGCTGGTTGCATTGGCTCGATATGGTCACTCATCCGGAGCGGCTGGGCGTGTGGTAATGACCACATTCGGCTGGCGAATTTTCGCACTCCGAGACCGATGGCGTCTAGGTAGATCGCAGTCGTCGTGCCTCAGCTATGACCCATGCCGACTTGCTGCCTCTTGCTTTTGGTCAGACCACTAGGGGGCCAAAGGCGCCGAGGTACGGTTTGATGGCTGCAACAATAGGGATGCGCGCATCAGTTCGCGCAAGGCGTACCACGAGTTCAACGAGCTCTCCCGCCTTCAACCCCAACGCGTTTCCGATCTGGTTTGGCAGAGACTTGCGGTTGTAGAGGCGCAGCAATCCTCGATAGTCCGTCGCGTTGATCACAGTCTGAAATTCCCCGTCGAACTGAGCGTACAGGGCCGCAATGTCGACACTTTGAGTCAAATGGTGCAGAGCGGTGGAGAGGGCAGGCACTCCACGGGCCGACGCATCGAAGCAATTGAGCTTAAACTTAACTTCTGCGATGACGCGCAAAGAGACTTGGGTGTCGAGTTCGGTTTTCAGCTGTTTGAAAACTTGTGTGACGGCTTGGTTGAAATCGGTTGTGATGTCACGAGCCAAGCGGTGGCTGACGAACGACAGTACTTCCTGTGTGCAGAAAAGATTCTCGACCTCCGCAACGTCCAGCGTGTAGATGTTGTCGGTCTGCAGCGCTGCGACTTCTGGTGCTGTGCGCCGGTCACGGTCGATCAGGCCGTAAACCTGCAGGTGATGGAGTTGATTGTTTGAACGCAAAGCTCGAACAGCTTGGATGACCTGGTCGCAGCTACCCCGAGGGATGACCAAGAATCCGGTGAGTATCTCTCGGTAGAGCGAGACGTCGTGACTGCCGTTCACACCCTCGACGAAGACAACAGGTTTTCGGCTGCCAAGCACTTCAATCAAGAGGTCATCCGGGAGGTCGTCCTTGTCCTCGATGAGTTCCCAATCCCAAGATGTTCCATCGAAAGACTTGAGCCAGACGCGCTGCGCGCCTTCCTGGGCCACTGCGAAATCGACATCGTGAGTAAGGTACACAAACAGGCAATCGTGGCGCAGCCTCTCAACCTCAGCCCATAGAGGAGCCTGCACTGACTTATGTAGATGTAGCTCAGGCTCGTCGATGATGACGATTCCGTTTTTGGGCGCGGCAAGACACTGTCCGATGAGATAGAAGATGACGCGTTCGCCATCGCTCATTTCAGACGAGTTGTAGATCTTGCTCACGTCACCGCGAACCTGGGTCTGAATTCGTAGCCCACCGATTACGAGTTGGCGATGGGGAAGGATCCGCTCCCATGCCTGCTTCACCTTGTCAAGCCTAGTCAGCGGCGGCTCGATCTTGGTGGCTGATTGCCGCTGGGCGACCTTGTATTTGGCGTTCTCCTCCGTCTCGTCCGAGAACAAAAACACCATCAGCTTCTCATAGTCGTTTAGGAACGCAGTGGCGGGCTTGTTCTGCCATCGGTGGTACTTATTTGCATCGGTTGGGTTGCCGAACACAAGGTTTCGCTCTGCTTGGTCAATAGACATTGGGGTCGTGGTGTCGGGCATAGAAAGCGACTTCTGCGCGGAGATTCTGAACACGTTGGCTTTGTCAGGCGAATTCATTTCGAGCCAGGCTCCGAGGCGAGTCTTGCCTGATCCGTTGGCGCCAACGAAAAGCAAATTCCGACTGGTTGAAATCTTTTGATCGTCTGCGCCGTGGCGCGGGAGCGTAATTGATCGTGTGACTGGAGTGGTTGTCATTGAATTTGCCGTGTTAAGGTTTATCCGTTAGGACCGGTCAGCGCTAATCGATTCTGAACTGCGGTTCGCAGCATCGCTGCACGATGCTTTCCCCAAGCGTAACCTAAGCCCAGGGAGAATGGCGCCAGAGCTTTCCGATCGCTATGCCTGAGTTAGCCCCCCGAATGACAGGTGACTCGACAGGCGACACAACCACGCACGACACGCACGCTGACAGGCGAACCACTTTCGTCAGTGCCGGCGCGACACACGAACCGACAGGCAAACCAGAATTCAACGACAGGTGTGCTGACAGGCGAATCAATTTGCCAGCAGCTTGGGCGTAGCAAAGACTCAGTGTGCAGGGTAAGGGCCTTGTGCCCACGTTTTCTGCTTCGCAAAAAACTTGGCATCGGCCCCCTGCTCAGGGCGCTGCCCCGAGCCCCCGATTAGATAGCCGCGTCGCGCTTCGCTTGACTTGGACAGGCGATGCAGGTCGCGAATCGATGGGGTGGGTCACCATGGCGCGAAAACTAGCCTGTTCGGAAATCATAAAGGTTCGCCGAATCGCATCTCGTGACAAGTCCATGCCAGCATTACCCAGAGCCGTTTTTTGCCGTGCAGAGCCCCTTCTTCCATATTTACGTTTACAATGGATTCGCATTCCAATGCAAACGAATTTATGTACTCGCGCACCCTTTCAAAAACCATTTACGCCATCAGCGATAGTTTTCCTGTTTTGATGGTGACCGGTCCGCGGCAAGTGGGTAAAACCACGTTGCTCGAAATTTGCGCCAAAGTAGGTACGCCGGCGCAGCAGCGGGCTTACGTGACGCTTGACGACATGGATGCGCGCGCATTGGCCCGGAGCGACCCTGCGCTTTTCTTGCAAACCTGGCAGCCGCCGCTGATCATTGACGAGATCCAGTATGCGCCACAGTTGTTCAGTGCCATCAAAATCATGGTTGATCGGGATAAGCGCAACGGCCTGTTTTGGCTGACGGGGTCACAAAAGTTCCAGTTGATGCGAGGTATCACCGAAAGTCTGGCGGGGAGGGTAGCGATTATTGATTTGCTCGGGCTGTCACAAGCGGAGCTGGATGGGCGCGCTGCTTTGTCGCAACCCTTTGTGCCGACAGCGCAATGGATCACCGCCGCCAGGGCCGCCAGTGCCAATACGCCTAAGCCGCTGATGGCGGTTTTTCAGCAAATCTGGTTAGGTTCGTTCCCTCGGCTTGTTGCGCAAGGGGTCAAAACGCGGGACTTGTTTTACCGCTCTTACGTCCAAACCTACATTCAGCGCGATGTGCAGGATGTGCTGAAGGTTTCTGATCAACTGGCGTTTAACCACTTTCTTGCGGCAGTGGCTGCCAGAACCGGGCAGTTGCTCAATTACGCCAATCTGGCTCGGGATGTAGACATCGACAACAAGACCGCTAAGTCCTGGTTGTCGGTGCTGGAGACCTCTGGCCTGGTTTTTTTGCTGCAGCCCTATCACACCAATCTGACCAAGCGGATGGTCAAAACGCCGAAGCTATATTTTCTGGATACAGGCCTGGCGGCATATTTGACCAAATGGCCCGATGCCGCCTCTTTGGAGGTGGGCAGCATGTCGGGCGCGATGCTGGAGACCTGGGTGGTCAGCGAGATCGTGAAGAGCTATTGGCACAACGGACTTGAGGCCAACCTCTATTTTTACCGGGACACCGATCAGCAAGAGGTGGACTTGCTCATTGAGTCTGGCGACACCTTGTATCCGGTAGAGATCAAAAAAACTGCGTCACCTTCACAAAACGCCAGGCGCCAGTTTGGCGTATTAGACAAGCTGGGCAGGACCATTGGAACTGGGGCAGTGCTTTGCATGGTAGAGCGCGACATCCCGCTGTCGCAAAGTGTTACAGCAGTGCCGGTAGGGTACCTTTAGGGAAAAGGGTGTCGTCCACTTTTCTGCCGATCACCCAACCGCC
>CAIWNX010000018.1 GCA_903914175.1 uncultured beta proteobacterium | reverse complement strand
GCGCGCAAGCTGCACACGCTGCTCGATGTTGGCCTGTCCTACATCCGGCTCGGCCAGGCCGCGACCACGCTGTCTGGCGGCGAAGCGCAGCGCGTCAAGCTCGCGCTCGAACTCTCCAAACGCGACACCGGGCGCACGCTCTACATCCTGGACGAGCCGACCACCGGCCTGCACTTCGCCGACATCGACCTGCTGCTCAGAGTGCTGCACCAGTTGCGCGACGCCGGCAACACCATCGTCGTGATTGAGCACAACCTGGACGTCATCAAGACCGCCGACTGGCTGATCGACATGGGCCCCGAAGGCGGCGCCGGCGGCGGTCAGGTGGTGGGCATCGGCACGCCCGAAGACATCGCCGCCAATCCGGCCAGCCACACCGGGCGCTACCTCAAGCGCCTGCTGCACGCGCCGGCAACGGATGCGTAGCCCGTATGAAGCGCAGCGCAATACGGGTTGGCAGCGTCGAGGTATCCCCGTATTACGCCTTCGTCTGCATACGGGCTACAAACTACGCTCCTCGCAATGACGCCGAATAGACTCACCGGCCGTGACCTTGCCGGCGCCCTGATCGTGGTGCTGGTCTGGGGCGTCAATTTTGTGGCGATGAAGTTCGCGCTGCGCGACTTCACGCCGTTCCAGTTGGGCGCCGCGCGCTACGCCTTTGCCGCACTGCCGCTGGTGCTGTTCATCCGGCCACCCTCAGTGCCGTGGAAATGGGTCGTGACCTATGGCCTGCTGCAGGGCGTCGGCCAGTTCGGCATTCTGTTCGTCGCGCTGCAGGTCGGCATGACGGCAGCGCTGGCTTCGGTGCTGGTGCAGACGCAGGTATTCTTCACCGCGCTGTTCGGCTTCGTGCTGCTACATGAACGCCCCAGCCGAGCCTTGCAACTGGGCTTGCTGCTGGCAGCACTGGGTCTGTCGTGCTTCGCGCTCAATTATGTGAATCCGGCGGTAGGCGCCGGCCGTGGCACGACGCTGCTCGGTTTTGTGCTGACACTGTGCTCGGCCACGATGTGGGCCATGTCCAGCATCGTGGCACGGCGCATGCAGAGCATCAGCCGCGACTATTCTCCAGTCGCCTTTGTCGTCTGGAGCAGCACGGTTGCGATCCTGCCCTTTATCGCCCTGTCCTGGTTCTTCGACCCCGAAGCCGCGCGCAGGCACTGGCTGCAGGCGCGCACCTCAAGCTGGCTGGCTGTGGCCTACCTCGGCTGGGGTGCCACCGTGATCGGCTACGGCCTGTGGACCAGCCTGCTCAAACGCCATCCGGCCAATCGCGTGGCGCCCTTCGGCCTCGGTGTGCCGATCGTCGGTCTGGCCGCCGGCATGCTGATCCTGGGCGAAGTCATCACGCCCTGGCAATGGGCCGGCATCGCGCTGCTGCTCGCTGCGCTGGTGTGTGTGATGTTCGGTGGCCGTCTCTTCAAGTCGCCGGGCACCCAGTAGTCAGGCGGTCTTGGCCGCCTGCAGCACGTCGCGTGTCTTGATCGCCTCGCGCCGCGCCGCCTGGGCGAAGTCTTCACCACTCGATGCATAGAGAATGGCGCGCGAGGAGTTGACGACGATCGGCGCGACGGTTTGCCCGTTCACGGCGCGCCAGCCGGCCCTCACCGTGGCCACCGCGTCGCCGCCCTGGGCACCGACACCAGGGATTAGCAGCGGCAGCGTCGGCGCCACGGCGCGCACGCGTTCGATCTCGGCCGGGTAGGTGGCACCGACCACGAGCCCGAGCTGACCATTGAGGTTCCACGGCCCTTGCGCGAGGCGCGCAATGTGCTCGTACAGCAGCGGTTCG
>CAIWNX010000017.1 GCA_903914175.1 uncultured beta proteobacterium | reverse complement strand
GCTGCGGAATGGGGTCCTGGAAATTCCACACCACGGCGCGCGCCTTGGCATTGCCAAACGGATGGCAGCCGTGAACCTTCATGACGACCCGCTGAATGCCGCCTGACAGATCGGTCTTCCAGTTCTTGCCTTCGGCTGCCGCTTTTTCTACCTCGGTCAGGTCATCCCACCAACCCAGCTTCTTGAGCAGCACGTGGTCGAACTCCGGGTAGCCCGTTGTGATGTCGGCGCCCAGTGAATGCGAGCCATCTTCGGACAGTAGACTCTTGCCGTCACGCTCGACACCAAAATTGGCGCGGAAGTTGCCGCCACCGTCCATCACATGTTTGGACGTGTCGTACAAATTGGGCGAGCCCGGGTGCTTGAGCTCAGCCGTACCGAAGCACGGCCAGGGCAGGCCGAAATAGTCACCGCTGAGGTCATATCCGGTTTCCTTGTCCTTGCCGCTCTTGCATTTGAGCGTCTTGACGTCAAACAAATGCATGTTGCGCATATGCGCTTTCAGCCGCTCTGGACTCTGACCGGTGTAGCCGATGGTCCAAACCCCTTTGTTGATTTCGCGCAGGATGTCTTCCGGCACTGGCTCATCGAGGCCCTTGATCTTTTGCATCTTGTAGTTCTTGGACAATTCCTTGCCAAAGCCCAGACGGTCGGCAAACTGCTGCATGATCATGTGGTCGCTGCGGCTTTCCCACAAGGGCTCAATGACCTTCTCGCGCCACTGCAGGGATCGGTTCGATGCCGTGACCGAGCCACTGGTTTCAAACTGAGTCGCTGCCGGCAATAGATAGACTGCGCGGTTCGGATTGGCGTCTTCGGGCTTGCCCGGCATGGCCGCCATGGCGGCTGTAGCCGAGGGATAGGGATCGACCACGACCAGTAGATCAAGCTTGTCCATGGCGCGCTTCATTTCCAGGCCGCGCGTCTGTGAGTTCGGCGAGTGACCCCAATAAAAGACGCCGCGTAAATTGGAGTCCTGGTCGATCAGTTCGTTCTTCTCCAGCACACCGTCAATCCAGCGCGATACCGTGATGCCGGGTTTGCTCATCATGGCCGGCGTGGCGAACTGCTTCTTGATCCACTCGAAATCGACGCCCCAGACCTTGGCAAAATGTTTCCAAGACCCTTCGACGATCCCGTAATAGCCGGGCAGTGAATCAGGATTGGGGCCGACGTCAGTGGCGCCCTGCACGTTGTCGTGCCCGCGAAAGATGTTGGTGCCGCCGCCAGACTTTCCAACATTTCCCAAAGCCAGTTGCAGAATGCACGAAGCACGCACCATCGCGTTGCCAATGGTGTGCTGGGTTTGGCCCATGCACCAGACCAAGGTGCTGGGCCGGTTTTGCGCCATCAAGGTCGCGACCTTGAGCACCTGGGCCTCTTTCACGCCACAGGCTTCTTCAACCTTGTCGGGGGTCCACTTGGCCAGCACGTCTTCCTTGACCTTGTCCATGCCAAAGACGCGATCATTGATGTACTTCTTGTCTTCCCATCCGTTCTTGAAGATGTGGTACAGAATGCCAAACAAGAAGGGAATGTCGGAGCCGGAGCGGATGCGAACGTACTCGTCGGCCTTGGCCGCAGTCCGGGTGAAGCGCGGGTCGACCACAATCATCTTGGTCCCGGTTTCCTTAGCGTGCAGCATGTGCAACATGCTGACCGGGTGCGCTTCAGCGGCGTTGGAGCCGATGTACATGGCACACTTGCTGTTTTGCATGTCGTTATAGGAATTG
>CAIWNX010000016.1 GCA_903914175.1 uncultured beta proteobacterium | reverse complement strand
TTCCGTGCTGGCCGCGGCCGGCACCATGCTGGACGAAGACCTGATCGAAGAACTGGAAGTCGCCGGTGTCGATGAAGTCAAGGTGCGTACCGCATTGACCTGCGAAACCCGCTTTGGCATCTGCGCCAGGTGTTACGGCCGCGATCTGGGTCGTGGGGGTCTGGTCAACGGTGGCGAAGCGGTCGGCGTGATTGCAGCGCAATCCATCGGCGAACCTGGCACCCAATTGACCATGCGTACTTTCCACATCGGTGGTGCAGCGTCGCGTGCGGCGATTGCCTCGAGCGTGGAAGCCAAGTCCAACGGCACCATCGGCTTTAACGCCACGATGCGCTATGTGACCAACGGCAAGAAGGAGCAGGTCGTGATTTCCCGCTCTGGCGAGATCGTTATTCATGACGAGCACGGCCGTGAGCGCGAACGTCACAAGGTGCCGTACGGTGCAGTGCTGGCGGTCAAGGCCGACCAGACCATCAAGTCGGGCGTGATTCTGGCCAACTGGGATCCGCTGACGCGACCCATCATCACCGAGTTTGCCGGCAAGGCCCACTTCGAGAACGTCGAAGAAGGTCTGACGGTGGCCAAGCAGGTGGACGAGGTCACCGGTCTGTCGACCATGGTCGTGATTGATCCGAAACGCCGTGGCGCTGCCAAGGTGGTGCGCCCGCAGGTCAAACTGATCGATGCGACCGGCAACGAAGTGAAGATCCCTGGCACCGACCATTCGGTGACCATCGGCTTCCCAATCGGCGCCCTGGTTCAGGTGCGCGACGGCCAGGACGTGGGCCCCGGCGAAGTGCTGGCCCGTATCCCGATCGAAGGCCAGAAGACGCGCGACATTACCGGCGGTCTGCCACGTGTGGCCGAACTGTTTGAAGCGCGCTCGCCGAAAGACAAGGGTGTGCTGGCTGAAATGACCGGTACCGTGTCCTTCGGCAAGGAAACCAAGGGCAAGATCCGCTTGCAGATTACCGACCCCGATGGCGCGGTCTGGGAAGAACTGGTGCCCAAGGAAAAGAGCATCATCGTGCACGAAGGCCAGGTTGTGAACAAGGGTGAGAGCGTGGTTGACGGCCCGGCGGACCCGCAGGACATCCTGCGCCTGCTCGGTTCCGAAGAACTGGCGCGCTACATCGTTGACGAAGTGCAGGACGTCTACCGCCTGCAGGGCGTGAAGATCAACGACAAGCACATCGAAGTGATCGTGCGCCAGATGCTGCGCCGTGTCGTGGTCGAGAACGCGGGCGATTCGACCTACATCAACGGTGAACAGGTCGAACGCTCCGAGATGCTCAACACCAACGACGCCTTGCGCGCCGAAGGCAAGATTGCAGCGACCTTCACCAATTTGCTGCTCGGTATCACCAAGGCGTCCCTGTCCACTGACAGCTTCATCAGCGCGGCTTCCTTCCAGGAAACCACCCGCGTTCTGACCGAAGCGGCCATCATGGGCAAGCGCGACGAACTGCGTGGCTTGAAGGAAAACGTCATCGTGGGTCGTCTGATCCCGGCCGGCACCGGCATGGCCTACCACGAAGCGCGCAAGGTTCGCGAGAACATGGACGACGCGGAACGCCGCGCCATTGCCGAAGCCGAGGCCGCAGAACTTGCGGGCGACGTCGACGCTGCGGCGCAGACCAGCGAAGGGGCAGTGTCCGAATAGGACGCGCCGCGCGCCTGAGCCGACAACGCCCCAAGCCCCGCAACGGTGGCTTGGGGCGTTTTCTATTGCTGCCTTTAAGCTCTGTGCGATGCGATAGCGAAGTTGAATGAAATGAGCGACTCTGTTCTGTTCTGGATTGCCATTGCCGTGCTGTTGTTTTGGGCCGTGGGGGCCTACAACCGCCTGGTGCGCTGCCGTTCGCAGGGCCTGATGGCTTTTTCCGTTCTGGCGGGGCTTTTCAATCAACACCTGTTGCTGGTGAAAACCCATGCGCCCGATGCGCGCGACACGGGTGTAGCGCCCGACTCGGACTTTGGCAACACCACAGCCCTGACGGCCTGGTCAGCACTCAATGCCGCAGCGGATCAGTTCAAGGCCTCGTTGAAGGTCGCTCAGATACAACCCCTGAACGCGCCGGCCATGCGGGCCTTGAAGACAGCGTTTGAGACCCTGTGCGTGTCACGCATCCGGGTCTGCGAACTTCCGGGCGAGGAACTTGAACCCGCTTTGGTGCAGACCTTGACCACACAGTGGGAACAGGTTGCTGTCATGGCAGATAGGGCGCGCGCCGATTTCAATCGGGCGGTCGAGCAGTACAACGCAGCGATCAATCAGTTCCCGGCACTGCTGCTGGCGTGGTTGTTTGGTTTCAAGCCGGCACAGACCCTCTAGATGAACGAATCCGGCATTCCCCTCTGGCGCCAATTGCAGTCGGTTGCCGGCGCATTGCAGGCAATCCGCAGCGGCGTCTCCGGAACGGCTGCACTCAATGCCGTAACGCCTGACCTGCGGCCCGGCGTGCAATCGCTGTTGTTTCATGTGTTGCGCTCGCTCGGGCGTGCCCAGGCGCTGCGCGAGCGGCTGGCGGCGCGCACGCCGCCGCCGCCGGTCGATGCGCTGCTGTGCACGGCGCTGGCATTGGCGTGGCGGGAGCAGGACGCGCCGTATGAGGTGTTCACGCTGGTCAATCAGGCGGTGGAGGCGGCCAAGCGAAGTCCGTCCACCCAGCCGCAGTCCAGTTTCGTCAATGCCTGTTTGCGCCGTTTCCTGCGCGAACGTGAGGCACTTGTGGCCGCGACCGACGACCAGCCCGTGGCGCGCTGGAATCACCCGGATTGGTGGACCGAGCGTCTGAAAAAAGACTGGCCTGGGCAGTGGCAACAAATTCTTGCTGCCAACAATCGCCACGCGCCCATGAGCCTGCGTGTCAATACCCGACGCGCCAGTGTTGTGTCCTATTCTCAGACCTTGGCTGCCGCCGGGCTGGCCGCTGTGCCCGATGGTTCTTATGGTCTTGCGTTGACGCAGGCCAGGCCGGTGTCCGATATTCCCGGTTTCGCCGACGGCGCTGTGTCAGTGCAGGACGCTGCCGCGCAAATGGCCGCGCCTTTGCTGCTGTCGGGTCTGGCGTCTGCGGGATTGCGCGTGCTCGACGCCTGTGCTGCACCGGGCGGCAAGACCGCCCATTTGTTGGAACTGGCCGACTGCCATGTGACGGCGCTTGAAATTGATGCGCAGCGCGCGCCGAGAATTCATCAAACCTTGCAGCGGCTCGGCTTGCAGGCGCAGGTCGTGGTGGGTGATGCTGCGCTGCCGTCAAGCTGGTGGGACGGCGAGTTGTTCGATGCCATATTGCTCGATGCACCCTGTTCCGCCTCGGGCATTGTGCGGCGCCACCCCGACGTGCGCTGGTTGCGTCGGCCAACCGACATTGCGCAACTGGTGGCGATTCAGGCGCGCTTGCTCAGGGCCTTGTGGCCCCTGCTCAAGCCGGGTGCTCGCCTCTTGTACTGCACGTGCTCGGTGTTCAAGGCCGAGGGTCAGGATCAGATCAAAACGTTTCTTGCGCACAACACCGATGCCGTTTTGCTGCCATCACCCGGGCATTTAATGCCCTCTAATGGGGACAATGCGGGTTCAGTCCCGGACAATCAGCACGGTGACCATGACGGCTTTTATTACGCTTTGCTTGAAAAGAACGCGGCTTGACCTGATCGGGTTGCTGCTGGGCGCATTCCTTGCATGGGGTCCATGGGCACCGGTCTGGGCGCAGCCTGCGACGCCGGAAATCTCGGCGCTGAAATTTGAGAGCACGGCCGACGCAGTGCTGCTCAGCGTCAATGTCAGGTTTGATTTGCCGATGGTCATCGAAGATGCCCTGCTCAAGGGTGTGCCTATGATCTTCGTCGCAGAGGCTGAGCTGCTGCGCGAACGCTGGTACTGGACCAACAAAAAGGTGGCCAGCGCGCAACGCCACATGCGGCTTGCCTACCAGCCCCTGACGCGGCGCTGGCGGCTCAACGTAGCATCCGGCCCGATCACCCAGGCTGGATTGGCGGTGGCCCTGAACCAGAACTTTGACACGCTGCACGATGCCTTGGCAGCCTTGCAGCGCCTGTCGCGCTGGAAGATTGCCGAAGCTTCGGAGCTTGAACCGGAACAACAGTATCTTGCGGCTTTTCGTTATCGCCTGGACACATCGCAACTGCCGCGTCCGTTTCAGATCGGCACCCTGGGTCAGGCCGACTGGAACCTTGACTTCCTGATTCGCCAGCCTTTGCTGCTGGAGATCAGCAAGTGATGAATCCCGATCCGGCGCCGCTGTCAGGGCGCTTTTCGCTCAAGGGTTCCCGCGCACTGCGTTGGTCGCTGGGCGTGGGTCTGGCGGTCATGGTGGGTATCGGCCTGGTGCTGTTGTTCCTGCTGACGCAGGCCACCACCAACCGCGACATGTACGAGCGCAATTACGCCTCGCTGTTTGCGCTCAATGTGGTGGTGGCGGGTTTGCTGGTCCTGGTCATCGTCTGGATGGCGTTGCGCTTGCTCAAGCGTTTGCGTCAGGGCAAATTCGGCAGCCGCTTGCTGATCAAACTGGCCGCGATTTTTGCGCTGGCGGGCTTTGCACCGGGCGTGCTGATCTATGTGGTTTCCTATCAGTTTGTTTCGCGCTCAATTGAGAGCTGGTTTGACATCAAGGTTGAAGGCGCGCTCGAAGCGGGTCTCAATCTCGGGCGGGTGACCCTGGAGACCTTGTCCAATGACTTGAGCAGCAAGGCGCGCGCTACGGCATTGCAACTGGCCGAGACGCAAAACGCCAGTATTGGCCTGCCGCTGGAGCGCGCGCGGGAACAAATGGGCGCCAGTGATCTGATGCTATGGAGTGCCAGTGGCCAACTGATCGCCACGGCCGGGCAATTGCGTTACCAACTCAATCCGGAGCGGCCCAGTCAGCAGCAATTTCGCAATGCGCGCGCGCAGAAGTCGGTCAGCTGGATCGAAGGCCTGGATGACGCGGCCCCAGGCGTTGTGCGCGCAGCCCGCATCAAGGCGCTGGTGCTGGTAGCCAACTCCAATCTCGATCTGCTGGAAGAACCACGCTTTCTGATGGCAAGCCAGGCCTTGCCGCCAACATTGGTGGCCAATGCCCTGGCGGTGACTGACGCCAATCGAGAATACCAGGAGCGGGCGCTGGCGCGCCAGGGTTTGCAGCGCATGTACATCGGCACCCTGACCCTGAGCCTGTTCCTGGCGGTCTTTGGCGCCGTGCTGCTGGCCGTCGTGCTGGGCAACCAGATTGCGCGGCCGCTGCTGTTGCTGGCCGCTGGCGTGCGTCAGGTTGCGGCGGGTGACCTGACGCCCAAGGCGTCGTTGCAAGGCAAGGACGAACTCGACGGCCTGACCCGCTCCTTTGCCGACATGACGCAGCAACTCTTGGAGGCCAGGCACGCGGTGCAGGGCAGCATGGAACAGGTGAGTGCCGCGCGCGCCAACCTGCAGACGATTCTCGATAACCTGACAGCCGGCGTCATGGTGCTCGACGCGCAAGGCGTTGTGCAATCGTCCAATCCCGGCGCGACGCGTATCCTGCGCGTGCCGCTGGCAGCCTTCGAGGGCCACCGGCTGGTTGACATCGAGGGGCTGCAGGCATTTGGTGCAGACGTGCAGCGCCAATTTGATTCCTTCCTGGGCGCACGCGCCGAACATGGGCTTGACCATTGGCAGCATTCGTTTGAACTCGGCAACGCCGCAGCCAAATTGATTGGGCGACAGGCTGACGATGCGCTTATTCTGGTGGCACGTGGCGCGCAATTGCCCGACGCCAAGCGCTTGCTGGTGTTCGATGACATTTCTGAAATCGTGTCGGCGCAGCGCGTTCAGGCCTGGGGCGAAGTGGCCAGACGACTGGCGCACGAGATCAAGAACCCCCTGACACCGATCCAGTTGTCGGCCGAACGACTGGCCATGAAGCTCGACGGCAAGATTCCCGCGGCCGAACAGACACTGTTGACCAAATCGGTCAAAACCATTGTTGATCAGGTTGACGCCATGAAGCGTCTGGTCAATGAATTCCGTGACTATGCCCGTCTGCCGGCCGCTGAACTCAAGGCGATTGACTTGAACGCACTGGTCTGTGAGGTGTTGCAACTGTATGTCAGCGAGACCTCGCAGCTGCCGGTGCGGGTCGAACTCGATGCGCGCTGCCCCCGGATGATGGGCGACGTGCAGCAGTTGCGCCAAGTGCTGCACAACCTGCTGCAAAACGCGCAGGATGCCACCGAAACGGCGGGTCGGACGGGCGACGAATACGGTGTCACCGTGCGTACCCAATGGCTGGAGTCAGCAGGACGTGTTCGCCTGAGCGTGATCGATTGCGGCACCGGTTTCCCGGAGCACATTTTGAAACGCGCATTCGAGCCCTATGTCACCACCAAGGCCAAGGGCACCGGTCTGGGGCTGGCCGTGGTCAAGAAAATCGCGGACGAGCATGGCACACGGGTTGACATCACGAACCGTCTGCTGGACGCCAAGGTGGTTGGGGCGCAAGTGTCGTTATCATTCAGCATCGAAAATATCGAACCGGCTTAGCCGGACGATGCAGGTCTACCCAAGGAACACGCAGAATCATGGCAAACATACTGGTGGTTGACGACGAGCTCGGCATCCGCGATCTGTTGTGGGAAATCCTGAACGACGAAGGGCATAACGTCGAGGTCGCCGAGAACGCCGCTCAAGCCCGTGCCGCGCGCTTGCGGGAGCGGCCCGACCTGGTGCTGCTTGATATCTGGATGCCCGACACCGATGGCGTAACGCTGCTCAAGGAGTGGTCTGCCAGCGGCGCACTGACCATGCCGGTCATCATGATGAGCGGACACGCCACCATTGATACGGCGGTCGAAGCGACCAAGATCGGCGCCCTGGCCTTCCTCGAAAAACCCATTACCTTGCAAAAACTGCTCAAGGCCGTGGAGCAGGGCTTGGCGCGGGGACTTGTGCGCAAGACGATTGCGGAACTTCCGTTGACAACCAGTCAGCAGGCGAGCGAGACGCTCCATGCTGCAGTGCTGGCAACGGCATCGTTGCCAGACGCAGGGCCGCAGGCGCTGCAGAGTTTCATGCTCGACAAGCCCTTGCGCGAGTCGCGTGACGAGTTCGAAAAGGCCTACTTCGAGTACCACCTGGCCAAGGAAAATGGTTCCATGACACGGGTCGCGGAGAAGACCGGATTGGAGCGAACACACCTCTATCGCAAGCTCAAGCAACTCGGGGTCGATCTGACACGCGGCAAGCGCAACGCAGGCTGATTGCCGGCCCAGTGGGGCGCACAGATGCTGCTATACTCTGCCGCTCTGGCCCGGTAGCTCAGTCGGTAGAGCAGAGGATTGAAAATCCTTGTGTCGGTGGTTCGATTCCGCCCCAGGCCACCAAACACTTAAAAACCAACCCTAATCCGGTTGGTTTTTTTACGTCCATTAGCGTCCAAATTGTTAAAAATACCTATGTAAATCAATTGGTTGCAAACGCTATGCTAAGTTTATGGTGTCTGATTGATGGTTCGATAAGGTGCAGTAACTTCCATTAGCTTCCGGCGAATTGTGCAGTAACTTTCACAGTAACTGCAAAAAGTCACTGATTTTTTGATCAAAGTTACTGCATTCTGTTGTCGATTCCGTTCACTTTTCGGGGTGTTTTGCTGTGAAATTGCACATGGTGTGACGTGATCGCTGTGGCGCAAGCGCCTGCCTGTCACACCAAAGTCACCACTACCAGGGACATTAACCGAACCTTGCTTAAAAATCGCGGGGACAGCGGGGACAAATGGCGAATGCGCTTGTAACCCGTTGTCATGATTGAATAAAACTGTCCCCATTACGAGCGGGGACAAACCACTTTGTCATGGGGACACTGGGGGCAGCCATTTCATTGGAGTTTGCGGCCGTCCGGCCGTGCTGTAGTTTGGTGTCTGGGGCACACAAAGCAAGGTTTTGCAGCGAGTTGACAATTTGCCGCCCTCCGCCCATATGCGGCATGGTGTCGCTCACTCTGACCAAGAACGGTGAGTATTCATAGATCAAGTCCAAAGATTGCTGGCGTAACCCGGTAGCAACCCGCAAGGCCTATTCCGGGAAGACGTGGTTTGCAGTCAAACGATCGACCCTTATCGGGTATCAGGCAGCCATGCTCCAACAACACACGAGCTACCGCCTTGAAATCAAAACCGCTGCAGACTTCAGTCTTGAAGGTTTCCGCCAGGATGAAGTATTCAAAGCTCACGCCTTCACCCAAGGCTGTCGGCATCCGGTCGCCAAGCGCTGCTCCTAATAGCGAATTGCTTTTGATGGGCTCGCCATCCTCATTCACCAAGCGCCGCACGCCTGCCCGGTTCAAAGTCTTGGGAGCCTGGTCATCGCTACCCCGGTGCCACATGGCAAAACGGCCCTCCGCGTTGATCTCCAAGAAACGCCGCACTTGCCGCAGCATGACCACGATCTCGCCATTGCCGATGCCACCACGGGCTGCCAGCCAGGCATTGAAGCAAGAACGGGCGGCCCGTTCGCTCTCGCCCCTTGGCCAGCCAGTGAGGCCCGCCGCGGTGGCGATCTCGCCGGCTGCACCCACCAGTGCAAAGCGTGCGCCAACTCGCTCAACCTGCCCGCTGCAATCCTTGGGGATCATCAATTGCGCCAGGGTGTTTGATGCGTTGCGAATGACCGCCTTCAGGGTGTCGGCATGTCCGGTCAGCCATTGCAGCCAGGCGCGGCCAGTGGCACCGTACACCGTTTGGGCCTGCCCGGTAATGTGCTTTGCAAAGGCTGAGCCGCCTTGCATGCCGTGCAGGTCTTCAAAGGCACCCAGTCCGGCCCCGGCATCGGCCGGAATGTCAGCCATGCGCACTTCCTGCCCAGTACGAGTGCGCTTCATGCCTTCGGCCATGTGATCTGACAGGCCGACTTCGCCAGCAGACAGGAACAGCAGCCGCCAAGCTTGGCGGGCGCGTGGCGCGCCGGTTCGGGTGGCGCGGGCCTTGCCTTGTTCATTGGCCAGCATATAGGCGCATTCGCCTGCTGTCTTGGGGTCGATCTGTGCCAGTTCGTCTAGGATCAGCAGGCAGTCATTGTGCTGCGCTGCCGTAGCCTCTAGAGCGTTGTCAGTGCTGCGCCACCGTTGCAAGTAGCTGGTGCCACCGTACACGCTGGCAGCCAGTTTCAATGCTGTGGTCTTGCCGCCCGATGAATCACCTCGGTAATGAAACCCGCCACTCTCCATACCCGCCGGGCGCAGCAGTGGCCCGGCAAAGGCACACGCCACTGCAAAGGCCAGGCGGGAATTGCCCACACACAATGCGCCTACACGCTCGCGCCATTGATCGGCCGTGCCCTTGACGCGAAACGTGTTTTCCACCGGGGTGTCACTCTGAAAGACGATGCGCTCTGCACCGTCGCAGATGGTTTCCTTTGGCAGCACAAAAGCCCGGCCATGCCAACCGATGCGCTCGGTACAGCTTGCAAATTGATCCGGGGCACGGGTTTGGATGTACTGGGTCAACCGCATGCGGGCGCGGGGCGTGGTGGCAATGCGCAGGCCCATGTTCAATAGCGTGGCCCGATACTCGCCGCCATCCGCACTCAACATGCGAGCGGGCATAGCCCAGGTCTTGATGTGTCCTAGCGGATCGGCGAAGGCCAGCAGGTAACCCCAGCCGCTACCGTCTTGGTCGCGGGTCAAAGCCTCCACAGCCAAACGGCTGCAAAGCCATTCGGGCGGCTTGCGCTTGCCGTCTTGGTCGACTCCACAAAACCATACGCCGGTATCGTCTACCGTGAAGGGGTCGAACATGCGTTCACGGTGGCTGCCGACGGGGGCTTGGGTGCCCTGATGGGCACCGATGGCGACTTCAATACATGCCCGAACCGCATCAAGTCCGTCGGCCTGGTGCAAATCGTTGAAGTCGCTGCCGCCAGGCGGCAAAAGTTCGGGGAACACGGCCAGCCCCCGCACAGATCGCGCCGCCGCCGTGGCCTGGTCGCGCCCGGGGTTGTGACCGGTGCGCTCTTGGGTGCCGGTATCATCATCACCGCAGATCACGATCAGGGCGGTTGGGTGTGCCTGGTGCAGGGCTTTGGTCACCTGCGCCAGGTTGCCAGCATCAAAGGCACATGCAGTCGGGCGGTTTGTCGCCTCATGCACGCTGGCGGCCGTGGCGTAGCCTTCAACCACCAGCAGCACCGATGCCCGGGTCGAATCGCCGATCATGTGCCAAAGACCCGATTTACGGCCACCGCGTTGAAACAGCTTATCTGGCCCGCCGCCGGGTGGCGGTTCTGGGGCGATGCGTTGCACGTTCCACAGTTTGCAGGTGGTATCGCGCATTGGCACCAGCAGCACGCCATCAGATGTGATCCTCACACCGTACGGCTTCACGCCTTTGCGGGCCAGGTAGCCACTGTGCCCAGTCTCGCTGGCAGCGTCCCAGATGGTCTTGGCTTCATCGCTGGCGGCCGCGTGGCATGCTGCGGTTTGCTCGGATTCAAGCCGTGCCCGGTTGGCGCGTTCAGCGGCCAGCGTTGCTGCCGCTACGGGATCGGGCGGGCTGGGAGCCTGATCTGCCTTTGGTAGAGTGAATCCGTGTTTTTTGGCCAGGTGCAATAGCGTGCCGATGCCAACACCGCCATCCTGCTTAATGCTGCACCAAGTTGAGCGGGTCGCTTTCGGGTCGAAGATGTCCGGCATCGATGCGCTCCATTCGGTGAACAGACTGCGGCCGGTTTCGTCGGGGAATTCGCTCTTGACGGCCATGCCCATGCGTACCCATGAATCGCGGCTCAGGTTGGCTGGGATGTGTTGAAGTGCGACCCGGATCAGGTCAGGGCTTATGGCTGTTTCCATGGGGTGGTGAATAGATCGGACGGGGTGGGCGGGCGGCTTGAACTCGATGGGTGTCGAGTTGGAGTGGGGCTGACTTGACCATCATTCGCCCTTGTCCTTCAAGGCGCTGCATGGATCAAACTCCGACGCACTGAATGAAACACACGACACCAGAACATATGCGCCTGAGTGATCGGCAGCGGAGATCCTGAAGGTCGCAAATGTCCTGCCATTCGCAGCCGTGCGCAGAGTGGGCACGCCTCGTCGGCGGCCCGCTATCACTGCGTCGATCATGATTGCTCAGCGGCTTGAATGCGCTCGGCAATCCATTGATCAATCTTGGATGCTGGCCAACATACGGCGCGGCGGCTCAGTCTCATCGGGCGCGGGAATTCCGGCGGGTTGCGATTGAACATCTCATAAATTGCGGATTTTTTAAGCCCGACACGTGCCACCACGGCGGGCAAGCGCAGAAGAGTTTCGGCGGGTGGTGCGGATAGGCTTGTTTGTACTTTCATGTCTTTCCTTGCGTTGAAAACGTTAAAAATGGAACGCTCGGTGGTTAAAACTCCCTTTGCCAACTCAACGCGCTGATTTCTGACCTAGCGATGAGGCACTGGATTCGTTGTTCGCCACCTTCCATATACGGTTGAAGCGCAAGTGCTGTTTGTCCGGGTCAAAAGCTCAACGGCTCAGCGCCACCTGCTGGTGGTGTTGCCGAGGTGCTTGATCTGGGTTTGAATGGGTGAAGCTGGCGTAGAAAAGCTTTGAAGACCACGATCGATACGGCCGAGGCCATCGCGGCGGTGAAGAAGGCCGATTTGCATCGTGTCATTGTTGACACCACGGTGTCCGAAAAGGCCATTGCCCAGGGGTGGTCACCAGCAAGACTTCCATGCGGGAGTGCAGCGCGCCTGTTTGGACGCTAGGATGGTTCTTCATGCGGGTAGGTGCTCTGGCCGCGCAATGAATCGGCTGGCGACACAGCAGGCGTGACAGACGTGCTGGCAGCAGAACCAAAATTCGACGACTGGCGTACCGACTGGGGCTCGTAGAAAATCAATGTACCGGGAACCTGCCCGTCGCCAGCGACTTTTTGGTGCCCTTATGCATAGCCCCCGGTTATGAATATCGTTCAGGTCGAGCATGTCGACAGCCCTAAGAAGGGGCCAGTTGCATGCTCATTTGCTCTGCATAATTTACAGGGTCTTCAAGAACTCCAACAATGAATCTGGTGCTC
>CAIWNX010000015.1 GCA_903914175.1 uncultured beta proteobacterium | reverse complement strand
TTCTCCGGCGTGCCGATCAATCTGCTGATTGCCATGGACCAGCGCGGCAACTTTCTCGATGTCAAAGTTCTGTCGCAGCACGAGCCGGTATTTGTCGGTGGTCTGGGCGAAGTGCCAATGCATGGCTTCGTGAGCCAGTACAAGGGGCTCTCGCTGAAACAGAACATCAAGATCCTGGTCGGGCCACACGGGCAAAAGAACATCTCACCGCAGGCGGCCGAACTCGACGGCATCACCCGTGCCACAGCCTCGCTGCGCATCATCAACCAGAGTATTCTGTCCGCAGCACTCAAGGTGGCGCGCAAGAAGCTCGGTTTTGCCGAAGGCCGCGACCCCGATCTGATTGCCCGCATCAAACGCGATGTGATGGAGCAGCACACGGTCAAGGCTTTGCGTGATGAGGGTCTGATCCAGCACCTTGTGCTCAGCAACGCCGATATTGAAAAGAAGTTTGCCAGCAGCAACGGCGCCGGCCTGGACAGCGAGGCCATGGCCCATCCGCAGGATCCCTTCATCGATCTCTACCTGGCCTATGTCTCGGTGCCGGCGATCGGGCGCAACCTGCTGAGCGAGGCGTCCTGGAACAAACTGCAAAGCCGGCTCGACCCCGACGACCACGCCATCCTGGTGATGTCCAGAGGACGCTACAGCCTGACCGGCGACGACTTCCTGCGCGGCAGCGCGCCGGACCGCATCGTGCTGCGACAGGATCAGTTGCCGATTGAAATGCGCGACCTCAATCTCGAACTGACGCTGAAGGATGAGATCGCTGCCGGTCTGGAGCGCGAGACGCTGGCGGTCTTCAGGATCATCGGCCGCTCCGGCATGGACCCCTCGAACCCGCTCGACTTCGTGCTGCCGGTAACACGCCTGAAGGGCATGATTTTTCCGGAACGCATCATCCAGGATTTCAGCCTGCGCCTGACGCTGCCCGAGCGCTTTTACACGGTGCCTGAGAGCGACAACAAATCCTGGCAGGGCAGTTGGCGCGAGCGCCGCGGCGAAGTCATTGTTCTGCTGCTCGGTCTGGTCATCCTGTCCATCGCGCTGGTGTTGCAAAAGAGGCTGGTCGCGCAGCAGCGCCGCTTCAAGCTGTTCAGAAATGCGTTTTTGCTCTTCACACTGATCTTCATCGGCTGGTACGCGCAGGGACAACTCTCCATCGTCAACCTGACCAGCGTGCTGCAGGCGGTGCTCGCGGGACGCAGCCTGAGTTTTTACCTATACGACCCGATGACCGTCACGCTGACCGTCTTCACCCTGCTCTCGCTGCTGCTGTGGGGACGCGCCACTTTTTGCGGCTGGCTCTGCCCCTTTGGCGCCTTGCAGGAATTCGTATCGCAGTTGGGTCGTCTGCTGAAAATTCGGCCACGCCGGCTCGCGCCTGAGACCGACCGCCGCCTGAAGTGGATCAAGTACCTGCTCTTGGCGGGCATTGTGCTCAGCGCCGCCCTGTCATCGAACGTGGCGGATCTGGCCGTCGAGATTGAGCCCTTCAAGACCGCCATCACCCTCAATTTCGTGCGCGCCTGGCCTTTTGTCGTCTATGCCATCGGTCTGCTGCTGGCCAACCTGTTTATCTACAAATTCTTCTGCCGCGTGCTGTGTCCGTTTGGCGCCGCGCTGGCGCTACTCGGCCGCGTGCGCCTGCTGAACTGGATTCCGCGGCGCAGCGAGTGCGGTGCCCCTTGTCAAACCTGCAACAACCGCTGCCTCTACCAGGCGATCACGCCGACCGGCGCGGTTCAATACGACGAATGCTTTCAGTGCATGGATTGCGTCGTCATCCATGCCAGCGATGAAAAATGCGCGCCGCTCATGATGGCCAAGAAGCGTGCCCGTATCGTTGCTATCCAGCCACTGCAGACCAACTAAGGACCGCCTGATGCAACGACGCACCCTGCTCTCAGCCTCACTCGGTTTAGGCGCACTCGCGGGTCTGAGCGGAGCGTCCGATGATTGGCTGCACTCAGGCCCAGCCAGCACCGGTGCGGCGGAAGGTTTGCGCTTGCACAGCGGCTCTGGCCTGGCCTTTGGCACCACGGTCACGATCAAGGTCCTGCACACCGACGACCTGACGGCGCAGACAGCGATTGCGGCTGCCTTGCAGCAGGTGCATCACATCGACACGCTGATGAGTCTGCACCAGGAATCCAGCCAGGTCTTTCAACTCAACCAGCATGGCAGCCTGGCACGGCCGCACGATCATTTGTTGCAGGTCCTGACATTCACACAGCAGTTGTCGATGTTGACGCGCGGCGCTTTCGACATCACGGTGCAACCCCTGTGGCAGGCGTTCAGCCGCGCCAGCGCCCAGGGCACACTGCCGACACC